>CALUNJ010000020.1 GCA_944321975.1 uncultured Paraprevotella sp.
GTCGCTGTAGGTGAAGTAGAAGTCCGGCGTGCGGAAGGTCTCGCCCTTGGGCAGCTCGTATTCCGAGAAATACGGGTTGATGCCGGCGATGACGCGCAGGTCTTTCTTGTTGTCCACCTCGAAGGTGAAACGGAAGTTGCCGGTCCAGCCCAACGTGCCGAGGATGACTTCCCCTTCGTTCTCCGTGGACTCTTTGTCGAGCGAGAGGATGAACATGGGCGGGGTGAACATGTTGGCGCGCGCGCCCAGTTTGGTGTCGAGAACCTTCTTGCCGAAGTTGAGCGGCGTGGTGCTCATGGTCGCCTCATAGATCCAGTCGCCGGAGAACTCGGTGAGGTAGTAGGCCGGACGGCTGAAGTGGAGCATGGCGGAAGCGTAGCGTTCCAGCTTGAGCGGTTTCTTCTCCTGGTGGCTGATTTCGGTGAAGGTCTTGATGATGTTCTCCTGCGTGTAGGCCACGTAGTGCAGCTTCACCGTCACGGGATATTTGTCGTCCTGCAGGGTGATGACGGTCTCGTCCACTCCCGGCTGTACGCTTTTGGAGGTGTGCGACACGTATTTGAGCAACAGCGAGGGGTTGGCGTCGTTGTGGCGCACCTCGATGGCCGGTTCGAAATAGTCTTCCATGCCGTGGGTCAGGTAGGCTTCCGTACCCTTGGGCAGGTTCTGCAAGTCGCTTTCGTGGGCGAGCCTTTTTCCGAAATAGGACTGATAGAGGCGGCCTCCGTCTTCTGCCCGGAGAACCAGTCCCGTGCGGTCTGTGTTGATCTGTATGAATTGGTCTGCGTGCACGGCCTGGGCCAGCATGAGCAGGCACACGGATAGGGCATTTTTAATTTTCATGAATGGTTCGTTTTTTTGTTTTTTCCTGAATAGTTTTTAATGATGGGATTACCAGTTGTCGGTGCGGAAGGGGGCGACAGGCAGGTCGGACGGTGTGCGGAGGGTGCACTCCGGATTGTCGGCCCATCCGTAGCGGACGGCTACCGGTGTCTTGACCTCGGGCGCGTAGACGACCACTTGGTCGCCCTCGGTGCGGGCTTTGGCCGGATAGAACTTGCGGTCGGGGCCGGCCATGGTGAATCCCTTGATGTCGCTGTTGGCTTCGAAGTTTTCCCCGTGTGCCGGAAGGACGAACGAGATGCGCACCTGTCCGTTTTCTTCAGTCGTGTAGCTGTCGTAGGCCGGTGCCTGGGCGGGGAGGTTCATCCCGTAGGTGTCGGAGAGCGCGATGACGGCCAGCCGGCGTGCCACCTCCTGTTTGTTCTTCGGGTGGATGTCGTTGGCCTCTCCGATGTCGATGTTGCCGGCCATGCCGGTGTGTGCCAGGTGCTGTGCCTTCGATTGTGCTTCGCGCAGGGCGGCCCAGGGCGAATCAGGCTGCACGGATTTGCGTTCCAGGTAATTGGCCAGTTGCACGAAGTAGAATGGCATGTCCGGGTTTCCGAACTGTTTCCGCCAGTCGTGGATGAGAGCCTGGAAGAGGCATTCATATTGTTCGGCGCGCCCCACGTTGGCGCAACCTTGGTACCAGATCACGCCCTTGACGGGGTAGGCCAGGCAGGGATGCACCATGGCGTTGAACAAGACCGTGGGATAGGAGGAATGGCCGGGGTATATCGGAGTCGGCGGGAAGTCGGCCAGGGAGCAGCCCACGTTGTATTTCCATTCTCCGGCCAGGGAGATGGGGCTGGCGCTGTCGTTCAGTCGGACGTTCATGTCTTCGGCTTTTCCGCCGAATCCGCCTTCGGCTCCGGTGTCAGTGACTTTGATGGCCAACAGGTTTTTTCCGGATTTGACCAGCCGGGCAGGCACGGTGTAGTGGCGAGGCACGTTGAATCCGGATCCTTTGGCGATTTGTTCCCCGTTCCAATAGACGACATCTTCATCGTCAATGGCACCCAGGTTGAGTTGCAGGTCTTTTCCGGCCCATTCCGCAGGGAGGTTTACGAACTTGCGGAACCACACGTTGCCGTCGAAACCGGGCAAGCCTTGTTTTTCCCAGAATCCGGGCAGCGACATGCCGGGCCATCCGCTGTCGTCCACTTCGGCGGCGGTCCAGCATTCTTTCCCGTCGCGGTAGCCTTTGTCGGTCTTGGCCATGTCGGCCTTCCATTCTTCCATTTGGCGTTGGTAGTCCTGCATCACCTTGTCCGGGTCGAACCCGAGGGATTCCAGCCGGGCGATGTCTTCCTGGTAACCCATGACCCCCTTGAGGGTTTCGGCTGAAGTCCAGGCTTCTGCGGGCGTGCCTCCCCAAGTGCAGTCGATGACTCCGACGGGGATGCCTAATTTTTTGTGGAGTTCCCTGGCATACAAATAGGCCACGGCGGAGAAGTCAGGCACGGTGGTCGGGGCGCATTCCTGCCATCCTCCCATGGTGGATTCTACACTCTCTGGGGGAAGCGGAGCCACGGACGTGGCTTTCTTGACTTGGAACAGGCGGATGCCGGGATAGTCGGCTGCTGCGATTTCCTGTTCGAAATTCTTGATTCGTCCCCATCCGGCCAGGGGCATTTCCATGTTAGATTGTCCGGAGCAGAACCAGACTTCTCCGGACATGACATTTTCCAGCACGGTCTTTTTCCCGTCAGAGCAAGTGATGCGGTAGGGGCCTCCGGCCTCGGGAGTCGTCAGCGTGAGGGACCAGTTGCCTTCTCCGTCGGATCGGGTTTCATGGCGTTGGTGGTTCCAGCTGGTTTCCACGGTAACTTTTTTGTTGGCTTTGGCTTTCCCGAAAAGTTGCATGGTCGTGTTCCGCTGTATGATCATGTTGTTTGAGAAAAAAGCCGGGAAGGTCACTTTGGCTTGGAGCGGCATGGTGCACGGGCAAGTCAGGACGGCACAAAGGCCGACACATTGTGTAATCGTTCGTAAGGTTTTCATTTTTTATAAAAGTAATCGGGTTGTTCTCTTCCGTTTTTTGCTTTTCAACGTAATGCGTTGCAAAGTTAAGACGGAAGGGACAACCCGGTTACAAACGATGCGCCATAAAATGAAATATTTAGCGCATTTGCTTTTTCGGACGTTGGGTCATGCGGTCGGCGGGTGCCCTTCTTCGTGGGCTTGGGGCTTTCCTTTGTCTTCCGGTGCCTTCTTGGCCGGGCGCGGCGTGATTTGCGGGGAGACCAATGCTTCGAAATCTTTTCCTTGAGCATTGCGCACTTTTTCGCGAAGCCCCGCCACTTGCTTCTCGAAATCCTTCGGTGTCATGCCGAACTGTTTGCAGAACAGTTTGCTGAAATAGGAGTGGGAATTGAAGCCCACCATGTAGCAGATTTCGTTCAGCCGGTAGCGTCCGTCTTGTATGAGTTCGGCGGCTTTCTTGAGCCTGACGAGCCTGATGAAGTCTATGGGGGACATGTTGAAGAGGGTCTTCAGCTTGCGCAACAGGCTGGACCGGCTCAGGGCCAGTTCTTCGGCCAGTGCTTCCACGTTGAAGGTTTCGTCCTTCATGTGTTCGTTGATGACTTTCATCACTTGTTGCATGAATTCCTCGTCGCCCTCGCTCATGGACATGTTCTGCACGGGGAAGAACGGGCGTTTGGAGAAGGCGGTGCGTTCTTTCTGCCGGTTGTCGAGCAGCGAGATGATCTGCGCTTTCAGGTAGTCGTAGGAGAACGGTTTCTCCACATACGCTTCCGCGCCGGCCTTCAGTCCGTGCACCTTGCTCTCGATGTCGTTTTTCGCGGTCAGGAACACGAAGGGGATGTGGCTGAGGTTGATGTCGGTTTTCACGGCTGTGCAAAGTTCGTAGCCGTTCATGCCGGGCATCATGATGTCACTGATGATCAGGTCCACGTGTTCCCTGTTCAGAATGTCGAGGGCTTGTTTCCCTTCGGTGGCCGTTTCCACGATGAAAGATTCCGAGAGTCGTTCTTTCATGAAGGCGAGGATGCCTTCGTCGTCTTCCACGACAAGGATGATGCCGGCCCTGGGGCTGGTTTCTGCGGCAGGTGCCTCGTCCAGGGGCTGGTCTTCGGAACTGAGAAGTTCGTTTTCTGGCACCGTGATGTCCTCCATGTTGAGCGGGATGGTCAGTATGAAGGTGTTCACGGGAGCTTGTGTGTCCAAGTAGAGTTCTCCTTTATGGAGCAGTGCCAGGGAACGTGACAGAGTCAATCCGATGCCCACTCCTTGCCTCTTCTTTTGGTATTCAGGATCCTGGAAGAAGGGTTCGAAGATTTGTTCCGCCTTTTCTGCGGGAATCTTTTCCCCGTCGCTGGCCACGCTGACCGAGAAATTTTTCCCGTCCGTCTTGTCGAGCCGCACGGCAATGTGTTCCTGTCCATATTTGAGGGCATTGTTGAGCAGGTTGCTCAGGATTTTGGTGATAGCTTCCCGGTCTATGCGTGCAATGATGTCGTTTTCGGCGTGTTCCACCTTCAGTTCCTTGTGTTGGTGGGTGTATGTCGGCTCGAACCGGGCCACTGTTTCTGTCAGCAGTTCGGTCACATTGACCACTTCGTAGTTCAAGGTCAGTTTGTGGGCGCCCATTTTCTGGAAGTCGAGCAGTTGCGAGGCCAGGTTGAGCAGCCGTTTGGTGTTTTGTGCGATGACGTTGAGGTTCTTGGTCAGTTTGTTGTTGTTGAGGTCCATTTCGCGGATGATTTCCAGCGGGCCGTTGATGAGGGTCAGCGGCGTGCGGATTTCATGTGCGATTTCCGTGAAAAATTCCACCTTGTTCTGGTTCAGTTCCTTTTCTTTTTCTATTTCGAAAAGTTTCTGTTTTTCGGCAAATTGCCGGTTCTTGTGTTTCCTGTACCAATAGAACCAGCCCGAGAAGGCCGCCACGAAGCAAATGGCATAGGCCACATATGCCCATGCCGAAGCCCACCAAGGGGGCAGAATGATCAGTTTGAGCGCACGGGCGGCATATTGTGTGTCTCCGGCCTTCCATCCGTCGGCCGTGGCGCGGATGTGCAGCACGTATTCGCCCGGCGCGAGGTTGGCATAGGAGATGTTGTTGCCTTGGCTGGTGCGTATCCAGCGGGTGTCTATCGGTTCCAGCTTGTAGAAATATTCGTTCGTCTGCGAGGTGGAGTAGGAGAGCAGGGCCGTTTCGAAGCTGATGTTGGCCCTGTCGTGCGGCAGCACGATTTCGTCGGTGCCGATGATGCTTTTTTCCAGCGGCGAGTCGGCCGTGTGGGCGGTCATTTCTTCTCCGGAGATGAAGAAGCGGGTGATGTAGATGGGCGGCACGGGGGTGGCCTCTTCCCGGATGTTCGGGTTGAAGGCGACGAGGCCGTCTATGGTGCCGAAATAGAAGTTGCCGTCCGGCCCTTTCACGGCTGATTTGTAGTTGAATTGGTTGCTGCATAGTCCGTCTTTCATGGTGAACACGCGGATCTCGTTGGTTTCCGGGCGGAAACGGACCAGACCGCGGTTGGTGCCGAACCACAGGTAGCCGAAGTCGTCCTCCAGAATCTTATAGGCCACGTCGTCCGGCATGCCTTCTTGGATGGAATATCGTGTGAAATTCTTTTGTCCGGGGTTGTAACGGCAGATGCCGCCCCGATCCGTGGAGAGCCAGATGTGCCCCTTGCTGTCCTGCATGACAGACGTTACGGAATTGGAACTGACGGACTCCGGGTCGTTTTCCCGGTAAAGGTAGTGGGCGAACTTGCGGGTCTTGGGTTGGTAGGTCCACACGCCTTTTCCCATGGTGGCGAACCACAGTGTGCCGTCGCGTGCTTGCATGATGTCATACACCCATTGGTCTTTCAGCTCGGGTACGGGGGTGAAGGCGAGCGTGCCTTTCGGGGCGTGGAATACGCCGGCATCCGATCCGGCCCAGAGCGTGCCTTCGTGGTCCATGCAGAGGGCATAAATGCTGCTTCCCGAAGTAGAAGAGCCTATGCCCAAGTCTTTGAGCGTGTGGTAGGTGGACTTCCCGTCCGGCCCGATGGCTATCAGCCCGTCCTTGTACAGGCTGCAGAGCACATGGCCGCCACAGGCCTTGACCACCAGCGTCACCTGGGTGCCCGACCCGGCCTCGGGGAGGGGATAGCGCGCCACTTTGCCCTTTCCGGCCGCCAACACGTTCAGCCCGGCATCTTCTGTGCCGATCCACAGGTTGCCTTTGGCGTCGCAGGTCAGTTCGCGCACCCGCCTGCTGGAGAAAGAGTTGTGTCCCGGGCGCGGCAGGTATTTGCGGAACATGAAGGTGTTGCGCGGCAGGTAGCTCACTCCGCCATACATGGTGCCGATCCACAGGCCGCCTTCGCGGTCGCGGTATAAGGAGTGGATGATGTTGTCCGAGAGTCCGGAGGGGTCGGACAGGCTTTGGCGGAAATGGCGCACGGAGTGCGTCTTTTCGTTGATGACGTAAAGCCCGTCGTAGGTGCCGGCATAGATTTCGTCGTCCATGGCGGCGGCAAAGCGGGTGAAGGTGTGTGTGAGGTCCTGCACCCCCACTTCTTGCAGCAGGTTGCGCTTCCGGTTCCATTTCCTCAGCCCTCCGTTCTGCAGGCTCATGACGAGGTAGTCGCCTTGTTGGCTGATCGTGTTGGTTTCCAGCCCCAGCAGCGATTGTCCCCGGCTGTCCCGCGCGATTTGCTGGAACTGCCGTTTTTCCGGGTCATATTTAAGGATGCCCGTGTACCAGGCTACGGCATAGATTTCCCCGTCGTCACAGATGCACAGGTTGTGAGGGGTGATGTTCCGGGGAAATGTGTGGGGGTGGAGAATGTTCCCGTCATAGCGGAACAATCCCTGGCTCGGGGCGCAGATCCACAGGTTGCCTTTCTGGTCTTTGCCGATGGCGGCCACCCATGTGTCGATCATTTCGCCCTTGGGGGTCCGGGCATCGAGGAATTCGAACTCGTCCTTCATGGGGTCGTAGCAGAACAGGCCTTCGTCCGTGCCCACCCACAGCTGGCGTTTGTCGTCCTCGAAGAGCGAAGAGATATTTTGGTTGCCGTGTCCCCGTTCCCGGTCGGTACAGTCGATCCGCACCACGTGTTGCCCGTCGTAGCGGTTCAGCCCGTTTTTCGTGCCGAACCACATGAAGCCGTAGCTGTCCTGGATGATGGCTTTCACGTTGCTTTCCGAGAGTCCGGCCTCGCTGTCGATATGGACAAAGGAGTAGTCCCCTGCCTCCTGCGGATAAGTCGGGAAGACACAGTACGGGAACACCAGCAAAAGTATGAAAAGAAGTCTTTTCATGATATGATTCTTAGAATTTCTGCAAAATTAATAAAAATAGGGCGGTCAGGCGAAGGATTTCAGTTGTTTTTTGAACTTTTTCTTTTCGGGAAAATTCCGCCTGTCACGCTTGCGTCAAAAAATGCGCGAACGGCTTCATTTTTCCCGGATGTCTTGTTTTTGGCAGAATAAGATAAGAATGAAAGGGACGCATTTTCATAGAACAGGTATCTTTGTTCCTGCAATCGCGTGCAGGAGCATCCGACGACCGGCTCCGGAGGGCGTGGGAATGAGAAACCGGAAACAAAATGTGACGTAAAATGTGATGGAAATATGAAACTGAGATTGAGATTCAACGTGTTAGGAATGTGCTGCGGCCTGGTGGCCACTTGTGGGTGGCCGGCTTTGGGTTTGGTGGCCGGCGACGTGGTCATCAAGTCGGACGGGTGGCGGATCACCTACACCGATGCCGGACGGCGGTTTGACGTGGAGCGTGTGGAGGGGCGGCGCGAGAGCCGGACTGTGTTTGCCGGTTCGGTGCCGGAGGCTTCTTATGAGTTCCGGGACGGGCGTACCCGCCTGGTGAATGCGGCCATGTGCATGGAGGCCGATTACCGCAAGCGCAAGGTCGACGACGAGTTCGGGCGTGGCGTGTGCCATGAGTTCGTGTTTTCCCGCCCGGGGAATGGCGACGAGGTGACGCTCCAGCAGAATTTCTATGTTTATGAGGGGGCGGACTATGTGCTGACCGACCTGGCCGTGAAGGGCGATGCCTCCTTGCGTTCCAACTACCTGGCTCCGGTGGCCGTGTCGTCGTCCTACGACTTGTATGCCCCGTCGGAGACCAACCGGATGTTGAAAGTGCCTTTTGACAACGATAGTTTCGTGCGTTACCACAAATATCCCATGGACGGGGACATGGTGTCCTATGAAGTGGCTGCGCTCTACGAGGGGGAGGCACGCGCCGGCGTGGTCTTCGGCTCTGTGGAACACGACCGCTGGAAAAGCGCGGTGGAGGTGGCGGCTTCGGGGAATGGCCGCGTGGAACGGCTGAAAGTGTTCTCCGGGGTGTCCAACCAGGAGACGCGCGACGAGTTGCCCCACGGGAAGGTGAGAGGGCCGGAGGTGCGTTCGGCCCTGATGTTCATCGGGGCTTTCGACGATTGGCGCGACGGCATGGAGGAATACGCCCGTGCCAACACGCTCGTGCAGCCCATGCGCCGCACTTGGACGCGCGGCACGCCTTTCGGCTGGCAGAGCTGGGGCGTGATGGCGGACAAGAACAGTTTCGAGACCGACGTGGCCGTGGCGGCTTATTTCCGCGACGTCCTTCATCCGGGCGGCTTCCGCAACCGGCAGGGGGTGAACGTGATGAGCATTGATTCGTGGGACAACATGAGCCACGAGCAGCGGAAGGCCTTTTCGGCCATCGTGAAGGAAAACGGGCAGGTGCCCGGTTCCTATGTCACGCCTTTTGCCTTGTGGTGGAACGAGGACATGCTGAAGAACAGGATTTGCGAAGGCAGCCGCTACACGGGCTACGACTGTGTGCTGAAAGTGAACGGCCGCCCGGCCAAGCTGGACGGCGCTTATTGCCTCGACCCGACCCATCCCGGCACGAAAGAGCTGATCAGCCAGGAAGTGCGCCGCAAGAAAGACGAAGGATTTGAATATCTGAAAGTGGATTTCACCAGCAACGGCATGGTGCAGGCCGATTCCTATTATAACGAGGAAGTGACCACGGCCGTGGAAGCCTACAACGAAGGTTTCGCCCATTTCATTGCCGAGGCCGACAAGGGGACCCCCATGTTCATCGCTTTGTCCATCGCCCCGATGTTTCCTTATCAATATGGCAATTCCCGCCGCATCGCCTGCGACACTTGGGGCAACATCGGGCAGACGGAGTATAGCATGAATGCCGTTTCCGGCGGATGGTGGACCCAGGAGTTCTATCAGTATAACGACCCCGACCACTTGGTGCTGGTGGGCAACGACAAGGTGAAGGAGACCGAGGGGGAAAACCGCGCGCGTTTCACCAACGGGGCGGTGGCCGGCATGGTGCTGGTGTCGGACAACTATAGCCTGGAGGACAAGTCCGGCCGCGGCGACGCCCGTCTTTCGCGTGAGCGTGCCCCGAAAATCCTGATGAACCGGGAGGTGAACGAGATGGCCGACTTCGGGCGTTCCGCCCGTCCGGTCTTCGGCTATGCGGAATACAACGGCAAGGACGACGCGGCGGAAAGTTTCTTCCTCCTCGACACGGAGAAATATTGGTATGTCTCCGTGATCAACTATACGGGCGAGGAGATGTCCGGCCGCGTGCCTTTGGAGCGGTTGGGCATTGCGCCTTCGGCCTTTGGAGCCGTCAAGGAACTGTGGACGGGCAGCGAGGTGGAAGTCGGTGCGGAGGGATTGCCTTATGCCGTGCCGGGGAAGGATGCCCGCATCTATCGTTTCGTCAAGAAGTGAACGAACACGGTTTTTTAGGGCACGGGCCATCGGCCCGTGCCCGTTTCCTTTTAGAAAATCCGATGGACTCTCCGGTTTGGGAAGGCCGTTGGCGTCGAGCCGTCCCTGCGGGGGCTTGCGTTTGGAAATGTGTTTTTGGGTAGTCCTTATATGTGTTTGGGTATCAACGGTGTGTGAGTCGCTTGGGAATCTCTGGATTTTCTCAAGCGATTCACATTTTTTTCGCTTGAGAAAAAAATGTGAATCTCAAGCGGGAGAAATCGGTTGTGCTTGAGGCGTTTTTTCCCGGGTGCTTTTTTCCCCTTCCATGGGGTGCGGCGGTGTCCCTGGCCGGCGGGGGCGGAGGGGGGAGCAGGCGTGGGTCTTTCGGCATTGTCCGAAAAAAGTCCGGTGAGGGTTGGCGTACAGATTGCGGATGGAGAGTCTCCCGGATTCCATGCCTGGTGCGGGGTTGGAGGGGCGTGACGGTGTGAAGAAAATTTGCAGTGCGCGGCATGGAAGGCCAGCCCCGGGCGCGGCGGGCGGGTCCGCCTTCGGCGATTTCCAGTCCTGCCGTTAAATAGCTCAAAAAACGGCGGGATTTTCCTTTCAAAGTGTAAAAATGACACTTTCGAGGCCGGTGCTCATGTTTGATTTGGATTCACGCCCATTTGCGTTATGGGGCAAATCCGGCGGGCGGTTTTGCTTCCTGCAATCCATTTTTTTTGTTTTTTGGCGAGTTTCTACACGTCTGCGCGGGGGATTTCTCCGATATTTGTGGTGCCAAAGGCGGTGGAAAGCCAAAGGTATGTTAAAAACAGAATCTTTAATTCTATCTAAAAATGCATGTGAAAAGAAATATGAAAGACATCATGCGGGTCTGTTTGTGTGCCGCGGTGGGTGTCCCTTTGTTAAGTTCATGCAAGGACGATTATATTTATGACAACGAAGAACCGGACTGGTTGGGTGCCAACATTTATGACTATCTGGCCACCAGCGGACGGTTCGACAGTTATCTGGCACTCGTCCAAGACTTGGGCTATGGGGAAACTTTGCGGCGCACGGGGTGCAAGACCCTGTTTCCGGCCGACGATGATGCTTTTGCGGCCTATTTCCGCGGGAAAGGCTTGACCGGCAGCGGCCCGGAACTGGTACACAGCTTGTCGGACGCCGAGAAGCGCTATCTGTTTAACACCACCATGCTGGACATGACCTACCTGTCCCATATGTTGGCCAACGTGTCGTCCAACGACTTGGGCGAGGGCGAGGGCATCTCCTTGCGGCGTGCCACTTCGGCTTCTTACCTGGACAGCATTCCTTTCGTGGGGTGGGAGCGGTTGCCGCAGACGTCCTTCTGGTCGCGTTTCAAGGATCGCGACGGGATTTACCTGGCCGACAACGGTTCTAAAATGGCCGTGTATTGGACTCCGGAGTTCTTCCTGACTTCCGGGTTGACGGAAAGCGACTGGGGCGTGATCATGAAAGGGCAGGGCGAGAAACCCTATGACACGGACGGATTTTACGTGAACGACGCCCACGTGGAGGCGGGCGGGAAGGACGTGACGTGCAAGAACGGCTACCTCCACATTGCCGACGACGTGGTGACTCCGGCTCCCAACATGGCGGAAGTCATCAATTCCATGGCGGAGACACGCACCTTTGCCAACCTGTTGGAAAAATTCGCCTATCCGTATTACGACGGAAGCGTGGACAACGCGGTGAAGAGTTTCTATGGCGAAGGCTATTTCAAGGATTCCGTGTTTGTGAAGCGTTACTTCAACACGGAGAATTTTTCTGCCGACCCCGAAGGGAAGGTGGACATCATGGGCTATGGCACCCTCTTCTTCGATCCTTCGGACAACTCGTATGGCGGGAACGAGGACATGGGCGCCATGTTCGTGCCCACCGACGCGGCGATGGAAGAATACTGGAATTCCGAGCGCGGGCAGTTCCTGCGCGATTCCTATGCCAGCTGGGACGATGTGTCCACCAGCGTGGTGGCCGCCTTCCTGCAGAACCACCAGCGGTTGTCTTTCCTGAATTCCCTGCCCCACAACTGGGACATCATGACGGACAATGCCGGCTTTGAAATGTCGGTGAAGGAAGAAGACGTGCAGAAGTCGGTGGTGGCCAGCAACGGGGTGGTGTACATGACCGACAAGGTTTATCCGCCGGTGGACTACCAGGCCGTGTACGGGCCGGTGCTCACGGCCGACACCACCAACATCATGTCTACAGCCATCAAGAACGACGACATGGACGATGTGAACAACCTGAGGTATCACCTCTATCTGCGTTCCATGGACAATCAATATAACCTGTTGGTGCCCACCGACGACGCCATGGCCACCTACCGTGACCCGATCACGTGGGCGCTTTGGATGAACGAAGGGGTGGACAACCGCCAGATCTGGTCGTTCAGGACCTATATGGGCAAGGTCGTGGCCGACGTGTATGAAGTGGCCGAGGACGGCACGAAGGGAGTCTTGCTCTCCACGCTGGGTGCCGAGGAGACAGACACGGAAGGAGCCGAAATCGTGGCCAACCGCCTGCAGGACATCCTGGACATGCATATCGTGGTGGCCGACAATGAGGACGAGCCGCTGTCGGCGTTTGTCGATGACGGGACATTGCCCTATGTGCTTACCAAGGGCGGTTCGGTGCTGTCCGTTTCCGGTACGGGGAGCGGCGTGCAGTTCCTGGGCGACGGCGACGGCGACCTGGGATTGCCCGCGGCCCAAGTGGTCTCGCTGGAGAAAGACGGGCGCAAGGCCCGCTATGAGATGGACAACGGCCGCACGTTCTTCATCGACAGGATCCTGCAGGATTCGTTCAAGTCAGTCTACTACACCCTGAGCGGCAACGAGGATTTCCGCGCTTTCTTCGACTTGCTGGTGGGCAACAGCGACGTGTTCCTCTCCTTGAGCGACAACGAGGCCTATGAAGACATCGAACCGATATTCGAGACCAGCGAGGACGAGGGCAGCGACATTTCGGGCATCGGTCCGGTGGTGACTTCTTTCAATAACTTCCGCTACACGGTGTTGGTGCCGACGAGAGAGGCACTGGAGGAAGCCTTTGCCGCAGACCCGAACCTGCACACGTGGGACGAGATTGCCGCCCAAGGCAACCTGGACACCAAGGCCGAGTGGACGCGGTATTTGCTGAACTTCCTGCGTTTCCATTTCATCGACGGGATGTTGCCGGTGTGCGGGGCGTCTTACAGCGGGCGCACTTATCCCACGGCCGCCCGGGATGAGAACGGCCAGTTCGTGTATGTCAAAGTGGACAACAGCGGCGGCAGTATCGCCTTTGAGCCGGAAACCGACACCACGGGACGGCAACGGGCGGAAGTGGTCCTGTCGGACGAAGCGGACTACAACGTGTTTGCGCGTGACTATATCGTCAACGCCCAGGACTATGCGGACGCCACCCAGATCCTGTCCTCTTCCAAAGCGGTGTTGCACCTGGTGGATCATGCGATGAATTATCAACTGAAATAAAATTAATGTCATGAACAAGATATGTTACATATGTTTGGGGCTGTTGCTGCTGATCTGCCAGAGTGACTTGTTCGCGCAAAGCGGCGGGGTGATTGTGACCGGAAAGGTGTATGCCGACGATGAGCCGGACGGCTTCGTCGGGGCCACGGTGATCGAGCAGGACAAGAACGGCCGTATTTATTCTTCCGCCTTGACGGACTTTAACGGGAATTTCTCTTTGAAGGTCAAGAACACCAACAACTCGCTGCACATCTCGTTTGTGGGTTACAAGAAGAAAACCGTCGAGATTGGCGCGCGCCGGAAGTTCGACATCAAGCTGGAGTCGCAGAATGTGTTGGAGGAAGTCACCGTGCATGCTTCCAAAATGGTGGGCGGCGGCGGTCTGGCCATCCCGGAACGCGAATATTCGGGCGCGATGCAGAAATTCAGCACGAAAGCGATCGAGGGCGTGTCGGTGGCCTCCATCGACGACGCCTTGCAGGGACGCATCGCGGGGCTTGACATCGTGGCCAACTCCGGTGACCTGGGGAGCGGCTCGGTGATGCGTATTCGAGGCATCACTTCGATCAACTCCAACTCGCAGCCCTTGATCCTGTTGAACGGCATCCCTTTCGAGAGCAACATCGACGCTTCTTTTGACTTCGCTTCCGCCGACCAGGAAGAGTTTGCTTCCTTGCTGTGTATCAGTCCGGACGACATCGAGGAAATCACGGTGTTGAAGGACGGCGCGGCGGCAGCCATCTGGGGAAGCCGCGGGGCGAACGGTGTGATCGACATCACGACCAAGAAGGGCGTGACCGGTCCCACGCGCGTGAACTATTCCTATCGCTTCTCGGGGTCGGAACAGCCGGAAGGCACCCAACTGCTGAATGGCGACGACTACACGATGTTGATGAAGCAGGCTTATTTTAACCGCAACCAGGAGGCTTGCAACATCCCGGAATACAGCTATGACCGGGCGCAGTTTGTGAATGCCTATGGCACGGCGCAGGACTTTGAGAACTTCAACAACAACACGGACTGGGTGGATGAAGTGACGAAATACGGCTTCACGCACGACCACAACCTGTCGGTGAGCGGGGGTGGCGAGAAGGCGAAGTTCAGGGCATCCTTCGGTTACTACAAGCAGACGGGCACCATCATCGGTCAGGAACTGCACCGTTTTTCCAACCGCATGAACCTGGAATACTCCGTGTCGTCGCGACTGAAATTCTTCACGGAATTTGCCATCACCTATACGGATAACGACAAGAACAACGAGGAAGGCGGCGGATTGCTGGACATCGCCCGCAAGAAAATGCCGAACGCGTCGGTGTTCCGCCAGGACAAAAACGGGAACAACACGGATATCTATTTCAATATCGCCCAGAATTCGCAGCTGAACGACGACCAGAAAAACCTGTTGAACCCGGTGGCGATGGCCTACCTGGCCTCTTACCAGCAGACCAACATGCGCATCATGCCCACGCTGCGCCTGCAATATGATTTCCTTGATCCGGCTGGGACGGCCAAACTGCGTTATGCCGGCTATATCAAGTTCGACTCGGAAAATGTGAAAGACACCAAGTTCCTTCCGCGTGAGAACACGTCGAAGAACTGGAACGACGGGAACGTGAACAAGTCGTATAGCAAGGAGTCGGAAGCCGTGTCGATCTACACGGACCATAACCTGACGTGGCAGCCCGACTTGGGCGACAGGCAGTCGTTGCTCTTGTATGCCGGATGGCAGATGGACATCTCCCAATCGCAGTATCAGGAATTCCAGCGCTACGGCCTGGCTTCCACGTCGGGGACAGACGTGGCCACGGAAGGCCATCTGACCACGTTCAACAGCGGCAAGAGCGAAGGCCGCAACATGGCCTTCCTGCTCCGCGGGCATTATTTCCTGTTTGACCGTTATGTGCTCGACCTGACGGCACGCTGGGACGGCAGCTCGCGCTTCGGCCCGGGCAACCGTTGGGGATTTTTCCCGGCCGTTTCGTTCAAGTGGCTGTTGAATGAGGAGAAATTCTTTGATTTCGCAGATGACTGGATGTCGGAATTCGCGCTCCGTCTGGGATGGGGCGTGACGGGTAACCGCCCGGATTATGAGTACTTGTATCTGAGCCGTTATAACAGTTATGGGTCGAACTACATTGACCTGCCGGCCATCAAGCCGGCCTCGTTGCAGCTGACCAACCTGAAGTGGGAACGCTCCACCTCTTATAACTTGGGCGTGGACCTGCAACTGTTGGATTTCCGTTACAGGCTGGTGGCGAACGTGTACCACCGGCGCACGGAAGACCTGCTGTTCCGCGACCAGCGGATACCCTCGTCGACGGGCTTCGGCTCGGTGTCCTATGTCAACGCCGGCACGATGGATAACGACGGTTGGGAACTGGAATTCAGCACGAACAACATGCTGAAGCGTGGAGACTGGGGGCTGGACCTGAGCCTGAACTTCTCCAACTACGTGAACACCATCATCGAATTGGACGAGAACGTGCTGGCGGGCTACAACCCCGATTTCAACTATACGAACGGGAACTATCTGACCCGTTTGCAAATCAACAACTCCTTCGGTTCCATCTACGGCTTCAAGTATAAGGGAGTGTACCAATATGACAAATACCAGCCCGACAATCCGTCGGCTACGGCTCCGGTGGTGCGCGATGCCAATGGCAATGTCGTGTTGGACGGCAAGGGAGAGACCATCCCGATGTATTTTGCCTATGGCACTTCGAATGCCTATCGTTTCCGTGGCGGTGATGCCATTTATGAGGACATCAACCACGACGGGTCGATCGATGAGCTGGATATCGTCTACTTGGGCAACTCGAACCCGAAGTTCGACGGTGGCTTTGGTGCCACGCTTCGTTGGAAGCGTCTGACCCTGAACATGTTCTTCAACTATCGCGTGGGCGGAAAGATCATCAACTACGGCCGGATGGATGCGGAAAACATGTATTCGACCAACAACCAGTCGATCGCCACGAACTGGCGTTGGCGCAAGGAGGGCGACGTGACGGATATTCCGCGTGCGCTCTACCAAGCGGGGTATAACTATCTGGGCAGCGACCGGTTTGTGGAGAGCGGCTCGTTCCTGCGCTTCAAACAATTGACGCTGAACTATTCCTTTGATCCGAAAATGCTGAAGAAGGCGCATCTGAACACGTTGAACCTGTCATTGACATTGAACAACTTGTTCACGGTGACCAAATACACCGGGGCAGATCCCGAAATCTCGCCGAACAACATCGGAGTGAGCGAAGACCGGAACAGGACTCCGCGTTCCCGTTACTTTACGTTTGGTTTGACCGTGGGTATTTAATTAAAAAGAGACAAGAGAGATGAAAAGAGCATTCGATAAAATAAAGGCATTGATGCTGCTCCCTTTGTTGGGGACGGCCACCTCATGTGACGATTGGTTCACGCTGTTGCCGCAGTCTGAAATGGTGGCCGAGGACTTTTGGAAGGATGAACAAGACGTGCTGAGCGGCGTGGGGGCTTGTTACCGCGCGATGAACGAGGACGGTTTCATGCGGAGGCTCATCGTGTGGGGCGAAGTGCGCTCGGACAATGTGGTCGAAGGCACAGGCTCCGACACGGACTTGGGCTATATCCTGAGTGCCAACATCAATGCGGCCAACAGTTATGTGAAATGGGGCGATGTGTACACGGTGATCAACATTTGCAACACGTTGATCCAAAATGCCCCGGCCGTGCGCGAATATGACTCGGACTTCACGGAGGCCAGCTTGAACCACTACCTGGCGGAAGCCAAGACCATCCGGGCTTTCTGTTACTTTACGCTGGTGCGCACGTTCAAGGACGTGCCTTACACGGAAGAACCGTTCCTGGACGACACGCGGCCGTATGCCACGCCGCAGTTTGCTGCGGAAATCGTGCTGGACACGTTGATTGCCGACCTCAAGACGGTGGAGAACGGCGCGGTAAAGGAATATACGGCCAGTGCGGAGTACAACCGTGGACGGGTGACGCAGAAGGCCGTGTGGGCTTTGATGGCGGACATGTACCTGTGGTTGAATGATTATGAAAACTGCATCGCTTATTGCAACAAGATCCTGGATTCAAACGACAATCCCCTGACGCTGCTGCCTTCGTCGAGCTTCTATACCTATTTATATAATAGTGGAAATTCGGACGAGAGCATTTGGGAACTGCAGTTCGACCCCAACACGCAGAACGGCGCGGTGCGCACGTTCTATGGCGGTACGGATGTGAGCCCGCTCTTGTCGGCCTACGAGCTGGGAGGGAGCACGGACTTCTTCGGCGGCACGGATCTCCGGAGGGTGCTGGGCTATGTCGGCGATGGCATCTATGACATCATGAAATATGTGGCCCTTTGCTCAAGCCGGGATTACGAGAACATTGGGGAGGGTAACTTCAACTATATCGGCGACGGGTCGTACAACTGGATCTTTTACCGGCTGGCAGATGTCTACCTGATGAAGGCCGAGGCTTTGGCCGAAATCGGGGGAGCCGCCAATCTGGAGGAAGCCGTGGACTTGGTGTCGCTCACCTACGACCGTGCCCATCCCGATTTGGAAGAAGGAAGCCTGAAAGGGCAATATACGACACAGACCGAGGTGCGCAACCTGGTTTTCGACGAGCGGCAGCGTGAATTCCTGTTCGAAGGGAAACGCTATTTCGACCTGGTGCGCCGGATGCGCCGCGAGGGGACGACGAATATCGTGAATACTTATTTGATGAGGAAATATACTTCCATGAGTTTGGACGAGACGACCGTGAGAAGCAAACTCGACGACGAGGACGCCATTTATCTGCCGATCCACGAAGAAGAATTGCAAGTCAATCCTTACTTGGTCCAAAACCGGTTCTATATGACTTCTGAAGACATTACTAAAAATTGAATGTGATGGAGAACAAGACATTATTGCATTTTTTCAAGGCATGCGCGGCCGGCTGTTTGCTTTTGGGAGCCTGCGGGCTGTCCGTGTCCTGCAACAGTGACGATATAGAGGAAGGTGCCATGTATACTTTTACGGGCGAGACGGTGGCTTCGTTTTGTGCGAAAGACCCGCAGCTGACGCGCTTCTACGAGTTGATGGACCGGTGTGGCGAGACATCCTTGCTGGAGGTGTACGGGCACTTCACGTGCTTTGCCCCGACCAATGAAGCCATTGAGACGTACTTGGCCGAAAAAGGACTGGACGGCGACTCGCTGACCATCGAGCAGATGCAGAAGGTCGTGTACAATTGCGTGATTCGCAACGCAAGCAAGGAAATCCTGGTGGACGAATTCGAGGAGGGCACGTTGGCCGAACCTACTCTGTCGGACCGTTACTTGCTGATATCCTTTGGCAAGGAAGACAATCAGCGGCGCATTTACGTGAATGGTGACGCAACAATCGTCAGAGGAGATAATGAAGTCCACAACGGGGTAGTCCACGTGGTGGACCGGGTCATCGAGCCGTCGGAAGAAACTTTGTTGGGCACCATGCAGGCGCACGGCGGGTTTGACATCTGGGCTGAGGCTTACGAGGCTTCCGGATGGGCGGACGAGATGGAAGACCAATATGATGAGGATTATGTGAACTCGTTTAACACGGACCGCTATCAGGTCATCGGCCTGACCTTGGCTGTGCCCGAGAATCTGAAGTTGGGCTACACCATATTTTGCGAGCCGGATGAGCTCCTGGAGGAAAACGGGATTACGGATTTGGCCAGTATGGAAAATTACGCCCGCACTTATTACGGTTCGGAAGACTTGGGGGATTACAAGAGCAAGAACAACCCCTTGAACCGTTTCATTGCGTATCACCTGCTGGACAGGCAGATGGCCACCAATTCGTTTCTCTACACGGGTGAATGCACGAACCCGGATTATGTGGATGAGCGCACGGAATATTATGAGACCATGTATGCCTACCGCTTGTTGAAGATAAAGGCCGGCAACCGGCTTAACACGCGGAACAGCAATCTGGCTTCGGTGCGCGTGGTGGAGACGGAAAGCAACGTGGAGGCCGTGAACGGGTACATACACACGCTGAACGGCATGTTGGTCTATGACGAGGAGGTCATGCGCAACGACGTGCTTCACGAACGCATCCGTTTTGACGTGATGGCCTGCATGCCGCAGCTGACGAACAACAACCTCCGTTGGAGATGTTATTCCAGTACCCGCCCGGAAGGCACGAACGGCTGGACGCTGACGCCGGAATATTGCGGGGAGTATTTCACCTATAACACGGCCGGCGTGTGTGTGCTCCAGGCCGACGACGCGTGGGCGGATTATCAGGGCGACGAGCTGGTCATGCAGGAAAGTTATGACTTCACGCTGCGCATGATCCCGCTGCCGCCCGGCGACTATGAGATGCGCATCGGTTACAATTCCGGCGGCACGCGCGGAATGGGGCAGCTTTATGTGGACGGCCAGATTGCCGGCACCCCCGTGGACTTGCGTATCAACGGCGATGATCCTCGCGTGGGCTGGGTGAGAGACAGCGAAACGACGGACGACGGCGTGGAAAACGACAAGATGATGCGCAACCGGGGTTACATGAAAGCGCCGGAGTCCATTTGGTATTGGCATGGCGGATGGGACAACGTGCCGATGCGCGATGTGAGTTTCGCCTTGCGCTACATTGTGGGGCAGTATCATTTCGAGGATTATGCGCCGCATTTCTTCCGTGCGAGGAGCGTGGACTTCAAGGGACGCGGGTTTCAGTTGGATTACATTGAATTCATCCCCACGGACATGATCCGCGACGAGGGACGCGATTAAAAGCAATGGTTGAACAAAAAATGGAAATCTAAAAAGGCAAGTATCATATGAAATATAGGAAGAACATAGCTTATGCATTGTGGCTGGCGGGTCTCGGGGGATTTTTCGCGGCGTGCAATGACGATTGGGACAATCATTACGGCTCTAACGGAAGCGTGCCCGAGACGGGACTGATGGAACTCATTCGCAGCGACGGGGACTTGTCGGCTTTTTGCCTGATTCTGGAAAAGACAGGTGCCGACACGTTGTTGTCGGCTTCGCAGACCTACACGGTCTGGGCTCCGGTCAACGGCGCGTTGTCCGATGTGGACATGGGCGACATGGATTTGCTTCGACGCATGGTGTCCAACCATATCGCCCGATATTCCAACCCCACTTCCACCGGGACGGGGGAGGCTATCTATATGCTGAACGGAAAGGTCATGTCGTATGACGCGGACGGTGCCTTTGCCGGCGTGCGCCTGGCCGACGGGGATATTCTGGCCCGGAATGGCGTGTTGCACAAATTGTCGGACACGATTCCTTACCGTTATAATTTCATGGAGTATATTTCCTCGCAGGAGAAATACAGTTCCTTGTATGGGTTTATTGATCAGTTCACGGAGACCCGGCTGGTGCCGCGTGGAACGGCCGGCGATTCTGTGGAAGTGGACTACAACCCGTTGCTCGAGAGTTATTACGGCATCGGCCTGCTGGATGATGAGGATTCCGTGTACACCATGATTCTCCCCGACAACGAAGCGTGGGCGCAGGCCTCGGATGCCATCGGGCGTTTCTTTAACGTATACCGGTCGAATCAGGCCGAGGCCGACTCCATTCGCGAGGTGCAGACGGGACAGGCTATTTTGAGCGCACTGACGTTTGGCGGGCGGATTACGGATCCGGGCGCGAGGGACTCGCTGGTTTCCGTCCCGGGATATGTGGTGCACCGCCCCGGCGACTATTTTGCGGGCTATCGGCAGGTGGAGGCCTCTAACGGTTTGATTTATGAGGCCAACGGTTCCATGAACTTGTTAGAAGACACTTGCGTGTGGAACGGTACGATTGTGGTGGAGGGTGAAGACTTGGACCGCCGCAGGTCGCTCAACTCAGGTACTTCTGTCTATGTGCGGGATGTGGACGGAGCCAACGCGGTGAAGGGTATCAGTGAGGAAAGTTACTTGGAAGTGTCGGGATCTTCGTTGAATCCCGGAGTCACGTTCGATATTCCCGAAGTGCTTTCCGGAACGTATGATATTTATGTGGATTTCGTTCCGCCGCGAGTGGATGGCACGTCGCGGGCCACGGAAAAGACTTGCCTGACTTTCAGAATGGGCGTGCAGCAGGAGAACGGCCGGTTGAGATATGAAATGCGGCAAGGCAAGGACGATGAGGAACTCATCGTGGGAGGCGACAGCGTGGGCGACACGGGGATAAAGACGGTGAAGGTGTGGGAGAACTACCATTTCCCCACATCGGATTTCCGCGACCCGCTCTGGTATTTGGACGAAGAGAACACGAGCGTGACCAATACGACACGGCCCAACACGACGCTGGAGATCCGGACCAACGTGAGCAATTCCGAACTGAACGTGAAATACGTGCGCCGCTTCCGCGTGGACCGCATCAGGCTGGTGCCTTCAGGGCAGAAAAAGGATTAGAAAACTCATTAAAACGCAACGATAATGATTCATATATTGAAATACCATTTTATGACGGCGGCTGCAGTGGCCGGACTTGTGGTTCCGTGTGTGCCCTTACAGGCGCAGGAGACGGCTCCGGCCGACACGCTCCGGCAGGACGGAAAACTGCAGATGCCCTGCCATGTGAAAGGGCGGGTGACGGATGCCGTGACCGGAAAAGGCTTTGCCGGCGCACGCATCACGACGCCCGGGGTGAATGTCTCGGCCATGACCGAGGAGAATGGCGAATTTGAAATCGGCCTGCCGGATTTAGGCGTGCCCTTGGTGGTAGAGGCACCGGGTTATGCGAGCCAGGTCGTGCCGGTCAGAGGCCGCACGCAGGTCGACGTCGCCCTCCGTGTGCCTTCGGGACATTCTTACCATGACGATGCCATGAACGTGACGGACGGTCGGGCCGTGGCCGACGGATTCTCTGCGGGCACCTTGAGTATGGCGGAGGACATGAACGCCCTGCTCGCGGGGCAGATGCGCACGGTGGCCCGCTCGGGCGAACCGGGAGCGAGCGCTTCCTATTTCGTGCGCGGCTACAATTCGTTGAACCTTTCCGCCCAGCCGCTGTTCGTCGTGGACGGCGTGGCTTGGCAGATGCAGGGCGAAGGCGTCTCGGTCGTGGACGGCTATTATAACAATCCGCTGACGTTGCTCGACCCTGCGGACATCGGGAAAGTCACGGTGCTGAAAAACGGGTCGGCCATCTGGGGCGCCAAGGGCGCGAACGGAGTGGTGCTCATCGAAACGAAGCGCGCGGGCGAGATGGCCACGAAAATCGAAGCCGACATCTCGCTGGGTTTCCAGACTCCTTTTGAATCCATGCCGGTCATGGATGCCGGGGCCTACCGCCGCTATGCCACGGACGTGATGCGGGGCATGGAACGCTGGGAAACGGAAGATTTCCAGTTCACCGACGACGACCCCACGCGGGTCACTTACCGGGCTTCGCACAACAACACCAACTGGATGGATGAAATCAACAAGACATCGCTCATCCAGCGTTATGGCATCTCCGTGTCCGGCGGCGACGACATCGCGCTCTACCGCTTCTCGCTGGGCTATGCGCAGAATGGCGGCAACATCGACGGCACGGACTTCAACCGGCTGAACGTGCGGTTTAACTCGGACATCCGGCTGACGGACGAATTCAAGATCCTGTTCGACATCGCTTATGCGAAGACCGGGCACAAAACGGCCTTCGACGGCATGGACCACATGCGTTCGCCCTACTATCTGGCCCTCACGAAGTCGCCCCTCTACGCCCCTTGGCAATTCACGGCTTCCGGGGCTACGACGGGCCGCCTTTCCGACGTGGACGAACTGAATTGGGGCAACCCGCGGGCTTTGACCGGCGAAGACCGCCTGCCGGAACTGGACAAATACCGGTTCACGCTCAACCTGCGGCCTTCCTACCAGATCACCGACCGCCTGGAGGCCGCCGTGCTGCTGGGCTTTTCTTATGACAAGGAGAACGAGAACCTTTTCATTCCCGATGCCGGCGTGGCCAACGAGCCGCTCTACGACGAAGACGGCCATCAATATGCCATCGCACTGAACGAGGTGCGCAACCTCATGGCGCGCCAGACTTCGCTTTCGGCGGACGCTTATCTGAAATGGGACGTGCTGAAAGGGTGGAAGCATAACCTGTCGGCTTCCTTGGGCTATCGTTTCTATAATACCTATTATCGTTACACCTACGGAAGGGGAAACAACACGGGTTCCGATTATATGACGGCCTTGGCCAACACGAACAGCGACCTGCGCTTCCTCTCCGGGCAGGAGTTTATGGATCGCGACATGGCGTGGTACTTGCAGGCGGATTATGGCTTCCTGAACAAGTATTTCCTGAATGCGGGCGTGTCGATGGAGACTTCCTCACGCTTTGGCCACGAGGCCGGCGGCTTCCGTCCCGGCGGGGTGCCCTGGGGCGTGTTCCCCACGGTGGGTGCGTCGTGGCTGGTGTCGTCTGAGAAGTTCATGCGCGGGGCGGACTTTATCGACCAGTTGAAGCTGCGCGTGGCTTATACTATGTCGGGCAACAGCAATCTGCCGGTCTTCGCCAACCGCACTTATTTCACGTCGGTCATGGCGGTCAATGACGCCACGGGGCTTGTGCTGGCCAACATCGGCAACGAACGCCTGAAGTGGGAAACCACGGGGCGGGTCAATGCCGGGCTGGACTTCAGTCTGTGGGCCGGCCGCCTGTCCATGCATGCGGATTATTTCTGGTCGAAAACAAAAGACCTGGTGACGCTCAAACCGCTGAACGAAGAGGCCGGATTGCAGTATTTCTACGACAACAACGGGGAACTGACGAACCAAGGCTTCGAGATTTCGGCCAAGGCGCGCGTGGTGGACACCCGCGACTTCAAACTGGATCTCGGCGCGACGGTGGGACATTATAAGAACGAGGTGACCTCGTTGCCCAACGGCGAGTTCACGACCGACGTGGCCGGCGGCACCGTGCTGACGGCTGTGGGGCAGCCTGCCGGCGTGTTCTACGGCTACCGCACTGCCGGGGTCTACTCCACGGCCCAGGAGGCTGCCGACGAGGGCTTGGCTATCCTGTCGGCTTCGGGACAGCGCATTCCCTTCTCGGCGGGCGACATGCGATTCGTGGATGTGCATGAGGACGGCATCATCGATGAAAAAGACCGCGTGGTCATCGGCGACCCGACCCCGGACATTTACGGAAACTTTGACTTGAACTTCCGGTGGAAGGACTTGGAGCTGGGCGCGCTGTTCACCTACTCCTTGGGAGGCGACGTGTATAACGCCCTGCGGGCTGACCTGGAGTCGGGCAGCAGCCTGTCCAACCAGTCCGTGGCGATGGAAAACCGCTGGATGGCCGACGGGCAGCAGACCGACATACCCCGCGCCACGTATGGCGACCCGATGGGCAACGCCCGTTTCTCTGACCGCTGGATCGAGGACGGTTCTTACCTGAAGTTCAAGCGGCTCACGCTGGCCTACCACGTGCCTTTGCGCCCGATGTCGTTCCTGCAGGGTATCTCCGTGTGGGCTGCGGTGAACAACGTGTGTACGCTTACGAAATATCTGGGGGCCGACCCGGAGTTTTCCTACAGCCAGTCGGTGCTCTACCAAGGCGTGGACTACGGTCTCACCCCGCAGTCGCGTTCGTTCCAGTTCGGGGTGAAATTGAATTTGTAATGCAGAAAAAGAGGAGAAGAGAGACATGAAAATCAAGAGCGATATGAAAACCGTGTGGGCGGCATGCCTTTGTCTGGGCATGGCGTTTCCCGCCTGCACGGACATGATGGAGACCGACTCCACCTCGGTCGTGTTCGAGGAGGGCAACCCCTTGGACTCGCCGAATGATTCCCTTTATTCCGTGATGGGCATCCTGTCGCAGGTGCAGCGCCTGGGCGACCGCTATGTGCTGATGGGCGAGCTGCGCGGCGACCTGATGGAAGCCACGGCGGATGCCGACGTGGACTTGCAGGAAATTTCCAACTTCGAGGTGTCGGAGGACAACGCCTATGCCTCGTTCCACGACTATTACAACGTAATCAACAATTGCAACTACGCCATCAGCCGCATGGACACTTCCTATGTGGACTATGAGGACAAGGTGATGTTGCCTGAGTTCGCACAGATCAAGGTGCTGCGCGCATGGACCTATTGGCAGTTGGCCTTGGCCACGGGGCGTGTGAGCTACATCGAGGAGCCCGTGATGAGCCTTGAGGCTTCGCTCCGCGACTACCCGCAGAAAAACCTGGAGGAGCTGGCCGCTTTGTTGGTGGAGGACTTGGAGCCTTACGTCGGGGTCAGGGCTTTGGACTACGGGAATGTGGACGGTTACATGACCTCCAAGATGTTCCTTCCCGTGGACATGCTCCTGGGTGACCTCTACCTGTTCCTGAACCGTTACGAGGAAGCGGCGGCGGCCTACTACCGGCTCATCGAAGATCGCGGGCTGGTGATGAGTTCCGACAATGCCAATATGTGGGCGAGTGCGGCGCGCACCCAGTTCACGCGGTTCACCCACCTCGCCGCGGTGGCCTTCTTTACCGAAGAGGTCCTTTCGGCGTTGGTCTACAGTTCGGATCCACTGGCCTATCATCCCGATTTGCGCCGCTGGACGTACAATGACGTGCCTTCGCTGGTGCCGGCGCAGACCTTCGTGGACGACCAGTCGCATGCCATGTATTTCGTGAGCGGCGGCTCGCAGTTGGTGACGGATTATCTGGAAGGCGACCTGCGCGGACAGGCGGTCCTGGCGAACAATGCGGGCGTGGTCGCGGGCGCTTATGGCGAGATGCGGCTGAACAACGTGCAGAACACTTACATCTACAAGTTCGCCAATATGAACTATGATGTGGTGAACGGCGGGCAGGATCCCGACAACCGGGTGGAAGGCGGCGCGCTGGTGCTCCTCCGCGCGCAACCGGTGGTGCGCACGCCCCATGTCTACCTCCGGCTGGCGGAAGCCCTGAACCGTGCCGGGAAGCCGACGATGGCCTTTGCCGTCCTGAAATACGGGTTGAACCGTACGACGTTGGAGGATGCCACGCGGGTAGACCAGGCGGAACGCGGCGAGGGGTGGACCGACTTCACGAGCGACGCGTTCAACAACAATGTGGGGAGCGCAAGCCGCGGGCGCGGCAACGGCGTGCCCTATGACAAGGAGTATTTCATCATTCCCGATTTCGGCGAGGCGGGGACGAAGGCCGACTCCATCGCGTTTGTGGAAGACTGCATCGTGGACGAGCTGGCTGCCGAGACCTGTTTCGAGGGCAACCGCTTCTTCGACCTGATCCGTGTGGCGCGCCACCGGGGCGAATGGCCGGCCTACGCGGCCCGCAAGGTGGCACGGCGTTTCGGCGAGGATGCCACGCGGATGGAGGCACTCCTGATGGACGAGAACAACTGGTTCCTGAAGTAACCGGCCGGTGCCGCCGGGGCTGGCGACACGCCGGCGGCGCGGGCGATTATCATAATGAATGTTTAACTTTTTAAAAGGTACTACAATGAAAAAAATGACTTTCAAGAAAGTGCTGTTCAGCGCGGCATTGTTGGCTTCGGCGGCGGTGCAGGCGCAGGACAATCCCATCACGTTCGTGCGCGACATGACGTTCCGCGAGGTGTATGGCTGGGCCAACAGCAAGTGTACGCCGCACATCGGCGATTTCGACAATGACGGCATCAACGACCTGTGGCTCGACGGGCAGCGCCAGTCCTACGGCTGGCAGACCCGCACGGTTTTTGCCAAGGGTTTGGGCGACCGCCAGTTCCTGGCCGACTACGAGCCGGTCATGGAGACGCACTATGACACGACCTACCAGGCGCGGATCGACACGATTTATGCCATGGACGAGAACGGCGACTACTTGCTCGACGGGGAAGGCAACAAGATTATCGAGGAACTCCTGCCGATCCTGGATGACAAGGGTAATCCCGTGAACGACACCATCGTGACTTCGACGGAAAACTACATCTGCACGGTCAACGGCCTGCCGCAGACGGCTTGGAGCGTGGGTTCGCAGCCAATCGATTTCAACTGCGACGGCTTGGTGGACTACCTGATTCTCCATCCGGGAAATGTGGGTGACCTGCAGGGCTACATCCTGGTGAAGAACCTCGGCGGGGGCAAGTTCGAAGTGGTTCCGGACGAGACGCTGGCTTCCATCAAGTTCTCCGAGAACCCCAAGAAGGGCGACTACAACAACTTCAACGAGTTCAGCGCCTTTTCTTCCGTGGTGGTCGGTGACTATGACAAGGACGGTTATCCCGACATCCTGATGACGGGCCGCAGCTACGAAGACCGTTACGTGAAACTGCTCCGCAACGTGAACGGCGAGCGTTTCGAGGACATGAAGGTGTTCGAGGCACTGCCCTTCGACGTGGAGGTGAACCGTTACGGGCTGTGGGAAAAATCCCCCGGCGGCACGGATCCCGAAACGGGCGACCCCATCGAGAGCGCTTACTATCAGGACCAGCCCACCCGTCAGGCCAAGCCTTTGAGCCACGGTTCGGTCGTGTTCATGGACATGGACAATGACGGCTGGCTGGACATCGTGGTTTCCGGTTATGCCGACGGCACGGACATGAGCGACGTGGGCTCGGAACCTTCGGGCGACGAGATCCGTTTCTACCACAACCAGCAGGACGGAACCTTCAAGGATGTGACCGACCAGCTCATCCCGGCTGCCGGCGAGGCCTTGACAGCCATGGGCATCGAGCCTGTGGGTACGCTGGAAGATGTCTTCACGGCTTGGGGCACGAACAACACCGTGATGCTGGCCACGGACTACAACCAGGACGGTCTGATGGACCTCTTGATCACGGGCAAGAAGCGCGTGGATGTACACAATACTTTCGCCCTGATCAACGTGCCCGAGGAAGGCAAGGTCTTCGGCTTCTATGAGGAGACCACCCCGCTCATCGGCGCGACCGACACGGGCTCGCGCGGATTCTTCTATGCCGACTTCAACGGTGACGATGTGCCCGACCTCTACCGTCGCGGATATTCGGACTACAAGAAGGCCGACGGCAGTGCGTGGAGCTGGTTCCGCAGCTTCGAGGTCAGCCAGGGAACCCCGGGGGCTTATTCCATCCATGACCTGGGCTATTGGAGCAACGACGTGTTCGGCGGCTTCACTTGGATCTGGGAAGACGGTTCGGACCCCATCTGCTGCAACTTCGGCGACGTGGACAACGACGGCAAGCTCGACCTGATGGCCGGTGCTTACGAGGGTGGCACGGACAACTTCATCATCAGCTATAATGAGACTCCTTTCGAACCGGTGGTTCCCGAAGCTCCGGCGGACGTGACGGCCACGGAGGGTGAGGACGGCAACATCACGGTGACCTGGACTCCTTCTTATCTGTCCAACGGCAACGTGGCCATCCACAACGTGTACATCCGCAACAATGAGACCGGCGCGCTGCGCATGCTTGTTCCGGCCAACGTGGAGACCGGCAAGCAGTTGTCGTATGCCA
The DNA here is from genome assembly GCA_944321975.1 of uncultured Paraprevotella sp. Taxonomy (GTDB): domain Bacteria; phylum Bacteroidota; class Bacteroidia; order Bacteroidales; family Bacteroidaceae; genus Paraprevotella. Next base: position 28,482 of record CALUNJ010000020.1, read on the forward strand.
TGTATGGTGCCTATGCCACGAACTTCTCCGTGGACGAGGGAGTGGGCACCTACACGTTCGAGAAACTTCCCGCCGGCACCTACACGGTCGGCGTGCAGGCTGTGAACTATGCCTTCCTGGGCAGCGAGTTCGCCACTACGGAAGTGACGCTGAACAATGGCTGGAGTTCGGTTGAGGGCGTGAAGGCGCAGGCCGAAGTCAAGGTGAGCGTCGAAGGCGACGTCCTCACGGTGGAAAGCACGGAGGATGTGCCTGTGGCAGTCTACAACGCACAGGGTGCGCAAGTGGCTGCGGGTGCGGCCAATGCTCCGATGACCGTGCGCGGCAGCGGCGTGTTCATCGTGAAGGCTGGCACACAGGTCGCCAAGATCGTGAAGTGAGCGCAGGCTTTTGATCGGATGCATACCAGTTATCCTTGATTTTGTATGATGTGCGCCCCGGCTGTTTTTGAGGAAAATGACCGGGGCGTTTTTTTACCTCCCTTCTTTATTTAAAAAATAGGAACAAACATGAAAGCAGACATGAAGAAAACTCTTTTGACCCTGGCCCTCCTGGCCGGCGCATGGGGCGGACAAATGCATGCGGACGATGTCGTAATCGTGGACGGACGGTGGAAAATCACCTACGTGGAGGCCGACAAGGCTTTCCGCCTGAATGTGCTGAACGACGACGGCACGTCGCGCAAGTGTCTTTTCACGCGCTCGGCCTCGCAGGTGGCCTATGACAATGCCGACGGGCAGTCCCGCACGGTGACCTCCGCCTCGTTTGCCGAGATGTCCCGCACGGAAAGTCCCGTCAGCAACGAGTTCGGCGACGGGACGTGCTACACGTTCACCTTCAGCCAACCAGACAACGGCGACGACGTGCGGATGACCCAGCGCTTCTATTTGTATGACGGGAAGGACTACCTGGTCACCGACCTGTCCATTGCCGGCAGCGACACGTTGCGCTCCAACTACCTGGCTCCCGTGTCGGTGAAGAAACAATTTGCCCTTTTCGGCGAGAACGAGGACAACCGCATGCTCAAGGTGCCGTTTGACAACGACGGCTGGACACGCTACCAGAAATACCCGATGGACGGCGTGCAGATGATTTCCTACGAGGTGGCGGCCTTCTTCGACGGGAACACCCGAGAGGGCATGGTGGCCGGCTTCGTGGACCACGACCATTGGAAAAACGCCATCTCGGCCGGTGCCACGGGCCACGGGCGGCTGGATTCCCTGAGGATCTATTCGGGGGCTTCCACCTCTGAGACGCGCGACGTGTTGCCCCACGGCAAACTGGAGGGCACGGAAATCTCCTCCGCCCGCCTGTTCATCGGCTATGTGGACGACTGGCGCGACGGCATGGAGGAGTTCGCCCGCGCCAACACGGCCGTGGTGCCCAAGCGCGACTCCTGGACCCACGGCACGCCTTTCGGCTGGCAGAGCTGGGGCGTGTTGGAGAAGAAGAACTCCTACGCCGCAGACGTGGAAATCGCCGACTACTACGACGAGGTGCTCAAGCCCGGCGGTTTCGTCAACAGCCAGGGCATGCAGATCATCGGCATCGACTCGTGGGACAACCTCTCCACCAACGAGCGCATCAAACTGTGCAAGGAGGGGGCGGACAACGGGCAGACCGTGGGTCTGTATTTCACGCCTTTCTCCTGGTGGTGGGGCTGGGGCGACAAAATGGGCAACACGCAATACACCGCCCAGGACTGCTTCCTCAAGGTGAACGGCGAGAACTACAGCCTGGGCGGGGCCATGTGCCTCGACCCGACCCATCCCGGCACGAAGGCCTGGATCTCGCAACGCCTGCAGGAGATGAAGAAGCAGGGTTTCCGCTTCGTGAAGCTCGACTTCACCAGCCACGGTATCGTGCAGGCCGACTCCTACTTCGCCAAGGGCGTGAAGACGGCCATGGAGGCCTACAACAACGGCCTGGACTACCTGCGGCGGGTCATCGACGGCGATGGCGACCCCATGTTTGTCTCGCTTTCCATCTCGCCCCTCTTCCCCTACCAGTACGGCAACTCCCGGCGTGTGGGGTGCGACACCTGGGCCGACATCGGGCAGACGGAATACTGCATGAACGCGATTGCCGGCGGATGGTGGACCGACGGGCTTTACCAGTACAATGACCCCGATCACCTCGTGCTCGTGGGCAGCGGGGGCTGGGGCAGCCCCAAGAACTGCACGTTGGGCGAGAACCGCGCCCGCTTCACGAGCGGCGCCGTGACCGGCATGATGATGGTGGCCGACAACTTCGCCCTCAACGACCAGTCGGGCAACGGCGACCCGGTGTTGTCAAGGGCGCGGGCGCAGGAAATCATGATGAATCCCGACATCAACGCCATGGCCGACCTGGGCCGTTCGTTCCGTCCCGTGTATGGCCACCGCACGCATAACGGCAATGCCGACGCGGCGGAGAACTTCTACATGCTCCACACGGAGGATTACCTCTACGTGGCGGTGTTCAACTATTCCGACGCCGCCCTGGCGGGCAGTCTGCCCCTGGCCGACCTGGCCATCGAAGGCGGCGGCTTCGAGGGCGTGAAGGAACTGTGGACGGGCCAGTCCGTGACGGTCGATGCCGATGCCCTGCCCTACGACGTGCCGGCCAAGGACGTGCGCGTCTACCGTTTTGACAAGACGGGCGGGAACTCTTCCGTGGCCGGGGTGCCGGCCGACGGGGGCGGTGCCTTGCGCGTCCAAGTGTTCGCGGGTGCCGCGGGCGGGGCTTCGGCCCTGGCCGTGGCCGCGCCCGCGCCCATGGGGCGGGTGGACGTGTTCGACGCCTCGGGCCGCCTGCTGGTTTCTGCCGACGCGGGCGGGGCTTTGTCTGTGAGCTGCCGCGTGCCCTCTTCCCGCGGGATCCTGTTCCTCCGTGCGCGGTTGCGTGACGGCGGGACGCTGTCGGCCAAGGTTGCGGCCTTCTGATTCTCTCCTTTTTCCCTCCGCCCGCCCCGCTCTCTTTTTTCCTTTTCGCGGGGGCCGGGGGAAGAGAAACATTTCTCCTCCCCCCTTCTCCCTTCCCATTCCGGATTTTGTTCCTTCTTCCTTGTGCAGGGCTTGACATTTGGTGCCGCCGGGTGCCAAGTTGCCAATCCGCCCCGTCCTTCCCCGGCTCCCCGTCATAAGGGTGGGGAAGATGCTTCTGGATGTGCCGTGCCGCGTTTTTGCAGATTGTTGTGGGGAGGACTCTTGCTTTCCCCGGGTTTTGCGGTCCGGCACCGCCGGGCATCGGGAACTTCAATCCGCCAAAATCCCTCGTTTGCGCCGAGGCATGGCGTTTTTGGGTCATTCCGTCCCTTTGGCGTGTTCGTTTTGTTTTTTGCGCCGCCCGTGTGCGTCATTCCGCCCCTTTGTGGCTATCTTTGTGGTGCAGTTAGTTAATATTGAGATTAGGTTAATGATTGGTTTTTTTCTCGGTATTGGGACTTTTTTGGGGCGAGGAGGTTGTTTTCAGGATTTTTTTCTTCGCTGTTCATGAATGCGGGCGACAGGAAAAAAA
>CALUNJ010000021.1 GCA_944321975.1 uncultured Paraprevotella sp.
GATTCTTTTCCATAAGGCAAAGGTCGGAATTCCTGTGGATATAAAAAAACTAATCCCCACTAAATTTCTACAGACCCCTCAAGAGGGGCGCAAATTTTCTTCAAGCGATTCACATTTTTTTCTCAAGCAAAAAAAATGTGAATCGCTTGAGAAAAATCCACGTGGCTCCAAGAACCGTTTGCTCCGTTGGTTATTAAGACAATATGGCTTTCCTTCAAAATGGGGGCATATAGGCATGGGAATGGAACTTATGAAGTGAAGTGAAGGGGGGCGGCGAGGGTAAGGCCGCTTGGGGTCCGGCTGAGGGCTGTTGCCCGCCCGTGCCCTATTCCTCCGGCACGGGGGTACGGGAGGGGGCGCTTCCCTTTGAGGGAGGAAGCGGAAAAACAGTCTCCCGCCATATCCCTGCTGCTCCCTTTCCTCCAGCCCCGGCTTTGCCCCGGTTTGTAATTTGGGCAGTGGAAGGGGGCAGTTCGCGCTCCAATTTTCCGCATGCACCTTTTTTTGATATTTTTTTGCACGAACAGCATATGTAAACCGATAAAATACACTACTTTTGCAGGAGGAATAATACGTGTTGTTTGTATGGAATTGGATTTGTTGACGGCAATCTCCCCGATTGACGGTCGTTACAGGGGTAAGACGGAGCCTTTGGCTTCTTATTTTTCAGAATATGCGCTCATCCGTTACCGGGTGCGCGTGGAAATTGAATATTTCATCACCTTGTGTGAGTTGCCTTTGCCTCAACTGGCAAGTTTCGACCAGGGCTTGTTCGGGCGTTTGCGGGCTATTTATACAGACTTCTCGGAGGCGGATGCCCGCCGTGTAAAGGAGATTGAGTCGGTGACCAACCACGATGTGAAAGCGGTGGAATATTTCATCAAGGAACAGTTCGACCGGATCGGCGGTTTGGACGCTTACAAGGAATTCATCCATTTCGGCTTGACTTCGCAGGACATCAACAACACCTCTGTCCCCTTGTCCGTCAAGGATGCGTTGGACGAATGCTATTATCCGCTGCTGGAAGAACTGATAGCGCAGTTGAGGACTTATGCGGAGGAATGGAAAGACGTGCCCATGCTGGCCAAGACACACGGGCAGCCGGCTTCGCCTACCCGCTTGGGCAAGGAGGTGATGGTGTTTGTCTATCGCCTGGAACGGCAGTTGGCCCTGCTCAGGGCGTGCCCGATTACGGCCAAGTTCGGGGGTGCCACGGGCAACTACAATGCCCATCATGTGGCCTACCCGGATTATGATTGGCGGGCTTTCGGCAATCGGTTCGTGTCGGAAAAATTAGGTTTGGAACGCGAGGAATATACTACTCAGATTTCCAATTATGACAATCTTGGTGCCGTGTTCGATGCCATGAAGCGCATCAATACGATTTTGATGGATTTGGACCGTGATTTCTGGCAATATGTCTCGATGGAGTATTTCAAACAGAAGATCAAGGCCGGCGAGGTCGGCTCCAGCGCCATGCCCCACAAGGTGAACCCGATAGACTTTGAGAATTCGGAGGGAAACCTTGGACTGGCCAATGCGGTGCTGGCTCATCTGAGCATGAAATTGCCCGTGTCGCGGTTGCAGCGCGACCTGACGGATTCCACCGTGTTGCGCAACGTGGGCGTCCCGATGGGGCATGCGCTCATCGCGATGCAGAGCACGCTGAAGGGCTTGCGCAAGTTGTTGTTGAACCAGGATGCCATCAATGCGGATCTGGACAACTGTTGGGCTGTGGTGGCAGAGGCTATCCAGACGATCCTGCGGCGCGAGGCGTATCCGCACCCTTACGAAGCGCTGAAGGCATTGACGCGGACGAATAAGGCCATTACGAAAGAAGCCATCAAGGATTTTATTGAGGGACTGGACGTGAGCGAAACGGTGAAACAAGAACTGCGCGCCATTACCCCTCATTCGTATACTGGGATTTAATCATGTGAACCGGAGTTGCCGCCCGCCCGCGAGGGCGGACGACTTCTTCTTGTTTTTTTAAAATAGTTATCATAAGAGCAAAGAGAAAGGAAAAGAGTATGGAAGACGAAAAATGGCAGGATAATCAGACATCCGAAGGGGCTGAAAGTGACCGCGAGGGTTACAAGCCATTCAGCAGTGAGAGCAACAATAGTGGCAACAATGAAGGCCGTCCGCGCATTCAGCGTCCGCGCATTCAGCGTGCGCAGCGGGCTTATTCGGCCAATGGGGCCAACGGGACACAGGAAGGCCGTCCGTATCGCCCGTCTTACAACCGTGAAGAACGCGCCTACGGCAGCGGGGAACAACGCCCCTACCGTCCTTACCAGCCGCGCCAGGATTATAACAATCGTGGCGGCTACGGGCGCGAGGGCGGATATGAAGGCCGTGAGGGAGGATTCAACCGCGAGGGCGGTTATCGCCCGAATGCCGGAGGCTATCGCCGTGAAGGAGGGTATGGCCGCAATTATAATCGCGACAATGCGTATGGCAACCGCGAGGGGGGCTATAACCGCGAAGGCGGATATGGCAGCCGGGGCGGGAATTTCCGCCCGAATAACAACGGGGGCGGCTATCGTCGTCCGCAGCAGGGCGGATACGGCAACAACCGTTATGGAGGCGGTCGCCCGCAACAGCGCCGCCCGGGATATGACCCCAATGCAAAATACAGCTTCAAGAAGCAGATTGAATACAAGGAGCTCAATGTGGATCCGGATGCGCCGATCCGCCTGAACAAATATTTGGCGAATGCCGGGATCTGCTCCCGTCGTGAGGCCGACGAGTATATCACGGCCGGCGTGGTGAGCGTGAACGGCCAGGTGGTGACAGAGTTGGGCACCAAGGTGAAGCGCAGTGACGAGGTGAAGTTCCACGACCAGACGGTGAATATAGAACGCAAGGTTTATGTGTTGTTGAATAAGCCCAAGGATTATGTGACCACCAGCGACGATCCGCAAAACCGGAAGACGGTGATGGATCTGGTGAAAAACGCATGTCGCGAGCGCATCTATCCTGTGGGGCGGCTTGACCGCAATACGACCGGCGTGTTGCTGTTCACCAATGACGGCGAGTTGGCTTCGAAACTGACTCATCCGCAATATTTGAAGAAGAAGGTCTACCACGTTTTCTTGGACAAGAACGTGACGGCCGCCGATATGCGCCAGATTGCCGAAGGCATCACTCTGGAAGATGGCGCCATCAAGGCAGATTCCATAGAATATGCCCATCCGACTGATAAGAAGCAAGTGGGCATTGAAATCCATTCCGGGAGGAACCGCATCGTGCGCCGCATTTTTGAGGCACTGGGCTACCGGGTGTTGAAACTGGACCGGGTCATGTTTGCTGGTTTGACAAAGAAAAATTTGCGCCGTGGCGACTGGCGTTTCCTGACGGAACAGGAAGTCAATATGTTACGCATGGGCGCATTTTGAGGATTAATGCGTTTATTAAAAGGAAAAGAGACAGATGGAAACTATATGCAGGACTAAAATTATAGATGTGTTGAAGCGCGAGGATTTCGGCGCGACGGTTTGCGTGAAAGGATGGGTGCGCACCCATCGGAACAGCAAAGCCGTGCATTTCATTGCGCTGAACGACGGTTCGACCATCCGTAACGTGCAGATTGTGGCCGATGCCCAAAAGTTCGACGACGACTTGATGAAGCAGGTCACTACCGGTGCTTGCTTGAGCGTGACGGGCGAATTGGTGAAAAGCCCCGGTGCGGGACAGTCCGTGGAGGTGCAGGCGCACGACATTGTGCTGTTGGGAGCCTGTGCTTCGGATTACCCGATGCAGAAAAAGGGTCAAAGCATGGAATACATGCGTACGCATGCCCATATGCGTTTGCGCACCAACACGTTTGGCGCGGTGTTCCGCATCCGTCATCACATGGCGATGGCCATCCACCGCTATTTTCATGAACATGGATTTTTCTATTTCCACACTCCTATCATCACGGCGAGTGACTGCGAGGGGGCGGGGCAGATGTTCCAGGTGACCACCAAGAACCTGTATGACCTGAAGAAAGATGCCGAAGGAAAGATTGATTATTCCGATGATTTCTTTGGCAAGACCACGTCGTTGACCGTGTCGGGGCAGCTGGAAGGTGAATTGGGCGCAACAGCTTTGGGGGCTATCTACACTTTCGGGCCGACATTCCGTGCTGAAAACTCCAACACGCCCCGCCATTTGGCCGAGTTCTGGATGATTGAGCCAGAAGTGGCTTTCAATGACATCCATGACAACATGGACTTGGCTGAGGATTTCATCAAGTATTGCGTGCGCTGGGCTTTGGAACATTGCCAGGACGATCTGGCATTCCTGAACAAGATGATTGATCCGACGTTGTTGGACCGTCTGCAGTTCGTGGTGGAGAACGATTTTGTCCGCCTGTCTTACACCGAGGGCATCAAAATTCTCGAGGACGCGGTGAAAGAGGGGCACAAGTTTGAGTTCCCGATTTATTGGGGAGCCGATTTGGCAAGCGAACATGAGCGTTTCCTGGTGGAACAGCATTTCAAACGGCCGGTGATCTTGACCGATTATCCGAAAGAGATCAAGGCTTTCTACATGAAAATGAATGACGACGGGAAGACCGTGCGCGCCATGGACGTGCTTTTCCCCCAGATTGGCGAAATCATCGGGGGGTCGGAGCGTGAAGAGAACTACGACAAACTGATGTCCCGCATCGAGGAACTGCACATTCCGATGAAAGACATGTGGTGGTATTTGGATACGCGGCGTTTCGGCACTTGCCCGCACAGTGGGTTCGGGCTGGGCTTCGAGCGTCTGATCCTGTTTGTCACCGGCATGCAGAACATCCGCGACGTGATACCTTTTCCGCGCACGCCGAAAAACGCGGATTTCTAAGCACATGTTTTTTTAGGCCATATTTTCCGGCAGGAGCCTTTTGGGAGCATAGGACGAAAAGGCTTCTGCCGTTTTTTTAGTATTCTTCATGGCAGAAAGCGCAAGAGGCATGGCGACTTCTTATTTATATACGGATTTTGGCGATTTCCTGCGTGACCGTTTCCCATTCAAGGTGCAGAAGATTTCGCTGAATGCGGGTTTTACCTGCCCGAACAGGGATGGCACGAAAGGATGGGGCGGGTGTACTTATTGCAACAACCAGACCTTCAATCCTGCTTACTGCCATTCGGGAAAGTCCATCACGCGGCAGTTGGAGGAAGGGAAGGCTTTTTTCGCCCGGAAATACCCGGAAATGAAATATTTGGCTTATTTCCAGGCTTACACCAACACTTACGGGGAGGTGGAGGAGCTGGTGGGGATGTATGAGGAGGCGTTGGCTGTCCGTGATGTGGTGGGGCTGGTGATCGGGACCCGCCCGGATTGCATGCCGTCCGGCTTGTTGGACGCTTTGCAGGCGTTGGCCCGGCGGACTTTCCTGATGGTGGAATATGGCATCGAAAGCACGGACGATGCCACCTTGTCGCATATCCGCCGCGGCCATACTTTTGCCGAAACGGAGGATGCGGTCTGCCGCACGGCCGCAGCCGGAATCTGGGTGGGCGGGCACATCATATTGGGATTGCCGGGCGAGGGGCGCGAAGAACTGCTCCCTCAGGCCCATGTCCTGTCCGGGTTGCCTCTCGACACGTTGAAGATCCATCAGCTTCAGTTGGTCCGAGGCACGGCCATGGCCCGCGAGTGGGCCTTATATCCCGGGCGGTTCCGCTTGTTCGGGTTGGAGGAATATGTTGATCTTGTGATTGATTATGTGGAGCGCTTGCGTCCGGGCATTGCGTTGGAACGTTTTGTCTCCCAGTCGCCCAAAGATTTGCTGATCGCCCCGCAATGGGGGCTGAAAAATCATGAGTTCACGGAGCGCCTGAAAGGCCGGATGCGGGAGCGTGGCGCTTTTCAGGGCCGTTTGGCTGAAGGTAATGCCTGAAATGTTTCGTGCGGACGTTTTTTTTCTTTATTTTTGCATGGATATATCACATTAACAAGGAACAATCATGAAAACAACACCTTTGAAACATTTGGCATTCGTGGGGTGGCGCGTCGGGCTTTTGGCCTTGTGCGCGGCGTTTTGGTCGCCCGTCTGCGGACAGGGGACGAAGGCAACGGCTTCGGCCGGCATCTTGAAACTGATAGAAAAAGTGAACGATTCCTGGCAGGCAAACCATTCGCCGGAAGTCCGCGCCTTTTGGGACAACGCGGCTTATTACACCGGCAACATGGAAGCCTACCGGCTGACGGGAAAGAACGCTTACTATGAGTATAGCAACCGCTGGTGTGAACACAACCGCTGGCGTGGGGCCGACAGCGACGACAAGCGGAACTGGAAGTATGCCACTTATGGCGAGGGGCAGGATTTCGTGCTCTTCGGTGATTGGCAGATTTGTTTTCAGACCTACATCGACATGCATCATCTGAACCCGGCCGACTACAAGGTGGCGCGGGCCAGGGAGGTGATGACTTATGCTTGCCACCTGGACGAAAACAAATTCTGGTGGTGGGCCGACGCGCTTTACATGGCCATGCCGGTGATGACGAAAATGTATAAGCTGACGGGCGACCGGATGTTCCTCGACCGCATGTATGAGAACTTCCTGTGGAGCGACAGCCTGATGTATGATCCTGAGGCGCAGTTGTACTATCGTGATGCCAAGTATATCTACCCCAAGGTGAAGACGGCTTCGGGCGGCAAGAGTTTCTGGGCGCGTGGCGATGGCTGGGTCTTGGCCGGACTGGCCAAGGTGTTGGCCGACATGCCGTCGGATTACGCCCATCGAGACTTTTTCCTTCGCCGTTTCCGCGAGTTGGCCCAGGGCGTGATCCGCTGCCAGCAAGAGGAGGGGTACTGGAGCCGCAGCATGCTGTGCGAGGAAGACGCTCCGGGGCCGGAGACGAGCGGGACGGCCTTTTTTGCCTATGGCCTGATGTGGGGCGTGAATCATGGGCTGCTCGAGGCATCGGTTTATGCCCCTGCCATAGAGTCGGCCTGGAACTATTTGGAGCGTGTGGCTCTCCAGCCCGACGGGAGCATCGGTTACGTGCAGCCCATCGGCGAGAAGCCGGATCCCACGCGGAAGGTGGACGCCCGTTCGCAGGCGCCTTTCGGCACGGGGGCATGGCTCCTGGCCGCTTGTGAGCGGGTGCGCTATCTGGATGGCAGCGTGGCCGGGAAGGGGGGCCGTGGCGTGACGGTTGAGATTTCCAATCCTACGGATGAGGAGCGCAACGACGTGGTGGAACTCGATGCGCGCCCGATGTTTGACCGGCTGGGCATTTGCGGAGGCCGGCAGTTCGTCGTGCGCGACGGCGATCAGACCGAAGTGCCTTACCAGCTGACGCATGACGGAAAGATTCTGGTGCAGGCTTTCGTGCGCCCCCGTGCTTCCACGACGCTGACTTTTTCCAAGGGGATTCCTTCGGATTTTCCTTTTGTGGCTTGCGGCCGGGTGTTCCCCTCGCGCGAGGATGACTTGGCCTGGGAAAACGACCGTAACGGCTGGCGTGCCTATGGCCCGGCCATACAAAACAGCGGGCAGCACATTTATGGCTATGACGTGTTCAACAAGAATGTGCCGGTGCCCATGTTGGAAACATTCTATCATAGCGAACTGACCTCTTATGCCTTGCAGGATAGGCTGCGCAAGGCCGGGCGGGGCAGTGAGTGCGACGCCTTGCACCGCACCTTGACTTATCACCGCGACCGCGGGTTCGGCATGGATGCCTACACCGTGGGCGCCACGTTGGGAGCCGGCGTGCCGGCTTTGGTGGACGGGAAGGGTGGATTCATATATCCCTTGTGCTATCGCCAGGCCGAAGTGTTGGACAACGGGCCGTTGCGCTTTTCCGCCCGCCTGACTTTCGGCGGCAGGCAGATCGGGGGAGAAGAAGTAGTGGAAAGGCGGATCATCACGTTGGACAAAGGCTGCCATCTGAACCGTTGCGAGGTGGTCTACGAAGGTTTGACCACTCCGCAGGACGTGGTGGCCGGCATCGTGGTGCACAAGAGTGCGCCGAAGGCCTACTTCATGGATAAGAAAGCGGGATATGTGGCTTATGCCGATCCCATGGATCATCCGGAGGTCATGAACGGGCAGATCTACATCGCTTGCCTTTTCCCGGAAGGATTGAAGAAAGCGGAGTATGTGCCACTCTCCCAGGAGGCGGCCGGCGGCATCGGGCATGTGGTGGGCCGTTGCCGCTATGAGCTGGGCCGGCCGTTTGTCTATTATTTCGGGTCGGCATGGAGTAAATACGACGTGCCTGCCTTTCCGGTCTGGAAGGCTTTGTTGTCGAGATATGCCGCCAATTTGGAAAAGCCGTTGGAGGTGACCGTGCGGTAGGCTTTCAGAATGTAACCTATTTTCCTGATCCCTAAAAGAGCGGGTCCCTTAGCCTCTGGCCGGGACTCGTTTTTTTTTGACGGGTTGTGGCGTGGGCGATGTGCGGCCGGAATGCCAGTCCGGACTTGCGGTTCGTTTCTCAAGCGGGAATTTTTTTTTTCTCAAGCGATTAACTTTTTTTTCTCAAGCGGAAAAAGCGGCGCTCCCAGGCCGTTTTTCCTTTGTCGCTTTGACGCTGGGAAGATGCGCCTCAAGGTGTAAAATACGCGTCAAGCCGGCGGCTTGGCTTGTTTCTGCCAGATTTTGCTTCATTTTTTTAGGGTTGAAACCTTTTAAGTTGTTTAACTTTGAACATGCAATGCTTTTTGGGAAAATTTATGAGGACAGACAGATTCGTGAAGAAATTATTGTGGTTGTGGCTTTGTTGCCTTACGCCGTGTTTGCGTGCGGCTGAAAGCCCGGTGGATTACGTGAATCCTTACATGGGGAATATCAGTCATTTGTTGGTGCCGACTTACCCCATCGTGCATTTGCCGCATGGGATGCTGAGGGTCTATCCCCAGCGCGGCGACTACACTTCCGACCGTATTCATGGTTTGCCGGTGATCCAGATCAGCCACCGCGGTTCTTTTATCTTCAACCTGTCGCCTTTCCAGGGGGATGAGTCCGGACTGGACCGGGTGTTGGATTATGACTACGACAACGAGACGGTGAAGCCCTATCATTATGCGGTCGACTTGTGCGACCAGCAGCTCCACGTGGAGTTCGCCCCTTCCCGGCAGTCGGCCATTTATCATTTCGACTTCCGCCGCGGCGGCGAGACCCCTTGGCTGGTGTTGAACGGCGGCCACGGGACGTTCGAGGTGTCGGGCAACGTGGTGTCGGGCTACCAGGATGTGTGGAACGGGCTGAGGGTGTATCTTTATATGGAAACGGACGCGGTGCCTGTCCGGGCGGGCGTGTTTGCCTCCGGCCGCCTGGATCCGGGGCGGAAGAAGGCCGAAGGCGACGGCATTTGTGTGGCGGCCGCCTGGAGCCCGGAGGTGAGGGGCGTGAGCGTGCGCTACGGCGTTTCTTACATCAGCGTGGAGCAGGCCCGCCGCAACCTGCGGCGCGAGATCAATACGTTCGAGGTGGCGGACGTGGCGCGCGAAGGCCGGAAGGTGTGGAACGAGGCTTTGGGGAAGATCCGCGTGGAAGGCGGGACGGAGGCCGACCGCCGCGTGTTCTACACCTCGCTCTACCGCTGCATGGAACGTCCGGTGTGTGTGAGCGAGGACGGACGCTATTTCAGCGTGTATGACCACCGCGTGCATGACGACGGCGGGCATGCCTATTACACCGACGACTGGCTGTGGGACAGCTACCGCGCGGCCCATCCGCTGCGCGTCCTGATCGACCCAGAGCGGGAGACCGACATCATACGCTCTTTCCTCCGCATGGCGGAGACCGATGGGGCGCATTATTTCCCGAACTTCCCGGAAATCACCGGAGATTCGCGCCGCATGAACTGCAACCACGGCGGGGCCGTGGTGGCCGACGCATGGGCCAAGGGCTTGCGCGATTTTGACCTGGAGGCCGCCTACGAGGCCTGCCGCCGCAATGTGGAGGAAAAGACGCTGGCGCCTTGGTCGGCCGCCCGCCCCGGCCGGCTGGATTCGTTCTATCGCGAGAAAGGCTATTTCCCCGCCTTGCGCGAGGGAGAGCGCGAGACAGAACCGCAGGTCAACTCGTGGGAGAAGCGGCAGGCCGTGGCGGTGACGCTGGGCACGGCCTATGACGAGTGGTGCCTTTCGCGCATGGCGGGCTTTTTGGGGCGCGGGGACGAAGAGCGGCATTACCTGGACCGGGCGCGGAACTACCGCCATCTCTTCAATCCCTCGACTTCCTTCTTCCATCCCAAGGATGCCGGGGGCCGGTTCATCGAGCCTTTTGACTACCGCTTCTCGGGCGGCATGGGCGCACGGGAATATTATGGGGAGAACAATGGCTGGGTTTATCGTTGGGACGTGCCCCACGACGTGGCCGGCCTGGTGGAACTGATGGGGGGCCGCGAGGCGTTCGTGCGGAATCTTGACGCGACGTTCCGCGAGTGGCTCGGCCGGTCGAAATATGAGTTCTACGCCCAGCTGCCCGACCACACGGGCAACGTGGGGCAATATTCCATGGGCAACGAGCCTTCACTGCACGTGCCCTATCTGTATGTGTATGCCGGCGCGCCCTGGAAGACCCAGCAGCGCGTGCGCTCGCTGGTGAGACAGTGGTTCCGCGACGACCTGATGGGCATGCCGGGCGACGAGGATGGCGGGGGACTTTCGGCTTTTGTGGTGTTCAGCATGATGGGGTTCTATCCCGTCACGCCGGGTCTTCCCGCCTACGTCGTGGGCAGTCCGTTTTTCTCCCGGGTGGAGATAGACTTGGGCGACGGGAAGTCGCTGGAAATCCGCGCGAAGGGTTGTTCGGAGCAGGCCAAATACGTGCAGTCGGCCCGGCTGAACGGGAAGGAATGGAGCAAGCCATGGTTCGCCCACGCGGACATCGCCGGGGGCGGGCGCTTGGAACTGGACATGGATGACCGTTGCCACAAAGAGTGGGGCAGCAGGGCGGAAGACGCGCCGCCTTCGCTCTTGATGGAAGAACGATGGGAATGAAATCATTTTTTGATAAATACAAGGCAATATGAATTACGGAAAAAGAATGATGAGTCTCGGCCGGCGGGGAATCCTCGCGGCGGCCGTGGCCGGACTGGCGACCGCCTGCACACAGACGGCGGAGGTGTATGTGACTTCGGCCGACGCATCGTGGCGGCAGGCTGCGGCGGTGGTGAGGGATGCAGATGGCGGCAAGGAGGCCGACATCGTAGTTTCGGACGAAGAAGAGCAGGTGTTCGACGGGCTGGGCGGCACGTTTGGCGAGCTGGGCTGGGACGCCCTCGCCTTGCTGTCCGCGGAGACGCGCGGCGAGGTGATGCAGGCCTTGTTCGGCCCGGACGGGATCCGGCTGGCCTACGGGCGCATTCCCATGGGGGCGAACGACTTCGCCCGCGGCTATTACACCTGCAACGATTCGGCGGGTGATTTCGCGATGGAGCATTTCAGCATCGCGCGCGACCGCGAGGCGCTGATCCCCTTTGCGAAAGAGGCTCTGGAGGTGAACCCGAAGCTGAAATTCTGGGCCTCGCCCTGGACGCCGCCCGTCTGGATGAAGGCCACGCGCCATTATGCCACCGCGCCGGGCGACCACAACGACTTCACCGAGGCCAACCGCGTGGACGGCGACCACCTGAAGCAGGAACCGGAGTACCTGAAGGCGTGGGCACTCTACCAGTCGAAGTTCGTGGAAGCCTACCAGAAGGAGGGAATAGACATTTCGCTCGTGATGTTCCAGAACGAGCCTTACACCGAAAACCAATGGCCGAACTGCCGGTGGACACCGGAGGCGATGGCGCGTTTCATCGGGGGGTATCTCGGGCCACAGTTCGCCCGCGACCACCACGACGTGGAACTGTACTTCGGCACATTCAACTGCAACCGCATGGAGGAACTCGAGCGGGTGATGGAAGACACGGCGGCCTCGCGCTACCTGACGGGCGTGGGACTGCAGTGGGAAGGCAAGGACATCGTGGCCGAAGTGCATCAGAAATATCCGGGCCTGAAGCTGATGCAGACGGAGAACGAGTGTGGCAGCGGCACGTTCGACTGGGCGGCGGCGGAACACACGTTTGACCTGATGAAGGCTTACCTGGACGGCGGCGTGAATACCTATATGTATTTCAACATGGTGCTCCGTGATGATGGAGCCAGTTCGTGGGGCTGGAAGCAGAACGCGCTGGTGCGCGTGATGTCCGACACGAAGGAGGCCGTCTACACCCCGGAATACTACCTGTTGAAGCACGTGGGCCGGTTCGTGGAGCCGGGAGCCCGCAAACTCAAGGTGGCGAAAGGCGAGGACGTGCTGGCCTTCCGCAATCCGGACGGCGGGGCGGCGGTGCTGTGTGTGAACAAGGACACCGTGGCGCGCGACGTGCGTGTGGCTTGCGAGGGGCAGTTGGCCGAATGGACCTTGCAGCCCAAGTCGTTCAACACGATTATTTTTAAGTGAAAACATATTATTACGGAAAAGAGAAAAAGAGATGAATGGCATTTTGAAAGCCGTCGGGTGCGGGCTGGCCTTGTGGGCAGCCCCTTTGGCGGGACAGACTGGCGGCGAACCGTTGTTCCGCGACATGGACGCGCCGCAGCATGAACGTATCATGGACTTGTTGTCGAGGCTGACGGTGGAAGAGAAGATTTCCCTGTTGGTGAACGATGCTCCCGCCGTGCCGCGGCTGGGCATCGAGAAGTACAATCACGGCAACGAGGCCTTGCACGGCGTGGTTCGTCCGGGTGAATTCACCGTGTTTCCCCAAGCCATCGGAATGGCCTCCATGTGGAACCCCGAGCTGCTGCGCGAGGTTGCCTCGGCCATCTCCGACGAGGCGCGCGGACGGTGGCGCGAACTGGACTACGGGCGGAAGCAGATCGCCGGGGCGAGCGACCTGCTGACGTTCTGGTCGCCCACGGTGAACATGGCCCGCGACCCGCGGTGGGGACGCACGCCGGAGACCTATGGCGAGGATCCTTTTCTGAGCGGCACGCTCGGGGTGGCCTTCGTGCGAGGCCTGCAGGGCGATCATCCCCGCTACCTGAAGACCGTGTCGACTCCGAAACATTTTGCGGTGAACAACGAGGAGCACAACCGCTCGAGCTGCAACGTGAAAGTCTCCGAACGCGACCTGAGGGAATACTACCTGCCTTCCTTCGAGCGTTGCGTGCGGGAGGGGAAGGCGCAGTCTGTCATGACAGCCTATAATGCCGTGAACGACGTGCCGTGTACGGTGAACACGCACTTGGTGAAGAAAATCCTGCGCGGAGACTGGGGATTCAACGGCTACGTGGTGTCGGACTGCAGCGCACCTGAATGGATGATTACCAAGCACAAGTATGTGCGCGACCTGGAGACGGCGGCTACGTTGGCCATCAAGGCCGGGCTCGACTTGGAGTGCGGGAACAAGGTCTACGGCGAAGGATTGCTGAGGGCTTACCGGGAAAGCATGGTGAGCGAGGCCGACATCGACTCGGCCGCCTACCATCTCCTTCGCGGGCGCATGCTCTTGGGGCTGTTTGACGACCCATCCCAAAACCCGTATAACCAGATCGAACCATCGGTGGTGGGCTGCAAGGCCCATCAGGAACTGGCCCTGGAGGCCGCCCGGCAGAGCATGGTGCTGCTGAAAAACGAGGACGGTTTCCTGCCCTTGAACCCCAAGAAGATAAAGTCGTTGGCCGTGGTGGGCGTCAGCGCGGCCCATTGCGAGTTCGGCGACTACAGCGGCACGCCGAAGAACAAGCCTGTGACCATTCTGGAGGGAATCGAGCGGCTGGCCGGCGAGCGGGGCATAAAGGTAGCCTATGCGCCCTGGGTTTCGGCCGGGGACGATTTCGAACCGGTGGCGAAGACTTACTTCCCCGAAGGGCTGAAGGTGGAATATTACCGGGGCATCGGCCTTTCCGGCGAACCCTCCACACGCATGGAGGAAGAGTTGCTCTATGACCCCGCCCACAAACCAGACCGCTTCCAACCGGAGGCTCCCATGTCGGTGCGCTGGACGGGCGTGTTGAAACCCGTCGTGACAGGCTATTACACCTTGGGCATGAAGTCGGACGACGGTTGTCGCGTGTTTGTCGACGGGAAGAAGGTGATTGATTCCTGGACAGAGCATCCCGCGCAGATGGAACAGACCATCATACGCCTGGAAGCAGGAAAGACTTATGACCTGAAGGTGGAGTATTTCGACAACGGCGGCGACTGTTTCGCCGGGCTGTACTGGAAGACTCCCAAGGGTGACACTGGCGACGCGTTGGCACGTTTTGGCGATGCCGGGAAGGTGGCCAGGGAATGTGATGCCGTGGTGGCCGTGTTGGGCATCAACAAGTCCATCGAGCGTGAGGGACAAGACCGTTTCTCGCTGGATTTGCCGGTGGATCAGCAGGACTTCATCCAGGAACTCTACAAGGTGAACCCGAACACGGTGGTCGTGCTCGTGGCCGGAAGCTCGCTGGCCGTGAACTGGATGGACGAGCATGTCCCGGCCATACTCAACGCCTGGTATCCCGGCGAGCAGGGCGGGAATGCCGTGGCCGAGGTGCTTTTCGGGGAATATAACCCGGGCGGGCGCCTGCCGCTGACATATTACAAATCGTTGGACGACCTGCCGGCCTTCGACGATTATTCCGTGAAAGGCCACACTTACCAGTATTTCGAAGGCGACCCGTTGTATGAGTTCGGCTACGGGTTGAGCTACACCAAGTTTGGCTACAAGAGCCGGGGCGTGTCGCTGGACGACGACACTGTGAGGGTGAAATTCAAAGTCACCAACACGGGGAAACGTGACGGCGACGAGGTGGCCCAGGTCTATGTGAAATACCCCGAGACGGGAACCTACATGCCGGCCAAGCAGCTCAAGGGCTTCTCGCGGCTGCACCTGCGCCGTGGGAAGTCCTCCGAGGTCGTGGTGTCTGTCCCGGTGAAGGAACTGCGCTATTGGGACGAGCAAACCGGCGGGTTTGTGACCCCGAAGGGAGAATATGAGTTTATGGTGGGCGCCTCTTCCGAGGACATCCGGTTGAGGGAGAAAATCGTGCTGTGAGGGCGCGCCGCGAAAAGAATGTGTGTTCAAACCAGTAAATACGACTTATTTATATGAAAAGAATCTTGTTTTCAATGTGTGTGGGGGCGGTGCTGGCCGGCTGCGCGAAAAGCAACGTGGAGCCTTACAAGGACCCGGACCTTTCCCCTCGGGAACGAGCCGAAGACCTGCTGGGACGGTTGACCCTGGAGGAAAAGGCGGGGCTGATGCAGAATGCCTCGTGCGCCGTGGAGCGGCTGGGCATCAAGCCTTATAACTGGTGGAGCGAGGCGTTGCACGGAGTGGCGCGTAACGGGCTGGCTACGGTCTATCCCATCACCTTGGGCATGGCTTCGTCCTTTGACGACGAGGCCATCAGCGACATCTATGTCACGGTGAGCGACGAGGCCCGCGCCAAGTTCCACGACGCGCGCCGCCACGGGCGTTACGGGCGAGGCAACGAAGGGCTCACCTTCTGGAATCCCAATGTGAACATTTTCCGCGACCCGCGCTGGGGGCGCGGCCAGGAGACGTGGGGGGAAGACCCCTACCTGACCACCCGCATGGGAGTGGCCGTGGTGAAGTCCATGCAGGGGCCTGAAGATGCGAAATACGACAAGTTGCACGCTTGTGCGAAGCATTTTGCCGTGCACAGCGGTCCGGAGTCGAAACGCCATTATTTCAATGTGGAGGATTTGGATCCGCGGGACTTGTGGGAGACCTACCTGCCGGCTTTCAAGGCGCTGGTGCAGGAAGCCGACGTGAAGGAGGTCATGTGCGCCTACCAGCGTTTCGAGGGCGAACCCTGCTGTGGCAGCAACCGCCTGCTCACGCAAATCCTCCGCGACGAATGGGGATTCAAGCACTTGGTGGTGAGCGACTGCGGGGCCATCAGCGACTTCTTCTACGAAGGCCGGCATGAGACGCATCCCGACGCGGCGAGCGCCAGCGCCTCGGCCGTGATCAACGGGACGGACTTGGAATGCGGCGTGGAATACGCCCACTTGGTGGAGGCCGTGGAAAAGGGGCTGATCACGGAGGAGCGCATCGACACCAGCCTGCGCCGTTTGCTGGAGGCCCGTTTCGCCTTGGGCGAAATGGACCCGGATTCCCTCGTGCCGTGGAGCCGGATCGGCATCGACACGGTGGATTGCGACCTGCACCGCCGGATGGCACTGGACATCACGCGCAAATCTCTCGTGCTGCTCCACAACAATGGCACCTTGCCGCTATCGAAGGCGGACGCACCGCGCATCGCGGTGATGGGGCCGAACGCCACGGATTCTGTGATGCAGTGGGGAAACTATCGCGGCACGCCCTCCCACACCTACACGATTCTCGAGGGCATACAACGGAAAGTGGGCAACGTGGTTTATGAAAAAGGCTGCGAGCTGCTGGACAACCAGGTGTTTGACTCCTATTATGACCGGATTTCGCACAACGGGCGTCCCGGCATGAAGGGCACCTATTGGAACAACATGGAAATGAAGGGCGAGGTGGCGGCCACGCAGGAGTTGCCTTCACCCATCCATTTGGACAACGGCGGCCACACGGCGTTTGCCACCGGCGTGGGGCTGGAGCACTATACGGCCGTCTATGAAGGCACGTTCCGTCCCTCCAAGGATGGCAACTACAGCCTGCTGGTCGAGGGCGACGACGGCTATCGCGTGTATGTCAACGGTGAGAAGGTGATAGACTACTGGGGCGAGCATTCCGCCGGGAAGCGCGAATATGTCCTTGAAGCCCGCGCCGGGAAGGCTTACGACCTCAAAATCGAGTACATGCAGGCCGGAGCCGAAGCCCTGCTCAACTTTGACCTTGGCATTTATCGCCAGATTCCGCCCGAGACGGTGGCCGGCCGTGTGCGCGGCGCGGACATCGTGATTTTCGTGGGCGGCATCTCCCCGAACCTGGAAGGCGAGGACAAGTATTTTGTCAACTGTCCCGGATTTGCGGGCGGAGACCGCACGACGATCGAGCTTCCGCAGGTGCAGCGCGACATTCTCAAGGCGTTGAAGGAGGCGGGCAAGAAGGTGATCTTCGTCAATTGCTCCGGGTCGGCCGTGGCCTTGGAGCCTGAGTTGGCCTCGTGTGACGCCATCCTGCAAGCCTGGTATCCCGGCCAAGCCGGCGGGCTGGCCGTGGCCGACGTGCTCTTCGGCGACTACAATCCCGGCGGGAAACTGCCCGTGACCTTCTACCGGAACACGGATCAGCTGCCCGATTTTGAAAACTACAGCATGAAGGGGCGCACCTACCGCTACTTGGCGGAGAAACCCTTGTTCCCCTTCGGCTACGGGTTGAGCTACACGACTTTCGCCCTCTCCGGCGGACGTTTGGACCAGACATCGGTGAAGGCCGGAAAGACCGTGACCTTCGAGGCCGAGGTGGCGAACACCGGGCAACGCGACGGAGCCGAGGTGGTGCAGGTCTATGTGCGCAAGGTGGGCGACACGGACGGGCCGAAGAAGAGTTTGCGCGGTTTCCGTCGGGTGGAACTGAAGGCGGGCGAGTCGCGCAAGGTGGCTATCGAGCTGGGCCGGGAAGCCTTTGAGTTCTTCGATCCCCAGACCAACACGATGCGCGTGCTCCCCGGTGAGTATGAAATTCTGTATGGCAACAGTTCCGACACTCCTGCCGCCAACCGGCTGAAGGTGGTGTTGAAGTGATCATGGCCTCCTCCCTCCCTTGCCGGTGGCAGGGCTGGGGGGAAGCCGAGAAAAAGCGTGCCCCGGCAGTCTCGCTCCGGGGCACGCTTTTTCTCGGCTTCCTGTGCGGATGCTGCTCCGTGCGGGAGTGGCGGAATGGAACTGTAGGAAGTTGGCGGGGATAGTTTGAAAGTTTGCGGTGTGGAAGCGGAAGAGGATTCCACTGCCTCATGAAGGAAAAAAGGGCGTGGCGGGATAGGACAAAATTGCTCTCAAGAGGGATGCAAGTTCCTCTCAAGCGATTCACATTTTTTTCTCAGGCAAAAAGAATGTGAATCGCTTGAGAAAATTCCATAAGTCTCAAGAAAAATTTACTTTGTTGATTATTAATAAAATAAAGAATCTCTTCAAAATAGGATTATATGGACTTTGGAATGGAGCTTACGGAAGGGAAAAGGGATGCGACGAAAGCGAGGCCTCGTGGGTTCCGATGAGGGCTGTTGCTTTTCCATGCTGGAGAAATCCGCCCCATGGCGTGGGGAAGGATATAAAAAGAAGCACACTTTCTCTTGACGAGGAAGCGGAAAAACAAGTTTCCCGCTAAATTTCTACTGCTTCGGTGTGTCTCCTTTGTGGGAAAGCAAAGAAAAGCGCGGGGAAAATATTTGTTTCCCCGCGCTTTTCCGCCTGTCTCATGAAAGCAGGTTTTCAGAGTGTGTTTTAAGGAATTGAACGTTTTTTCCTTTCATTCCAGTTCGTCCCACGAGGGCGGGCGCACGCCCAGCAATTCTTTCACGAAGAAGTCGAAACGCTTGTGTTCCCCGTAACGTCCGCCCATCGTGTGCCGTTCGCCGGGGAGGAACACGAGTTCGAAGTCCTTGTTGGCCTTGACGAGTGCGTTGACGACCTGCATGGTGGAGGCAGGATCCACGTTGTCGTCCATTTCGCCCACGACGAGCATGAGCGGGCGTGTCAGCTTGTGGGCGTTCTCCACGTTGGAGGAGGCCACATAGCTGCTGTCCACGGGGTAGCCCATCCACTGTTCGTTCCACCATATCTTGTCCATGCGGTTGTCGTGGCAGCCGCAGCTGGCGTAGGCCGCTTTGTAGAATTCCGGGTGGAAGAGCACGGCGGCCATGGCTTCCTGTCCTCCGGCCGAGGCTCCGAAGATGCCCACGCGGGTGGTGTCCATATAGGGGTATTCCTCTGCCGCCGCCTTGATCCAGGCGATGCGGTCGGGGAATCCGGCGTCTTTCAGGTTCTTGTAGCACACGTCCTCGAACTTCTTGCCTCGGTAGGAAGTGCCCATGGCATCCAGCTGCACGACGATGAAGCCCAGTTCGGCCAACGCCGACATGTTCCAATCCCAAGGGGCGAAACTCTTCGGCGTGTAGGCATCGCCGGGCCCGGCGTAGATATATTCGATGACGGGATAGGTCTTCTGCGGGTCGAAGTTCGTGGGGCGCCGGATGATGCCCCACATGGGGGTCTTCCCGTCGCGCCCCGGGGCGGTGAAGATTTCCGGGGCCACCCATCCGTTCGCCTGGAGCAGGCTGAGGTCCGCCTTGCCCACGACCTTGTTCTCGCCGGTGTCGTCCGCGATGTCGCGCAAGAGGGTGACCGGCGCGCTGTCTGCCGTGGAGTATTTGTCGATGAGCATGGTGTAGTCCTTGTTGAACACGGCGGTGTGGTGCCCCGGTTCGGGCGTGAGGCACACCATGTCCTTGCCGTCCATGCCAATCCTATAATAATGAATATGATAAGGGTCTTCGCCCGGGTTCACACCGCTGGCGGTGAAGTAAATGGCCTGGCTGTCCTCGTCCACCCTGAGCACCTGGCGCACCACCCATTCGCCCCGCGTGATCTGATGGGCCACCTTGCCCTTTTCCAGGTCTATCATGTAGAGGTGGTTCCAGTTGTCCCGCTCGCTGGCCCATATCATCCGCTTCCCGTCTTTCAGCTTATGGCGGAAGATGCGGTTGTAGTTGACAAAGGTGGGACTGCTCTCTTCCACCAGTGTCCTCACCTCGCCGGTCTCGGCATCCAATTCCAACATGCGGTAGATTTTGTGGCCGCGCTCGTTGTATTCGAAGGTCAGCGTCCGGCCGTCGTCGTTCCAGGTCGGCCCGTAAAGGTCATACTGCCGGTCGAAAAGCCCGGTGGAGGGAATGACGGCTTTCCCGGTTTCCACATGGAACACGCAGGGAACCTTGAAGCGCAGTTCGTCGCCCGGCTTGGCGTATTCCTGCTGATGCAAGATGGGTTGCAACTGGTTTTTGGGAGAACTCTCCACGTAATAGACATAACGCTTGGTGGCCGGACGGATCTTGTTGGTGCACACTTTCTTGCTGTCTCCGCTCCATTTGATCCAGCTGGAATAGTAGTTTCCCGCCGTGCCGTCATTGCTCAGGGCGCGTTCGTTCTTCCCGTCGATGTCACAGACATATACGTTGTCGTTCTTGATATAGGCCAGCCGTTTCCCGTCGGGTGAAGGCACGGGTGCCGCGCCGCGCTCGTCGTCCACTTCCATCCAATGGCGTGCGTTCCCCCGCCGCCTGTCCGATGATGCGAGCTGTTTCTCAACCAGCCTCACGCTGTCTTCAAATACGTTTTCCACCGTCCAGTTGAAGGCTCCGTAGTGGAAACCGATGCTTCCCGGGCGACCCGCGACAGTGGAGAGGCGGGAGAGTTGCAGGTCCTTCCGCTTGACCTCCTTCCCGGTTTCGCGGGTGAGCAGTGCCGCCAATGCGTCTATGTCAACGGCACGGATGTCGGCGGCTGCAACCTGGCCTTCCACGACCCCCACGTAATAGTTCCTCCCTTCCGGGCCGTACGTGGCATAGTGGAAAGCACTGTCGCCGTCCCACTGAATGTCCGCCGGGTCGTCATACACGCGGGTGGCATTGAACTTGTCATACAAGGAATAAGCCCTTTGGTAGTCTTCCACGGTGCCCTGTGCCCGGACTTCCGCCGTGGCGGCGGTTGCGAGGCACAGGCATGCGATGCAGTTGAATAGTTTGTCTGTCATAAGTTTGTAAAAAGAATAAGGGCCTTCAGCGGGCCAGCCGTGCCGGCTTCGCCTCGGTTTCGCGGATGACGGCGGCGAATGCCTGGGGGCTGATGTCCACGGGGCCGTTCATGAATTCGGGGATGTTGTAGCTGCGCATGAAGTTCCGGTGCTTGTCGGGGATTTCCTGCGGGAGCTCGAAGGGTTTCCTTCCCCGTCCGTCAGGGCCGATGTAGGCGATGAAGGGGCGGGTGTAGTTCCCGTCGTTCCGCCGGCTGCCGAACACCAGCCATCGCCCGTTGCTGCTCCACGCGCAACCGCTTTCGGCCTCGCCGGAATTGATTTCTGTCATGGGGCGTGTCTTTTGGGTGTGCAGGTCCGTCAGGTAGAGGTCGGCATCCTTGTGCCAGATGTGGAATACGCCGTAGGCACCCATGGTGGACATCAGGTAGCGTCCGTCGGGCGAGATGCGCGGGCGCGTGGCGCTTTTTCCGATGGCCGAGGCGTCTACCACCAGTTCGGCCGGGCCGACGGTGCGCCGTGCCGGGTCGAACCGCCGGCGGTAGAGGTCATAGCGGATTTCCTTGTACCGCCGTATGGTTTCCTCTTCGAGGTTTTCCGAGGAATCCTTGCGCACGAAGCGGGCAGAGGCGTAATAGAGGTATTTCCCGTCCGGGCTCCACGTGGGGAAAACTTCCATTTCTTCCGGCCTTCCGGGGATCCGTGTCACTTCGTTTCGGTCTATGTCGTAGAGGATCAGGTCGCTACGCATGTCTTGCACTTCCACTTTCTGGAGGTCGAGCGTGTGGAAGGTTTGGCCGGTCTGGTTCACGGAGTAGGCGATGAGCCGTTCCTGCGGATGCCAGGCGGGATAGACACCGGCCGAAATCAGCGAATCGGTCTTGAGGTTCACCTTGGTGACTTTCCCGTCGCAGGCGATGACCGTGCCCCCGAAGGCCTCCCGCACGTGGAATTGCATGCGCGAGGGGTTGTGGCCCTGGAAAGAATGGCAGTTGATGCAGTGGGCATTCCTTGCGCCCATGTTGAGCCGGTTGCCGTAGACGACCTGCTCGTCGAAGTTCGTCAGGTTGCGTTGGCAGATGGTCAGGTCGTGGTAGGCGACGTAGGACGGGCTGATGAGCCGGTAGGACAGGTAGGGGTCAATGTCTTCCCGCGCCACGTGGATGCGGAAGGGCTTCCTGCGTGTCCATCGGTCGTCGTGTTTCACGTAAATTTCCACATCAAGTGTGTGCCCTTTGGCTTTGGCTGTCATGTCGTGCCATTCGTCGACTTCCGGTTTGGCTTCTTGGGGTTTCCGTGATCCATTCGCCGCCCGGGTATCTGATGCGTATGGCGTATGCGTCGGCTTTTTCTTCGACCACGAAGCGCAGCGGCGCGATGTTGGGCGGCACGGTCACTTCGGCATAATCCGGGTAGATGTCGGCCGGTTCCGCGCTTTCCGTGTAGTGGTCTGGCGTTTTGGGAGAGCAGCAGAAACAAGTGAGAGCCGCGAAGCAGCCTGCAAGGAGGTTCCAAAGATGTTTCATGGGTCAATAAGTTTGCTGTCCGTTGACTAAGAAATAGAAGTAATAGAATGTCTGGCCGAATTCCGGGCGGAAAGCCTCGGCCATCTGGGCTTCCGTCATGCCCGCGCATTGCTGCGTGAATGCCATGAACCGCCGGTAGCTCTCCTTCACTTCCGCGTCGAAAGGCATGCGGCTGATGTCCACTTGCTGTTCCAGGTGCCCGTAGAGATAGGCTGCTTCTTGGTAGTGGCGCGGCATGTGTCCGTTAGGGTGGAGGGCGGCATATTTGAAGAAGCGGGGCCAGAACAGGCCGATGTCTTTCATCTGCAAGGCTGCAATCAGGTTTTGTTCTTGGTGCAGGACATTGTCGCTGTTCCCATGGGCGAAGCTGCGGAGCAGGTAGGTCTCGATGACGCTTTGGTCGGAAGCCAGTTCGTCCTTTTCCGGCATCAGGCTGAGGATGGGGGCAAACTCCCGGCTTTCCCTGACGGCTTCGGGATGGTCGAGATAGCGGCTGTATTTTTCAGCCCATTCCTTGTGGAACAAGGTGCGGGCGAGCATGCCGAGGTATTTCCGTGCCACCCGGTGGTCGCCGTTCACGATGGAGGTCTTGGCCATGTATTTGAGATATTCCGTTTTCCAGCCATAGGTTACCCCGTCTTCCATGCACCAGCGGTAGCAATAGTTCTCCTGCCCGTAGTGGTAGTAGAGGGCTTTGCCTCCCACTTGCGTCAGCCGCACGCGGAAGGGGGCATTGGGGCGCGCGTCGCCTTCGCGGTAGCGGAACATCTCGTCGCCGGCGCGTCCGAGCCGGAACAGGGCCAGGTTTTTCTGCATTACCATCAGCCGGGTAGGCTCGCCGTTCGTTTCCCAAAAGATCTCGGGCACTTTCTCCCAGTCTTCGTTTTCTATGGCGCGGGTCATTCGCAGTTCGCTGCGGAAGTTCCCGTCCACATACCATGTCTTTTTCAACCCAACGCCTACGGCCGCCCACAAAATGAGATGGAGGGCTATCGTTATCCCGCGTTTGGTCGTGATGTGCAGGCCATGGGTGACGGCAGCTATGAGCGGGGTGGCGAGCAAGATATAATAAGGTATACGATAACGTGTAAAGATTTCACCGGCTGAATTAAAACAAGGCAGGGCGGCCGTATAGACGGCATGAATGGAAGTCTGTGTGTAACCGAACTGGCAAGTCAAGAGGGGAACCCCGACGACCAACAGCGTTCCAGCAATGGTGTTTGCCACGCGGAATTTACGGTTTGTTCCCGGCATGCGCCAGCACAAGGCTATCATATATATGCTGGCGGCCAAAGCGTAGGCGCCGAAGAGCGGGTAGCCGACGGCGGGCCACACGGCGAGCCAGACCGTTCCGGCATAACTCTTGCGGTTGTTCAGGCGGGAAAACACCCACACCGCCGCGAGAGCCGTCAAAATGCCGAGAGAAGCCGTGAAATAATAGCCTTGCAACTGGATATAGTAAATGAAATAGCCCATTTGCACGATGCCGGCCAGCAGGGCGGACGGCAGCAGGAGCGTCAGGGCACCCCGCGCCCCGGACAGGCGGAAGGCGGAGCGCAGGAGGAGGCAGGAGAGGATCCAGAAGACGACAAGCCAGGCTGCGCCTGCGGCCGGGTAATAGAAAAACTGGGTGAAGAAGCAAGCCGCCCACTGCAGGGTGCCGCCGGGATAGGCGGCCAATGATTGGTAGAACTGCTTGCCCGGAAGAAACAAATTGAGTTCCTGGATGCGGAACAAGGTTTCTTTCTCATAAAAATAAAGGCATCCTCCCAACAAAACAGGAAACACCACATCATAGAGCCACGGGAGGCCGCGCTCCAGGATGGCCGACTTGCTCGTGTTCGCAGCGTCGTGGCTTTGGGGACGATAAGGTTGCGAAAAATCAATTTCCATAAGTCATAATTCTTAGAAGAAGAGGCTTTTCTCTTTCAAAGTTAGGAATATTGGCGCATTATTGCAAATTCAGAGAAAAAAAATCGTGCCGCAGAGGGAAAAAGGATTCTAATGTCGTATCTTTGTGAGGAAATTTTGTGAATCATTTATTAACCGCGTTGCAGACGCACTAATATTTTAGGTTACCATGTTTAAACAACTGATGTTTTCTTGTGCTTGTGTGGCTGTCCTTTCGGCTCATGCACAAAAGGACAAGCCTTGGTGGCTCGACCCTGAGGTGAACGAGGTGAACACGCTGGCACCAAGGGCGGCGTTCTTTGCCTACGAGACTGAGCAACTGGCCGAAAAAGGGCAGAAGAACCAATCGGAACGTTATTTGTCGCTGGAGGGCAAGTGGAAATTCAATTTTTCCAAAGACCATGACAAGGCTCCCGAGGGGTTTTACGCCGTGGACTACGATGACTCCCAATGGGTGGACTTTCCCGTGCCGGGCATCCTGGAACTGAACGGCTACGGCGACGCCACCTACAAGAATGTGGGCTACGCCTGGAGCAACCAGTTCCATTCCGACCCGCCGTTTGTGGAGGAACGCAACAATTACACCGGCTCTTACCGCAAGACGGTGAAAGTGCCGTCCGATTGGAAAGGCGAGCGGGTGTATCTCCATGTGGGTTCGGCTACCTCCAACCTGATGGTGTGGGTGAACGGCAAGTTCGTGGGCTACAGCGAGGACAGCAAGGTGGCTGCCGAGTTCGACCTCACGAAATACTTGAAACCGGGGCAGGAAAACCTCATTGCCATGCAGGTCATGCGGTGGTGTGACGGTTCTTACCTGGAGGATCAGGACTTTTGGAAACTCACGGGCATTGCCCGCGAGGTCTATCTCTATGCCCGTCCCGAGGCGCAGATTGCCGACTGGTTCATCACGTCCGACCTGACGGGGGACTATCGCGACGGGCTCTTGAACGTGAAAGTCACCACTTCGGGAAAAGCCAAAGGGCAAACCCTTGTGCTTTCTTTGAAAGATGCGGCCGGCAAGGAAGTGGCCGGAAAAACCATTCAAGTGGGCAAGGATGGCAAGGTGGAGGCCGACTTCGAGGTGAAGAACCCACTGAAATGGACGGCAGAGACACCTAATTTATATACGCTCTGCGCCACGCTCAAGGACGGCGACGAGGTGACCGAGGCCATCCGCCAGGATGTGGGTTTCCGCAAGGTGGAAATCAAGAACGCCCAGGTGCTGGTCAACGGCCAGCCGGTGCTGTTCAAAGGAGCCAACCGCCACGAGATGGATCCGCTGGGCGGCTACGTGGTGTCGGTGGACCGCATGTTGCAGGACATACGCATCATGAAGGAACTGAACATCAACGCCGTGCGCACCTGCCACTATCCCGACGACCCGCGTTGGTATGAGCTGTGCGACCGCTACGGGCTGTATGTGGTGGCGGAGGCCAACATCGAGAGCCACGGCATGGGTTACGGTGACAAGACGCTGGCCAAGCGTGCCGATTACGAGAAAGCCCATCTGGAACGCAACGAGAGCAACGTCAGGATTTACAAGAATCATCCTTCCATCATTTTCTGGAGCCTGGGTAACGAGGCGGGCTACGGGCCGAACTTCGAGAAGGCTTATGACTTGGTGAAGGCTTACGACCCCAGCCGCCCCGTGCAGTACGAGCAGGCCGGGCAGAACGGGAAAACGGACATTTTCTGTCCGATGTACTATGGTTATTGGGGCTGCGAGGCCTATGCCAAGGGCGACAACCCGCGCCCGCTCATCCAATGTGAGTATGCCCATGCCATGGGGAACTCGATGGGCGGTTTCAAGGAATATTGGGATTTGGTGCGCAAGTACCCCAAGTACCAGGGCGGTTTCATTTGGGATTTCGTGGACCAAGGACTGCGCGTGAAGAACAAGCAGGGCAAGGACATCTACGCCTATGGCGGCGACTTTGGCCGTTATCCCGCGAGCGACCACAACTTCAACAACAACGGCATCATCAACCCAGACCGGAAACCGAACCCGCATGCCAACGAGGTGCGCTATTTCTACCAGGACATCTGGGCCACGCCCAAAGACCTGAAGACCGGCGAGGTGGAAGTCTATAACGAATACTTCTTCAAGCCGCTCGACAACGTGTCGCTGCAGTGGACGCTGGAATGCGAGGGCGAAACGGTCGGCAGCGGGCAGGTGGACTTGGACGTGCAGCCGCAGCAGCGCAAGGTGGTGAAGCTCGAAGGCTATGAATTGCCCGCCAACTTGGAAAAGGAGACGGTGCTGAACATCGACTTCGTGCTGAAGAAGTCCGAGCCGATGCTGAAGGCGGGCTACGCCGTGGCGCGGCAGCAGTTCGTGGTGAATCCCTACACCTTCCCCACGGTGGACCAGGTACTGGCCGCCAGTGCTTCGGACGAAAACAAGGTGGAGAAGGACGAGATGCTGGCTTGCGTGACCTTGACGGCGGGCAACACGTCCGTCACCTTCAACCGCCACACGGGCTGGATTGACTATCTCGACGTGGACGGGCGGCCGATGCTGGAAGAGGGCCATGCCATCATGCCGGACTTTTGGCGCGCACCCACGGACAACGATTACGGCGCAAACACCCAGCGCAAGCTGCATGCGTGGAAGAATCCGCAGATGAAGCTGAAGTCGTTCGATGTGCAGTGGGGCGAAAAGGATGCCGACAAGAAGGTCGTGGCGGTTTACGACATGCCGTCGGTAGCGGCCACGCTGACGATGACCTACACGCTCACGCCGGCCGGGGAACTGGTGGTGAACGAGTCGATGAAGGTGAACGGCGACGCGAAGGAGCAGCCGGAACTGATGCGCTACGGCATGCAGCTCGTGATGCCCAAGGCATATGGCAAACTGGCTTATTATGGCAAGGGGCCGGGCGAGAACTACATCGACCGCAACCATGGTGACCGCCTCGGCGTGTATGAGGCCGACGTGGCCGACCAATATTGGGGTTACGTGCGCCCGCAGGAAAGCGGCAACAAGACGGAGGTGCGTTATTGGCAGGTGAAGGACGAGTATGGCCGTGGCCTGGAATTCTATTCCGTGGCTCCGATGGAGTGCAGCACGCTGAATTTCCTGGCCGAGGATTTGGACGACGGCTGGGACAAGTATGTCCACCAGAGCCATTCGGGCGATTTGACACCGCGTGATTTCAGTGTGGTGAAACTGGCTCTCCGCCAGCGCGGATTGGCTTGTGAGAACAGCTGGGGCGCCATCCCGCTTCCACAATACCGCATGCCTTATCAGGACTATGACTTCACGTATGTGATCCGTCCGCTGTAAGGCAGACGGGGTAAAAGGACAAAGGCGGCTGTGCCGGGGAATCTGTGAACCGGGCACAGCCGCCTTTTGGGAAGAATTCAGCCATTGTTGTAAGGGATAAAATCGGGATGATAGTTTTTCCTTTTTTCCTTCTTCTTTCACTATTTTTGCATCCGGCTCTTATTCATCAAATGAATAAACAAATGGAGAAACGCCTTTTGCGGTTGCTGTCATTGGGGTGGGTTCTTATGATGGGTTTCAGGGGTGTCTTGAAGGTTCGGGCGAAGGGGGGCGAAAAAGAACGGCATGGATTGGGAGTACGACAGAGGTCATCCGGATTACGGATGTGGAATTTACGGACACGGCTACGATCCTGGGTTTCCACGAGCGGTACAAGCCGGGCCGGGGGGGCGGATTGCCCAAGAAACGTCGTGCGCCGGGAATTGCATTATGCTGAAACGGCGGAGTCTTTCAAGGCGCATGCGGAGCGCCTGAAACGGGGCCGTTGAGATTGAGGGGGACGGCCTTGTCCCCGTTGCCTTCCCTTCATTCCGTAAGGCCGTTTCCAAGTCCATATCGTCCTATTTTGGGGGAGGGTCTTATTTTGTTAATAACCAGCAAAATAGAGTTGTCTTGAAAGACGTGGATTTTTCTCAGGCGATTCACATTTTTTTGGCTTGAGAAAAAGGTGTGAACCGCTTGAAGGAAATTAGCCGTCCTCTTGAGTGCGATTTTGTCCTATTCCGTCGCGCGTGTCTCCCCTTCGCGGGGCTGTAGAAACGTCTTCCGGTCCTGCATTGCAAACTTTGAGCTGTCCCCGCTAAAATCCTACTGTTCCAGGAAGCCCCTGGAATTGAAATAGGGCGATGCCCCCCTTATGAATTTACGCGAAGCGCGCCGTCATGGTTTTATTCCCATGGCGGCGCGCTTCATTTCTTCTTTTTCAGTGGCGATGCGTTGCGTTTTTACCGGGCACTGCGTACCCATACTTTTTGGGTCCCTTTGTCGCACTTCACCACGTAAAGTCCGGCGGGCAGGCTGCTGTGGCTTGGCATCCGTCGTCCGTAGAGGTCGTAGACTTCATAGTGGTCTGCGCCTGTCACGTGGATGCGCCCGTTGTGTACGGACACCTGAAAACCGTGTTGGCGTACGGGCGCAACGCTCGAACCGCCTTGCGGCGACTTTTCGCTGACGATGATCCAGCCCATGACATCGCCGTTGACGATGTAGTTGTCCATGCCTTCCAATTGGGCGGTGTTGTCCCTTTGCCGGATGATGCGTATGCCGTTGACGGCTGTGGCCGTGCCTTCTTCGGTTTCAATCTCCGTTTCTTCCAAACGGGAATAGCGGTAGACGGAGGCCAGGTCCAGGCGATTGGTCTGCGGCCCGCAAAGGATGTGGGGCTTAAACAAGTTCTGGGCATTGCCCGAGGCATCGACGAAAGACACTTCGCGCGCACGGATGCCGTCGACCAGGTCGTCGGGATTGCGTCCTACGGTCAGGATGTGCCCGTCTTCCATGGTCGCCGAACCGGGAGTGGCGGCCACGTAGGAAAGGTTTTGGGTGGAGAAGGTGGTGCCGGCTGCGTCCACTGCGGCTTGGCGGACAACTTTGACGGCGAATCCTTCATGGGTGATGTCGAGGATCTTGGCCATGTAGGGCGAGTTCTTCGAGCGCGAGACAAGGGTGGTGATGACCACCGGGGTGACCCCTTCGGGGAAGGGTTGCGTGAAGCTGATCCACGTGCTGTCGCGGTTAAGCCTGCGGGGGCTTTGGCCTACTTCCATCGTGATGTCCCCGATTTGGTGCCGGCCTTGTTCCAACACCATGAAGTCGGCATCTTCGGGTTCCGAAAGTGTCTGCCCGTAGCCTCCCTGGTTCCAAGGAAATGCCCATGAGATGAATTTGTCGCGACCCACGCTGACCACCGTGGGCACCGGCACGACCTGTGTGTTGTTGTAGGAAATGGGGCCGATGAACACGGCTTGGTCCACGTCGGTGATTTCGCTGAACGCCGTGTTGAACTCTTCTGTGTCGGTGAACAGCAGGGTGCTGTATTGGAAGCCGGGCTGTCCTTGCGGGGTGTACATCGACAGATAGGCGGAATTGGACGTGCGGCGTGAGCCGTCCATGTCATAGTTGCGGATGCGGAAAGCATAGGTTCCGCGGTCGTAGTTTTCGGGGAACGTGTACGTGAAGGTATAGGCCGTGCGTTCGGACGACTCATATTTTTGCACGCGTGTCCACGTGCCTTCGTTGAAGCTGACTTCCACGAAGGTGGAGTCGGTCAGTTCACCGTTGCTGCACTTCCAGGAGAGGGTCGCCTGGCGGGTGGCTTCGTCATACTCCACGGTGAGGCTTTCCGGGTTCTTGTAGGCCACGCGGGGAACGAACTCGTATGCCTTGTTATAACCGATGCCGGACTCCATGGTGGCGTAGAATTCCCCGAGTTTGGATAGTTCGCCATTCAGGTAAACTTTGGAGCAGTTGGCCTCGCTGTTCCAATAGGCGTAGCGTTCGACGTAGGGATAGTTGTTCCAGTTGGTGAGCACCTGGCTCATGGTGTTGTAATTTTGCTCCTGATAGGAGTAGAAGTCATTGCGTTGGTCTTCGGTAGTGGCTATGCCGAAGATGCCGTTGTTGTTCCATGACGCTCCCCAGACAAATTCAGACACCCAGATGGGGCGTTTGTAGGTGTCATACCAGCCTTGCAGTTGGGTGTTCAGGTTCCATTCCGGCCAATAGCAGTGCATGTCAAGGATGTCGCAACGCCAGCCGCGCGCGTCGATGGAGTCCATGAAGGCTCTCAGCCAGTCCAGGCTGCCATCGTGCGACGAGGGCGAGCAGAGGCGTTTGCCCGTGGCCATCAGGTCTTCCCACGTGGCCAGCACGTCATCCAGGTCTTCCGTGCCGTGGTCGGCTTGGTTGCCCGGTTCGTTGTTCGTTTTCAGGTGTGGTGAATAGGAAATCGTGCCACAGTTTCCCGGCCAATTGATTTGGATTTTGTGCGGCACACATTCGCAGTCCATGCCTTTGTCTTCTCCCGGGCCGAAACTGTAGCACCACGACACGTTGAGCGCTTGTGTGCTTTCGGTGCCGGTGTCGTTGGCCAGTCCTTTCTTTTCAGCGTCGTACCACTTGAAGATGCGGTAGGAAGAGATGTGCTGGTCCATCACGTCCGGCAGTTCGGGCACTTCCAGGTCTTCCGTGTCGGCGATGAAGCAGCGGCTGTAGCCGCGTCCTTGGAGCCCGTTGGCAAACGTCACCATGTAGCCCCGTTTGAGTTTGAAGCTGCGGATGCGGTTGTTGAGCTTCTCGTCGGAGAGCGTATTCATGTAGCCGTTGGAGTTTTCCAGCCCGAAATCGTTCACGGATTCTCCTCCGAATTGCGGTTCGGAATAGACGGTGAGCGGCTTGAAGTCCTTGCCGTAGGGCATGATGATGGAACCGGAGGCGTACATCTTGACCTGGCAGTTCTCGCCGTTGACGGCATTTTCACCGTTGATTTTGACGAAGCCGAGATACTTGAGCGACTTGCTGGGACGGATGTGCTGGAAAATGACCACGGCATGTTCCGTGTTGGCGATGTCGATGCTTCCGGTGGTGGTGAAGGGGACGGTGTCCGTAATGACATAGTCCACGTTTTCGGTCAGCGTGACGGCTTCTGTCACTTGTCCGACGCTGGTGGTGGTGTTCTGGGCAGTGGCGGCTTGTCCAAGTGCCAAAGCGAACATTGCAGGGAGTAACTTGTTTTTCATTCTTTTAAAAAATAGGTAGGTGAGTCTTCTGTTTCTTCAGGTTGTTTTTCCAGTCCATGCGGGACATCCGGCTTCCCGCATGGGCTGAAAAAATGGGGGAAGGATCCCCCGGGATTATTCCTTGTGAGAGGATGTTCCTGCGGAGCAAAGGCTTACAAGGTGTTGGGGAATGCCTTCTGCAGGCGTTTCAGTTCCTTCTTCGTGATGGCGATCACTGTGCCGTGGCGCGGGGTGAAGGTGCCTTGCGTGGCCGTGTCCTGCACCCGTTTGAACGATTTCAGGTCTTTGCTGGTGCAGAACTGGTAGTGGCCGTTCATGTAGCAGTCGTACATCAGCACCCAGTCGCCTTCGATGCGCTGGAACACGCCGGAGCCTTCCACGGCCTTGTCTGTGTCTTCAAACGTGCCGGGCAGCAGTTCCCAGGTCGACGCGTCGTGCAGGTTCCTGGCCAGATATTGGCGGATGCCTTTTTTTTGTTCGCCTTCGGTTTTGAAGAATACGTGGTATGTGCCTTCTTCGTCCTGCACGATGTCGGTGTCGATGGCCGATTTCTTATAGTCGAA
>CALUNJ010000022.1 GCA_944321975.1 uncultured Paraprevotella sp.
TGCCGGGAGATTTCGGTATAAAATGCGGTAAAAGTCCGCTTTTTCCGCATTTCCGGGGGCAAAACCCTTTTGCGGGGGAATGAAAAAGCCGGCGGAGGGGAGTCCCCTCCGCCGGCTGGTGTGGTCCGGGCCTCGCGACGGTGTGCGGGGAGGTCCGGTTACTTCTTTGTGACTTTCTTGCCGTCCACGATGTAGATGCCGCGGGGCAGGCCTTCGAGGGCTTGCGATTTGCGCACCTGGCTCTTGGCCTTTGTGCCCAGGATGGTGTACACGTCTACCAGCTTGTCCGGGTCGTCGGCTTTGGCCGAGAGCACGGCAGACGGGAAGTCGTCGGTGCCGAACACCACGTGGATGGTTTGCCCCAGCATGACCATTTCAATGTTGATGGTGCAGTAGAACTTGTTGTCGCTGATTTTGCCCGTCATTTCGATGGGCACGTCTTGGAGAAGCGGGCCGATCCATTGTAGGCTGTCGTTGTCTCCTTCCGGGATTCTGATGGTTTGTGACACAGAGAAACTGTCGTAGTCTGCTCCTTCGGTCAGTTCGACATCGTTGACGTAAATATGCCCCACGTACATGAAGTTGCCCCCTCCGGCATCCAATGTGAAGTTCAGCAGGCTGATGTCCAAATTGTTGTCCTCGTTGATTTCTACCCCGATGGTGGTTTCCTGTTCGGGCGTGGAAACGTCGTTGATGGTCACTATGAGTTTGTCTGTGTAATCTTTAGCCATGGCGGTCAGTCCGCACGCGGCCATGCAAATGCTGAGTAAGATCTTCTTCATATGCTTTTCTTTTTTACATAAGTTCTTATTAATAATAGTAGGCCAGCCCGAGGGTGGCATAGATGGGGTACATGGGGAAGGTCACGGTCTGGAAGTCGTCCTGGAACACGTCGCTCAGCCCCCAGTCCAGCAGGCCGAACACGTTGAGGTGTTCGCGCAGGCGGAAATCGGCGCAAAACTCCATGCCCCACGAACAACGGCGCATGTCGTCGCTGAAGTCGTAATAGGCCGGATTTTCCGACGCGATGGTGATTTTCTGTCCCGTGGGGGAGCTTTCGCGCAGGTAGCCGTCGAACACATGCCCGTCAAAGTCCCGGTAAATCCAATAGCTGAAGTAAGGGCCGAGGTTGAACGTCCAGCGCGCCCCCACGCGGCAGGTGGCCATGAGGGGGATGGTGAACCCGCTGGTGCGGGTTTCGGTGATGTCGGTGCCGGTGAACTGCCCCGACACCACGTCTTCGCCCATGACGATGCTCATGCCGTAGTTTTTCACGTTGGCGCCCGTGTGCATGCCCTGCATGAAGAAGCGCAGCCCGGCGGAAATGCCCCAGCGGGTGTTGAAATATTTGTAGCCGTCCACGCCGAGGCTGAAGCCGCCCTTGGGCGAGAACTCGTTGATCTTGCGGATTTCGGCGGGCAGGGGGAGCGGCGACGTGCCGCCGATGACGTAGCCCGCGCGGACGATGAATCCCAGCCCGTCGCGGTCCGACGTGGGTCCCCATTTCTCGTAGTTGGCTTCGCGGTTGTCCCGTTTGTCGTCCATGAAGGTTTTCATGTCCTGTGCCTGCGCGAGGCCGGCCATCGGGAGGAGCAAGGCGGCCAGTATGTGTCTCAGTTTCATTGCTGTTCGGTTTTAGGGTTTATTCTTCGCAGATTACTTTCACTTCGTCCACCAGCAGGGTGCTGCCCACGGCGCCGCAGAAGGAGGCGCCCTCGATGCTCGAGGTGAAGACCACGGCCAGGTTGTAGCCCTGCCTCTTCAACAAATCCTCATTTAATTCTTTCTTATATTCGAAGGGGATGTCGAAGCGGGTCCAGTGCTCGAAGTCGTGCACGCGGTCGGCCACGCGGGCCAGGGCCACGATGTTGGGATGGGTCAGCACGTTGTCGCCCTGCAGGGTGAACGACTGGCCGCTTTCGTCCGTGTTCTCGTAGAGCACGGCGTACAGGTCCGGTTCGTCCACGCGTCCGTCCTGTATGACGCCCGTCCGGTTCTGGAAGTGCGGCCCGGGCTTGAACTTGTAGTAGCCTTCGAAGCGCAGGGGCTTCTTGTTGAACGGCAGCCCGAAGCGGGTGGCGGCCATGGCGTCTTTCAGGGCGTTGGCCACGTCGAAGGTGCCGATGAACAGGTTGCCGGCGGCGATGCGCATGTTCATCATCACTCCGAACGGGCCCGTGTCGCGCGTCTCCAGTTTCACGCAGTGGCCGTCGATGCGGTCTTCGTCCCACGAGATCGTGGGAAATTCCTCCGGCGTGGCCGATGAACGGCTGATGGCAAAGCCGGGATTGCCGGTGGCCCACATGTCGACGGTTTCGTTCTCGGAGTTGATCTCGAACCACTCTTCGTATCGGCCGTTGGGTTCGGGCCTGAAATGTTCGAAATGGAGGTCGGTGGGCAGGCTGGGGGTGAGGGAGAACCTCACGCGGTAGTCGCGGTGCCACGCCCCGTCCTCGGAGGTGACGCGGTAGCGCACGCCCTCCCCGCTGAAGTCGTGCACGCTGCCGTTCTCCGGGCTGATGGTCGCGCCCGGTGTGATTTCGAACTGGATGGCGAGGGCTTTCAGGCGGTTTTCGTCGTAGTTGTCGTCACGCAAGAAAAAGGTGATCACCGTGTCGGCCGACGGCACGTCCTTCACCGCCTGCGAGGCGTTGAAGAAGAGCGCCTCGGGGTCGTCTGTGAGGACCATGGCTTGTTCGATGTCGCATTCGGAATTGAGCGGTTCGTCCTGGATGCAGGAGGCCAGTCCCAAGGCTGCCACAAGGGAAAGCCCGAAAAAGATTTTCTTCATGTGTGCGCGTGTCTTAATCAAAACGCCGCAAAGGTAGCGAAAAAGATTGGGATAGAGGACGAAAAAACGGTAAAAAGCGCGGGCGTACCGTTTTTTTCCGGCTCCGGCGCCGGGCTTTCCGGGGGAAGACGGGAGGCGGAAGGGCGGGGGCCTCCTTTTTCCGCCGGCGGGCGCCGGCCTTCCGGTTTGTACGGAAAACGGACTGGCCCGGCGCGTCCGTGAGACGGCCTCAAGAGAAACGAAAATCCCTCTCTTGAGAAAAAAGAATTTCCCTCTTGAGAAAAAAATGTGAACCGCTTGAGAAAAACCTACGTGTTCCAAGGCCGGGCGGAAGAGCCGGCAAGGCGCTAATCCTCAACGGCTTCGCACGCGAAGGCCCGGCAAGCCCCGTTTCAGGGCCTCCGTCGTGTTTTTTCCATGGCGGCTCCGGCCTTTTTCGACCGTTGTTCCACCACGGCCCGGCGCACCACCACGTCGTCCAGCGGGCGGTCGTTCCCGTCGGTGGCTGCGGCCTGGATGCGTTCCACCACGTCCATGCCTTCGATGACCTCGCCAAACACCGTGTATTGCCCGTCCAGGTGCGGCGCGCCCCCTTGGTCAAGGTACTCCAGCTTCATGTCGCGGGTGAGTCGCGCCGCCCCGCCTGTGGCCTCTTCCACCTGGGCCGAGCAGGCGTCCAGCTCCTTCATGGTGTGTTTCTTGCCCCACACGATGTAGAATTGCGACCCGTTGCTCAGCCGGTCGGGGTTGGACTCGTCGCCTTCGCGGGCCATGGCCACGGCCCCCCTGAGGTGGTATTGGTAGGGGAGGTCGATTTCCGGCGCGAGCCGGTAGCCGGGCGATCCTTCGCCCAGCACTTTTCCCCGGGGCGCGTTCCTGGAGTCCGGGTCGCCCCCTTGTATCATGAAGTCCTTGACCACGCGGTGGAACAACGTCCCGTCGTAGAACCCGCCCGCGGCGAGCTTCAGGAAGTTGTCGCGGTGCACGGGCGTGTCGTCGCTGAGGGCGATGCGGATGACGCCGGCGGACGTTTCGAGGCGCACCACGGAGCGTCTTTCCCGGGGCTTGCCTTCCGCTCCGGGGAGGATGGAAAAAAGGGCGATGGCCAGCAATATGAGTTTCTTCATGCGGCAGGATGTTTTTTTTGCGGCGGTAAATATAGCGAAAAGAATGCCGGGAAAAAAGCGGCGGGGCCTTTTTCTTCGGTTTTCCCCTCCTCTTTGGGGGCGGGAAGTTATCAACAGGGGGTGTCGAAAAAAAATCCCTATAAACAAGGTGGCGGGAAGGTCGGAATTTCGTATCTTTGTCCCCAATTAATGTTAAATTCATGGAGGAGGCGGTTTATCATGTTCCGGTGTTGCTGCAAGCCTGTGTGGACGGGTTGCAGGTGGAGCCGGACGGGGTGTATGCCGACGTGACGTTCGGCGGCGGCGGGCATAGCCGCGAGATCCTGTCGCGGCTGGGCGGCGGCGGGCATTTGTATGGCTTCGACCAGGATGCCGACGCCGCGCGCAACGCCATTCCCGACGGGCGCTTCACCTTCGTGCGCAGCAATTTCCGTTACCTGAAGAATTGGATGCGCTACTACGGGGTGGGGCAGTTGGACGGCGTGATGGCCGACCTGGGCGTGTCGAGCCATCATTTCGACGACGGGGAGCGCGGTTTTTCTTTCCGTTTCGAGGGCAGGCTGGACATGCGGATGAACCAGTCGGCGCGCCTGACGGCGGCCGACGTGGTGAACGACTACGCGGAAGAGCGGCTGGCCGGCCTGTTTTATTTGTACGGCGAGCTGAGGAACGCCCGCCGGCTGGCCGCATGCCTCGTGAAGGCCCGCGCCGTGCGGCGGATCGCGACCACGGACGATTTCGTGGAGGCGATAAGGCCCCTGATGGGGCGCGACCGCGAAAAGAAAGACCTGGCCAAGGCGTTCCAGGCCTTGCGCATCGAGGTGAACCAGGAGATGGACGCCCTGAAGGAACTGCTTTCGGCCGCGGCGGAACTGTTGCGGCCCGGCGGCCGCCTGGCGGTGTTGTCTTACCATTCGCTGGAAGACCGCCTGGTGAAGAACATGATCAAGACCGGCAACGTGGAAGGGAAGCGCGTGGAGGATTTCTATGGCAATGTGGAGTGCCCCTTCCGCGCGGTGAACAGCAAGGTCATCGTGCCCGGCGGGGAGGAACAGGCGGCTAACCCGCGCAGCCGGAGCGCGAAACTGAGAATCGCTGAAAAGAAATGAGAGACCAGAAAAAGAAAGCGGAATGAAAAGACGAAACGTGGAAACGGAGAAAAAGGAGCCGCAGAGCGGGGAAACGACCGTGGCAGACCCTGGGGGCGAGGCCGGCACGATGGCGGCCGACGCGGGAACTTTCCCGGACGGCGCCGAAGCCGGGGCGGATGGCGGAGAAGCCGTGGAGCCGGAAAAAGCCCTGTCGCCCATCAAAGCCTTCACGGAGAACGAAGGGGTGGAGCAACGCCCGAACTTGTCGCTGCGCGAGATCCTCGGCGGCGACATCCTGACCGGGGGATGGCTGCGCCGGCAAATGGGGCTGATCGTCTTGTGCACCTTCTTCGCCATTGTCTATATCACCAACCGTTATTCCTCGCAGCAGGAGATCATCGAGATCGAACGCCTGAAGGCGGAACTGACGGAAGTGAAATACCGCGCGTTGACCCGCTCGAGCGAGCTGACGGTGAAGACCCGCCAAAGCCAGGTCGAGCAAAGCCTGCGGGCGACCCCCGACAGCGTGTTGCAGATGCCCAAGGAGCCGCCTTTCCTGATTAATGTCAAAAGCGAGGAGGGAAAATGAACTTCGACAACAAAAAGATAATGCCCCGCTTCTTCGTGGTCATCGTCCTGATGAGCCTGGGCGGTTTGTGTATTTTGGGCCACGCGGCCTACCTGATGTTCGCGAAGAAGGACTATTGGACGCAGGTGAGCCGGAAGCTCGTGCGGGAAAACGTGCCGATCCCGGCCAAGCGGGGCAACATCCTCTCGGCCGACGGGCAGATCATGGCCAGCTCGTTGCCGGAGTACAAGATTTACATGGATTACGTGGCCTACGACAAGGACCCGGAGGTGAAGCAGGAACTGCAGGCGTGGCGCGACAGCATGCTGGAGGTCAAGATGGACTCCATTTCCATGGGGCTGCACCGCATCTTTCCCGACAAGTCGGCGGACTACTTCAAACGCCGGCTGAAGCGCGGGAAGAAACTGAAGCGCAGGAACTGGCAGATATACGGGCGGCGCATCTCCTACATCCAATATAAGGAGTGCAAGAAGCTGCCGCTCTTCCGCGAGTCGCCTTTCAAGGGCGGGTTCTATGCCGAGGAGTTCAACCTCAGGAAAAAACCCTACGGGTCGTTGGCCACCCGCACGCTGGGCGCCTTGTATGCCAGCAAGGATTCCGCGCGCTATGGGCTGGAGTTGTCCTACGACTCCATCCTGAGAGGGACGCCGGGCACTTCCCACCGGGCCAAGGTGCGCAACAAGTGGCTGAACCTGGTCGACGCGCCGCCGGTAGACGGCTATGACATCGAGACGACGATCGACGTGTTCATGCAGGACGCGGCTGAAAAAGCCATCCTCAGGCAGCTGAAAAACCTGAATGGCGACGTGGGCGTGGTGGTGCTCATGGAAGTGGCCACGGGCGACGTGAAGGCCATCGTGAACATGACGAAATGCGCCGACGGGGTGTACCGTGAGGTGAAAAACAACGCGGTGTCCGACCTGATGGAGCCGGGGTCGACCTTTAAGACCGCTTCCATCATGGTGGCGTTGGAGGACGGCAAGATCACCAAAAATGATTTTGTGGACACCGGCAACGGGCAGTGGGAGATGCACGGGCGCGTGATGCGCGACCACAACTGGCGGCGCGGCGGCTATGGCCGGATCAGCGTGCCGGAGGTGCTGATGTATTCTTCCAACATCGGGGTGAGCCGGCTGATTGACGAGAATTACAAGGACCACCCGGAAAAATTCGTGGACGGGCTTTACCGCGAGGGCGTGGGAGTGCCCCTCGGCCTGCCGCTGGTGGGGAGCGGCGAACCGCGGGTGCGCCGCCCGAAGGCGGATGGAAGCAACTGGTCGAAAACGGCTTTGCCGTGGATGAGCATCGGGTATGAGACACAGATCCCGCCGATCGCGACCCTGGCCTTCTACAACGCCATCGCCAACGGGGGAAAGATGGTGAAGCCGCGCTTCGTGCGCGCGGTGCGGCGGAACGGCGAGGTGGTGCGCGAGTTTCCCGTGGAAGTGTTGAAGGAGCAGATCTGCTCCCCGAAGACCTTGAAGGACATTCAGGAAATCCTGGAGCTGGTGGTCAGCAAGGGGTTGGGCAAGAAAGCCGGATGCAAGCACTTCAAGGTCTCGGGAAAAACCGGCACGGCGCAGGTTTCCCAGGGCGCGATAGGCTATCATGGCAGCAGCGTGAAGTACCTGATCAGTTTTTGCGGCTATTTCCCCTCGGACAAGCCCAAGTATAGCTGCATCGTGGCGATCCAGAAGTCCGGCCTTCCGGCTTCCGGAGGCGGCCATTGCGGCCCGGTGTTCAGCGAGGTGGCGCAAAGCGTGATGGCGAAAGGCGTGTACCGCGATGTGGCGGAAGCCTCGGATTCCACTTCGGTGTTTGTGCCCGACGTGCTGAACGGCGATTTGAAAGCGGCCGGGATGGTGCTGGCGGAGCTGGGCATACCTTTCCGGCAGGATTGGAGCAACGGGGAGGGCGGTGCCGTGTGGGGGACGGCCGTGAACAACGGGAACGCCGTGGCGCTTTCTTTGAACAACACCCCCAGGGAAATCGTGCCGGACGTGAAAGGAATGGGGGCGAAGGACGCGGTGTTCCTGCTGGAAAGCCGCGGCCTGAAAGTGAAACTGGAAGGAGTGGGACGGGTCGTGTCGCAAAGCATACCGCCTCATGCCAAATACAAGAAAGGGCAGACGATTCGCATTAAGTTAAGAAGATAAAAAAACGTGGAGATGGAACTGACTATATTGCTTGAAGGGGTGCGCGTGTTGCGCATGGAAGGAGAGGCCCGGCGGGACATCACGGGCGTGAACCTGGACTCGCGCCTGGTGGAGCCGGGAGGCTTGTTCGTGGCCGTCAAAGGGACGCAGGCCGACGGCCATGCTTATATCGGCAAGGCGGTGGCGCGGGGAGCCGCGGCCGTGGTCTGCGAGGTGTGGCCGGAGACCTTGGCCGAAGGGGTCACCTATGTGCAGGTGGCCGATTCCGAGAGTGCGGTGGGACGCCTGGCTACCGTCTTTTATGGGGATCCGACCTCGAAGATGAATTTGGTCGGCGTGACCGGCACGAACGGAAAGACCACCGTGGCCACGCTATTATATAAGGTGTTCCGGAGTTTCGGGTACAAGTGCGGGCTGTGTTCCACCGTGTGCAATTACATTGACGGCGAGCCGGTCCCGACGGAGCACACCACGCCGGATCCGGTCACGCTGAACCGTTTGTTGGGCCGGATGGCCGACGAGGGCTGCAAGTATGCCTTCATGGAAGTCAGTTCCCATGCCATAGCCCAACATCGTATTGCCGGCCTGAAGTTTGCCGGGGGCATCTTCACGAACCTCACCCGTGACCATTTGGACTATCACAAGACGTTTGAAAATTACCGGGATGCCAAGAAAGCGTTTTTCGACGGGCTGCCCAAGGGGGCTTTTGCCGTGACCAACGCCGATGACCGGAACGGGATGGTGATGGTGCAGAACACCAAGGCCGGGGTGAAGACCT
This sequence comes from uncultured Paraprevotella sp., assembly GCA_944321975.1. GTDB lineage: Bacteria > Bacteroidota > Bacteroidia > Bacteroidales > Bacteroidaceae > Paraprevotella. Next base: position 8,533 of record CALUNJ010000022.1, read on the forward strand.
ATTCTTTGCGCGCGGCGGCCGATTTCAAGGCGAAAGTGCTGGAGGAGTCGTTTGAAGGCATGTGTCTTGACATCGACGGGCGCGAAGTGAGTGTCGCTTTCATCGGGCGTTTCAACGTGTCCAACCTCCTGGCGGTGTATGGCGCGGCGCTGTGCATGGGGCGGCAACCGGAAGAAGTGCTGGTGGCCCTAAGCGCCCTGCATCCCGTCAACGGGCGTTTTGAGACCATCCGTTCGCGCGAGGGGGTGACGGCCATTATTGATTATGCCCACACTCCGGACGCGCTGGTCAATGTGCTTTCGACCATCAATGAGATCCTGAGGCATCGCGGGGAGGTGGTCACCGTGTGCGGGGCGGGCGGCAACCGCGACAAGGGCAAGCGCCCCCTCATGGCGCAAGAAGCCGTGAAGCACAGCGACCGGGTCGTGATCACGAGTGACAACCCGCGTTTCGAAGAGCCGCAGGACATCATCAACGACATGCTGGCCGGGTTGGACGCGGAACAGTTGCGTAAGGTGGTGTCCATCGTCGACCGGCGGGAGGCCATCCGCACGGCTTGCATGATGGCCCGTCCCGGCGATGTGGTGCTGGTGGCCGGGAAAGGACATGAGGATTACCAGGAAGTGAAAGGCGTGAAGCACCACTTTGACGACCATGAGGTGGTCCGTGAGGTTTTCGGGATCTAAAAACATTGAGCCATGCTGTACTATCTGTTCCGATTTCTTGGCGAATATGGGATTCCCGGTTCACATGTGTGGACTTACATTTCGTTCCGTGCGCTGTTGACCTTGATCCTTTCGTTGGCGATTTCCGTGTGGTTCGGCCAATATTTCATCCGTTGGATGAAACGCCACCATGTGAGCGAAGCGCAGCGCGACAAGGCCATAGACCCCTATGGCGTGGAGAAGAAAGGCGTCCCCACGATGGGAGGCGTGATCATTCTGGTGTCGATCATCGTGCCGTGCCTGCTTTTGGGACGCTTGCGCAACATCTATATGATTCTGATGCTGATCACCACCGTTTGGCTGGGGCTTCTGGGATTTGCGGACGATTATATCAAGATGAAGGTGAGCAAGGACGGACTACGCCCCATCTATAAGTTGGTGGGGCAGGCTTTGTTGGGGCTGTTTGTCGGGCTTACGCTCTGGCTCAGTCCCGATGCGGTCATCCGCGAGAATGTGACGACCCGGCAGCTGGGGGTCTCGGAGGTGGTCGTGCACAAGAGCGAGGCGGTGAAGTCTACCAAGACCACGATTCCCTTCGTCAAGGACAATAACTTGGACTATGCGGAACTGATGGGATTCTGCGGGAAGTATAAGACGGCGGCAGGATGGTTCCTTTTTGTCGTGATGACCACGCTGGTCGTCGTGGCCGTGTCCAACGGCTCGAACCTGAACGACGGGATGGATGGCATGACGGCCGGGAACTCGGCGATCATCGGCGTGGCGCTTGGGGTTTTGGCTTACGTGTCCAGCCACATCGCCTTTGCCAGCTATCTGAACATCATGTACATTCCCGGTTCGGAAGAACTGGTGATCTTTATCTGTGCTTTTGTAGGGGCTTTGGTGGGCTTCCTGTGGTATAACGCCTATCCGGCCCAGATTTTCATGGGGGACACCGGCAGCCTGTCTATTGGCGGAATCATTGCGGTCACGGCCATCATCATCCACAAGGAACTGCTGATCCCGCTCATGTGTTTCGTGTTCTTCATGGAAAGCCTGAGCGTGATCCTGCAGGTGAACTATGCCCGGTGGGGCAATCGGCGGGGGCTGAAATTGAGGGTGTTCAAGCGGGCGCCCATCCACGACGCGTTCCGGGTGCGCCCCGGACAGTTGGCTCCTGACGTGAAGGTGCTGTGTAAATGGCCGAAAGGATGCTGGCTGGAGTCTAAGATAACGGTGCGTTTCTGGATCATCACGGTGATTCTGGCGGCCATGACGATAATTACATTAAAGATAAGATAGCCTTATGGGGAAGAAAATGGTGATCCTTGGAGCCGCAGAGAGCGGTGTGGGTGCTGCGGTGTTGGCTCAAAAGAAAGGATTTGAAGTGTTCGTGTCCGATGCGGGCAAGATAAAACCGCGCTATGTGGATTTGCTGGACCGCCACGGCATAACGTGGGAAGACGGGGGGCATACGGAAGCGGAGGTGTTGTCTGCGGACGAGGTGGTGAAGAGTCCGGGCATACCCGAAGACGCCCCGATGGTCGTGAAAGTGAGGGAGGCGGGCATCCCGGTCATTTCCGAGATTGAGTTTGCCGGACGCTATACGGAGGCCAGGATGATCTGCATCACGGGGAGTAACGGCAAAACCACGACGACTTCCCTGGTTTACCACATCCTGCAGAAAGCGGGCTACCACGTGGGGCTGGCCGGTAACATCGGACAGAGCCTGGCCTTGCAGGTGGCGGAGAAGGATTATGACTGGTATGTGATCGAGCTGAGCAGTTTCCAATTGGACAATATGTATGAGTTCCGTGCCCATATCGGGGTGTTGCTGAACATCACTCCCGACCATCTGGATCGTTACGGTTTCTGCATGCAGAACTATGTGGATGCCAAAATGCGCATCCTGCGGAATCAGGAGGCAGGAGACGCTTTTGTGTATTGGGCAGACGATCCCGTCGTGGCGGGCGAATTGGGGAAATATGACATGCGCGCCCGGCAGTGCCCCTTTTCCATTTTGCGGAAGGAAGGCATGGCCGGCTATGTGGCGGACGGGGAGTATGTGTTGGACGTGGACGGAGCGTTCCACATGCCGCAGTCTTGCCTTTCGCTTTCTGGCAAACACAATCTTTACAACTCCTTGGCTGCTGGCATTGCGGCCCGCCTGGCCGGCGTGCCCGACGGGGTGATCCGCGAGGGCTTGGGCGATTTCCAGGGTGTGGAACACCGGCTGGAGAAGGTGGCCAATGTGCGTGGCGTGGCCTTTGTGAACGACTCCAAGGCCACGAACGTGGATGCCTGTTGGTATGCCCTCGACAGCATGGCAACGCCAGTCGTGTTGATTCTCGGTGGAAAGGACAAGGGGAACGATTACCGTGCGATTGCCGGTCTCGTGAAGCAGAAATGCGTGGGGCTGGTCTACCTTGGGGCAGACAACAAGAAACTGCACGGCTTTTTCGACGGGATGGGCATTCCCGTGGCCGACACCCATAGCATGAAGGACTGCGTGGCGGCTTGTGTGCGCATGGCGCGTCCGGGCGACACGGTGTTGCTGAGCCCTTGCTGTGCCAGCTTCGACCTGTTCAAGAACATGGAAGACCGCGGCGAGCAGTTCAAGTCGTTGGTGAGGGATTTGCAATAAAAAAACATTTATCATCATGGTGGCAGCAGTAAAAGTTCTGAAAAAGTGGAGGATGTTCGAGGGCGACAAGGTCATTTGGATGATTTTGTTTTTTCTCGGCATGATTTCCATCATAGAAGTGTATAGCGCTTCCAGCAATATGAGTTATAAGACGGGTTATTATTGGAAGCCGATCTTGCAGCATGGTTCATATTTTGTGATCGGCGTGATAGCCACTTTGCTGATCCACAAGATTCCCTGCCGCTATTTCAAGCTCATCCCGCTTTTGGGCATCCCGTTTTCCGTGGTGCTGCTGGTCGTGGCCATGTTCACGGAGAAGGTGAACAATGCCAGCCGGTGGCTGGAAGTGGGCGGGGTCGGATTTCAGCCTTCCGAATTGGCCAAGGGGGTTCTGGTCACCACTGTGGCCGTGATCTTGGCCAGCATGCGCGACGAAGCCGGTGCCCAGCGCCGGGCTTTCAAGTGGATAATGGGCATGGCGGTGCTGATTTGCGGGTTGATCGCCCCTGAAAACTTTTCCACGGCAGCCATGACTTTCCTGGTCGTGTTGATCATGATGTTTGTGGGCGGCATCCCTTGGAAGCAGTTAGGAACGCTTTTGGGCGGTCTGGCGGTAGTGGGGACGGCCTTGTTCGTGTTCTTGCGCTTCGCGCCTCCTTCCACGATAGAGGCGGCAGGCCATTTGCCGCTGCTTCACCGCATGCCCACTTGGGCGGAGCGGGTGCGTGACCATGAGCCGCCGCCGGCAGACCCGGCGCAATATGACATCACAGCCAATCCGCAGGTGACCCATGCCCAGATTGCCATAGCCACCTGCAACGTGGTGGGGCGCGGGCCGGGCAATTCGGTGGAGCGCGACTTCCTGCCCCAGTCGTTTTCCGATTTCATTTATGCCATCGTCATAGAGGAACTGGGGTTGGCCGGCGGGGTGTTCGTGATGTTCCTCTACATCGTGTTGCTCTTTCGGTCGGCGCGCATAGCCAGCCGGTGTGAGCGCAATTTCCCGGCTTTCCTGGTCATGGGGCTTTCGCTGATGCTGGTCACCCAGGCACTCATCAATATGGCCGTGGCTGTGGGGGTGTTCCCGGTCACGGGGCAGCCTTTGCCGCTGATCAGCAAAGGGGGAACCTCGACAGTGATCAATTGTGTATATTTAGGAATAATATTGAGCGTGAGCCGTTCGGCCAAGAAGAAGGTGCGGACGGAAGATGGGCCTGATGAGGCGGCCGTTGTGGCGCAGGAGGCTTGAGATGCCTTTCGTCCTTTGGCTGTCAACGGTTTGCGGGTGATCGCTTGTTCCTTTGAGGACTCCTGAGAGGGCTGCATGTGAGCTTTTCCTCTTTCCGGCTTGGTTTTTCCTGCCGGAAGGGTGATGTCGTCCGTTTGAGAAAAAAGTGAATCTCGAAAGGAAAATATTTGTTTAAGATTCTTGGAAGGGCGGCTGCGGATTTTTAGTGGGAATTATCTAAAAGTTCGCAGTGCTGAAGCGGAAGAAGTTTTTACTGCCTCGTGAGGGAAAAGGCAAACGTGGCGGAACAGGATGAAACCGCGCTCAAGAGGAACGAAAATTTCTCTCTTGAGATTCACATTTTTTCTCAAGCAAAAAAATGTGAACCATTTGAGAAAACCCTGCGGAGGAATCCGGCAGGAGGGGGCGAAGGTCGGTCATACGAAAAAGGCGAAAAGGTTATATTCCTCTTGGTGAGGAAAAAGTAAAAAAATCCCTCTGTATCTCTACTGCTCCTTGGATGGCGGTGCGCGGGGAATTGTTTGTCATTACATTTCATCCCATGTGACATTTTTTTGCAGCCCGATTCCGGAGGCAGAATCCATGCCTGCTCTTTTTTGCCGGGGGACTCAGGTTTGGCCATTTTCCCGTGTTTCAGGCAATGTGATCTGTAAGTTTTTTTGGTTTCGTGCGATAAAATAGAGGAGAAAAAAGTATCATTATCGCAATTTTATTGCTATTTTTGCTGATAAAATCAGGCCTCATGGAAGAAGAGCTAAGGATTATCGTGAGCGGGGGAGGCACGGGCGGGCACATTTTTCCGGCTGTGTCGATAGCCAATGCCGTCAGGAAACAGCATCCGGGCGCCCGGATTTTGTTTGTCGGTGCCGAAGGGCGGATGGAAATGAAGCGTGTGCCGGCAGCGGGTTATCCCATCAAGGGCTTGCCCATTTGCGGTTTCGACCGCAAGCATTTGCTGAAAAATGTGGCGGTGCTTTTGAAAATCTGGAAGAGCCGCCGGATGGCCCGCAAGATTATCCGTGATTTTAAGCCGATGGCCGTGGTGGGCGTGGGAGGATATGCCAGCGGTCCCACGCTGGACGTGGCGCAGGCCGAAGGCATTCCGACGTTGATTCAGGAGCAGAACTCCTATGCCGGCGTGACCAACAAACTTCTGGCCAAAGGGGCAGACAAGATATGTGTGGCCTACGAGGGCATGGATCGTTTCTTCCCGAAAGAAAAAATCATACTGACGGGGAACCCCGTGCGTCAGGGTTTGCTGCAACAGGCCGGAAGCCGCGCAGAGGCTGTGGCCGCTTTCGGCCTGCAGCCGGGGCGCAAGACGGTGTTGCTCATCGGGGGCAGCCTGGGTGCCCGGACGCTGAACGAGAGCATGCTCGGAGGCTTGAAAGCCATCGCTTCGTCGGACGTGCAGTTCATCTGGCAGACGGGCGGATATTATTTCGCCCGTATCCAGGAAACGTTGAGGCAGGCGGGAAAGCCTGGCAATCTGTTCGTCACGGATTTCATCACGAAAATGGAGGAAGCCTATGCGGCTGCCGACCTCGTGATTTCGCGGGCGGGAGCCAGCAGCATTTCGGAACTCTGCCTGCTGGGCAAGCCGGCCATCCTGGTGCCTTCGCCCAACGTGGCCGAAGACCATCAGACGAAGAACGCGCTGGCATTGGTGGACAAAGAGGCCGCACTCTATGTGAAAGACGCCGAGGCGAGGGAGAAACTCATCCCCTTGGCCTTGTCGGTGGTGGCGGACGAAGCCAGGCTGGCGGCATTGGGGCAACATATCCGCCAGATGGCTTTCGCAGACGCGGCCGACCGGATCGCGGAGGAAGTTTGCAGATTGGCAGAAAATTATAAGGAAAGGAAAAGATAGAGGATGGAATTCAGCGACATAAAGTCTGTTTATTTCATAGGGATAGGCGGCATCGGCATGAGCGCGATAGCCCGTTATTTCCTGCACCGGGGATTGACCGTGGGAGGCTATGACCGTACGCCCTCGGACCTCACCCGCCAATTGGAGGCGGAAGGAGCGCGGATCCACTATGAAGAAAGCGTTGGCCAGATCCCGGAAGCCTGCAAGGACAAGGCGGGTTGCCTGGTGGTCTATACCCCCGCCATACCGGAGGAACATGCGGAGCTGGCTTATTTCAGGGCCGGCGGATTCGAAGTGGAGAAGCGGGCGCAGGTGCTTGGCACCCTGACCCGGGCGCACAAGGGGCTTTGCGTGGCCGGCACGCATGGCAAGACGACGACTTCCGCCATGGCTGCCCATCTCCTGCACCAGAGCCACGTGGATTGCAATGCTTTCTTAGGGGGCATTTCCAAGAATTATGGCTCGAACTACATCCTTTCGGAAAACAGCGATTTCGTGGTGGTCGAAGCCGATGAGTTCGACCGCTCATTCCATTGGCTGACTCCCTACGCTTCGGTGATCACGGCTACCGACCCGGATCATCTGGACATTTATGGCTCGAAAGAGGCTTATTTGGAGAGTTTCAGAAAATATTCCTCCTTGGTCCGCCCGGGAGGCTACCTGATTTTGCACGAAGGGCTGGAGATGGAAGCGGATGTGCAGGAAGGGGTCACTGTTTATCTCTACAGCCGTGACAGTGGCGATTTCCATGCCGGGCACATCCACATAGGTGACGGGGAAATCACGTTTGATTTGGTTTCGCCTTTGGGCGATGTCCCCGGCATACAGCTCGGGGTGCCGGTGGGCGTGAACATAGAAAATGGCATTGCCGCCATGGCTTTGGCGCAAATTGCCGGGGCTACGGCCGAGGAAATACGCCGCGGCATGGCTTCCTTCCGCGGAGTGGACCGCCGCTTTGACTTCCGCCTGAAAAGCGGGAAGGGCGTGTTGTTGACGGACTATGCCCATCATCCGGCAGAAATACGGCAAAGCATCTTTTCCGTGCGTGAACTTTATAGGGGAAAACGCATCATGGTGATTTTCCAGCCTCATCTTTATACCCGCACGCGGGATTTCTACAAAGAGTTTGCCGAGAGCCTTTCGCTGGCCGATGACGTGGTGCTGACCGACATATATCCCGCACGCGAGCTTCCTATCCCCGGAGTGACCAGCCGTTTGATCTATGACAACCTCGCACCGTCGGTGGAGAAGATCTTGTGTCATAAGGAAGAGGTGCCCGAGGTGGTGCGCCGCTCGGCGGCCGATGTGTTTATCTTGTTGGGTGCGGGCGACATCGAAGCCTGCGCTCCGCAAATCATAGAAATATTGAAGGAGAGATGATCAAGAAACTGGGCATAATATTGTTGTTGCTTGGACTGGGATGTTATTTCGTGGCGGCCGTCACGGTGTTGAATCCTTCCAAGGACGAACAAATGTGCTGTGGCGTGGAAGTGGTGGTGGAAGACAGCCTGCAGACCGGGTTCATCCGCACGGATGATGTGGCCCGCTTGCTGAAGAGCCGGAAATGCGACCCCACGGGGAAGCGCATGGGAGACGTGAGCCTGGTCCGGATTGAAAGCGTGCTGCGCAAGAATCCTTATATAGAAAGTGCCACGGCTTATAAGACTCCGGGCGGGAAGGTTTGCGTGCAGGTGCGCCAACGCCTGCCGTTGTTGCATGTCATGCCTGTTGCCGGAAATGATTACTATCTCGACCGTTCCGGAAAGTTGATGCCCAAGTCTTCATATTATGCCGACTTGGTGGTGGCTACGGGCCACATCACGCCGCAATATGCCCGCCAGAGCTTGTTGCGGCTGGGGCGTTTCATCCAGGAAGACCCCTTTTGGAACAATCAGATCCAACAGATTAACGTGACGCCCGCAGGGAAAGTGGAACTGGTGCCGCGTGTGGGCGAGCATGTGATACTGTTGGGGATGCCGACAAACGTGGAGGATAAGTTGAACCGGATGAAATTGTTTTATACAGAGGGGTTGAACAAGGTGGGGTGGAATAAGTACTCCGAGATTTGTCTGGAGTATGACAATCAAATTATTTGCAAGAAAAACAAAAAGTGATATGGCTGTAGAAAAAGAAATCATTGTGGCGATAGAGTTCGGCTCTTCCAAGATAAGGGGGGCGGCCGGATGCAAGAATATAGACGGCAGCATACAAGTGCTGGACGTGGAACAAGTGGATGCCCGCAACTGCATCCGCAAGGGAAGGGTCTATAACATAGACAAGACCGTGGTGTGCCTGAAGACCATACTCGAGAAGATGGAAGTGGCCTTGAACCAGCGGATAGACCGCGTGTTTGTCGGCATCGGCGGGCAATCGTTGCGGGCTAAGAAAAACAAGGTGTCCCGCCAGTTTGCCACCAAAACGGTCATTTCCCAGGAAATCGTGGATTCCCTGTTGAAATCCAACAAGGGCGCGGTTTATCCCGGTTGCGAGATCCTGGACGTGGTCCCGCAGGAATATCGCGTGGGGCTGGACGCGACGACAGATCCGGTGGGTGTGCTGGGCAGCCAGATTGAAGGCACTTTCCTGAACGTGGTAGCCCGCACGGAAATGAAAGAGTATATCTTGCGTTGCGTGGAAGCCTGCGGCATCGAGGTGGCGGGCATTTTTGTGTCTCCGATGGTGCTGGCCGAGTGTGTGCTGACCGACATGGAGCGCCGCTCAGGTTGCGCCTTGGTGGATTTCGGCTATGGGACGACCACGGTGGCGGTTTATAAGAGCAACCTGTTGCGCCATCTGGCTGTGATACCTTTGGGCGGGCAGAGCATCACCCAGGACATTTGCAGCCAGCAGGTGGAAGACGACGAGGCGGAGAACTTGAAAGTGAAATATGGCTCGGCTTATTCGGATGCGGGAGCAGATGAACTGACAAAGAATGTGTTGGCCAACAATGGGCGCACGATAGAAGAACGTGTGCTGGTTGAGATGGTAGAGGCCCGCGAGGAAGAAATCCTGAGCAATGTGTCGGCTCAAATCCGTAACAGCGGCTATCAGGACAAGCTCTTGGCCGGTGTCGTCGTTTCGGGAGCGGCGGCTAATGTGCAAAACATCGACAAGGCCATTTCGGCCCGGTTGAAAGCCGAGAAGATGCGTTTCGTGCGGACCGTGCCTTTGGACCTGCATGCCGTGCGTGCGGAGTTTGTGGTGAAGGACGGCTCGTTGAACACGTTATTCTCCTTGTTGAGCCGGGGAAACAAGGATTGTACCTCTCCACTGCCGGCCGTGGAGGTGGCGACAGGGCTACCGGGGGAACAGATTCCGGAGGATGGGTCCCAGGAAAGAACCCAGGGACAGGGACAAGGCCGGGACACGGCGGAGCAGGAAGGCGGGCACGAAACCGAAGAAAAGCAAGAAAAGGAAGAAACTAAGCCACGGAAGAAAAGCCGCATCAAGAAGTGGCTTGAAAGCGTGACAAAAATCATAACGGAGGATTAAATGGAACAAGAAAACATGATGCAGGGAGATAGCGACATCCGGTTTAACCTGTTGAAAACTAATCCGGAAATCTATATAAAAGTGATTGGCGTGGGCGGCGGAGGAGGAAACGCCGTCAACCATATGTACAAAGAGGGCATTCACAATGTGACGTTCATGTTGTGCAACACGGACAGCCAGGCGCTGAAGGATTCCCCGATCCCCACCCATCTGCAGTTGGGCAAGGACGGGCTGGGGGCCGGCAACCGTCCGGAGCGGGGACGGCAGGCTGCTTTGGAGAGCCTGGATGCGATAAAGGAACAGTTGCAAGACGGTACGCGCATGGTCTTTATCACGGCGGGCATGGGCGGAGGAACCGGCACGGGGGCCGCGCCTGTGATTGCCCAGTGTGCGAAAGAGATGGGCATCCTGACGGTGGGCATCGTGACCATTCCTTTCCGTTTTGAGGGGCTGAAGAAAATCGACCAGGCTTTGGATGGCGTGGAGGAGATTTCCAAGCATGTGGATGCCTTGTTGGTGATCAACAACGAACGCTTGCGGGAGATTTACAATGAGCTGACGGTGCTGAACGCTTTTGCAAAGGCCGACGACACGCTGTCTGTGGCTGCCAAGAGCATTGCCGAGATCATCACCGTGCATGGGATTGTCAACTTGGACTTCCAGGACGTGACGACGGTCTTGAAGGACGGCGGAGTGGCCATCATGAGCACGGGCTATGGTGAAGGCGAGGGACGTGTAAGGCAGGCCATTGAGGATGCTTTGCATTCTCCGTTGCTGAACAACAATGATATTTTCAACTCGAAGAAAGTCCTGCTCAACATTTCCTTCTGCGACAAGGAGGAGAGCGCACAGCTGACCATGGAGGAGATGAACGAGGTGCATGAGTTCATGAGCAAGTTTGGCGACGACGTGGAGACCAAATTCGGGCTGGCGACTGATGCGGAACTGGGGCAGAAAGTCAAGATCACAGTGCTGGCCACGGGATTCGGGCTGAAAAATGTGCCGGGAATGGATGCCAAGAGCGAGGAAGAAGACGAGGAAAGGCGGGCACAAAAGGAGGAAAACGCGCTGAAAAGGGCTAACCGGCGCATAGAGTTCTATGCGCACGACATCACGCAGGGAGTCATCAAAAGGCCCCACCACCTTTATGTCTTTGGCGAGGATGAGTTGGACAATGACGACGTGATCTCCGAAGTGGAGAATACGCCGACTTATAAGCGGAGCAAGGAAGTGCTGGCTGCCATAAAGGGTAAGACTGGCGGAGGCGAAAAGGTGGCCGAGGCCGCAGGCGCCGGCGTGAACGAGGACGAGAAGTCGATGATCGTGTTTTAATTCAAATAAAGAAAGGAGCAAATCAATGACACTGTTTGAGCAAGTAAGCAAGGACATCATAGCGGCCATGAAGGCCAAGGATAAAGTCACGTTGGAGGCTTTGCGCAATATCAAGAAGTTTTTCATCGAAGCCAAGACGGCTCCGGGCGCCAATGACGAACTGAGCGACGAGGCTGCCTTGAAAATCTTGGCCAAGCTGGCCAAGCAAGGGAAAGACACGGCGGCCTTATATGTGGAACAAGGCCGGCAGGATCTGGCCGATGAGGAATTGGCCCAGGTGGAGGTGATTGGCCGCTACCTTCCCCAGCCGCTTTCCCCGGAGGAGTTGGAAAAGGCTGTGAAGGAGATCATAGCGTCCGTGGGCGCCACCAGCGCCAAAGACATGGGGAAAGTGATGGGGGTTGCCACGAAGCAGTTGGCCGGAAAGGCTGAAGGAAAGGCTGTCAGTGCGTTGGTGAAACAACTGCTGGCCTGATCCGCTTGATTAGAGAAGGAAAACAGAATCGCCGGAACGGCCCCATGGAGATTTCCATGGCCGTTCCGGCGATTCTGTTTTCTCCCAGGTGGGTTCCGGCGTTTCCGGAAAGTTCCGTCATGCGTTCCCCGTCCTGTAGGGGCGGCAGAAATCCAGTGGAGATGAATGGGCGGCCGGGATGGCGGGGGGATGGCCTGAAAACCTTGGCCGTGCCGAGGCGTAAGGCGTTCCTACGGCTTCGCGATGGAGGAAAGCGCACACGGTGCGGAATAGGACGAAATTACTCTCAAGAGGAACGCGGATTTCCCGCTTGAGAAAAGTCGATGAATCTCTTGAGAAAAAAATGTGAATCGCTTGAGGAAAATCCGCGTGCTCCAAGACGGCCTTGTCTCAGTTGATTATGAATGGAATGAATATTCCCCCCGGAATAGGACAATATGGCCCTGGGGGCGGGGGGACGGAAGCGGGTTGTGGGCTGCAGAACGGGGGCCGCGTGGGTTCCGGTGGGGCTATTGCCGGCATGGAATTGTCCTTTCCATGAAAATGGAATGACTTATCCCGTCTCTTTCAGTGTCTTCTATTTTTAATATTTCTTAAAATATTATGTTTTTATCTTGATAAATGACAGTTTCATTCTATTTTTGTAAAATAGAAGTTAATTCTAAGTCCGATGTTGAAGAATAGTAGGAAAAAGGTTCGTTTATGGGTACTGCTGATGATGGGGTGTGCCGCAGCCGTTTCGGCGACAGGCCGCTTGTCTGTGCTGGCGGATTCCACGGAACATAAGGTGCCTTTTTCTGAATACACTCATATCTATAAGAATCGCCGCGTGTCTTCCACCTATCCGGTGGAGATAAGGGTAAGGCGGAGTGCATTGTTGGTGACGAGCAAATACTCACAGATGTTGCCCGTGTATAAGGGCAATGGCGTTTTTTATGGCTTGTTCAGGTTGAATAAGGGCACCAATTGGATTAGCGGATTGCCCAAGGGAATTTACATCATTAATAATGCCAAGGTGGTAGTTTCTTGAATATTTCTCGGAGATGTATAAGGAAAGAATGCAGAAAGGAACGAAGGCGGAGCGTGCCGTGGCTTTGATAGATTTGGATAAAATCGTGCGCGACCGTGCGGGAAGTAAGGCCAAGTATGTTCCGAGATTCCTGGTCAATCGTTTGAAACGTCTTGTCCATCAAGATTTTATCAATGAATTCCTGAAGCAAGGTTATGTGGGGGTCGACTTCTGTGAGCAGAGCCTGAAATATCTGGACGTGAAAGTGGAGGTGGAAGGCTTGGAGCATATCTCCGACACGTCCCGCAAGTTTACATTCGTCTCCAACCACCCTTTGGGGGCGATAGACGGAGTGACGCTGGGCATGGTGCTTGGCCGTCATTATGATGGCAACATCAAATACCTGGTGAATGACCTGCTGATGAATCTCCAGGGGCTTGCCCCATTGTGCATCCCCATTAACAAGTTGGGGCATCAGGCGCGGAATCTTCCCCAGGTCGTGGATGAGGCGTTCCGCTCGGATGCGCAAATCATCATGTTTCCTGCCGGGATCTGTTCGCGCCGGATGAAGGACGGTGCGATACGGGACCTGCCTTGGAACAAGACCTTCGTTTCCAAAAGTGTGGCCACGCGCCGCGACGTGGTGCCGATTCATTTCATCGGGCACAATTCAGACCGTTTCTATTCCATCGCGAAGTGGTGTAAGCGTCTGCACATCAAGTTTAATCTGGCCATGCTGTTCCTGCCCGATGAGATGTACCGGAGCCAGCATGGCACCTATAAGGTGGTCATTGGTGAACCGATTCCTTGGACTGTTTTCGACAAGTCCAAGACACCCTACCAATGGGCGCAGGAGGTGAAAAGGCAAGTATATAAGTTGTAAAGAGAAGAAAAAACAAGTTGACGATATGGAAGAAATTATAGCCCCAGTGAGCAGGGAATTGCTGAAGGCCGAGTTGACGCCGGATAAGCGGTTGCGTGACACGAACAAAAGCCATAATGAGATATATGTGGTCACATGGCAGAACGCTCCCAACGTGGTTCGCGAGATCGGCCGTCTGCGTGAAATCGCTTTTCGCGCTTCAGGCGGGGGAACCGGGCTTTCGCTCGATTTGGACGACTTTGACATGATGGAGGAACCCTACAAACAGTTGATCGTATGGGATCCTGAAGTCGAGGAGATATTGGGGGGCTACCGTTATCTGCTGGGGTCGAAAGTGAAGGTGAAAGATGATGGGCAACCCATATTGGCCACATCGCACATGTTTCATTTCTCGGATCGTTTCATGAAAGACTACATGCCCTATACGATTGAGTTGGGGCGTTCGTTCGTGACGTTGGAATACCAAAGCACTCGTGCCGGTTCGAAGGGCTTGTTCACATTGGACAACTTGTGGGACGGGCTGGGCGCCCTGACCGTGCTGGTGCCGGACGTGCGTTATTATTTTGGAAAGATGACGATGTATCCTTCCTATCCGCGTTTTGGCCGCGATATGATATTGTATTTTCTCAAAAAGCATTTCGATGACAAAGAGAAACTGATCGTGCCTTATCATCCCTTGCAGCTTGAGGCTGACACGGAAGACCTCAAGAAACTTTTTGTGGCGGATGACTTCAAGGAAGATTACAAGGTGCTGAATTCCGAAGTGAGGAAACTGGGCTATAACATTCCTCCGCTTGTGAATGCCTATATGGGGCTTTCGCCGACGATGAAGATGTTTGGCACGGCCATCAATGATGAGTTCGGCGACGTGGAGGAGACAGGCATTCTGATTGCCGTCGACGAGATCCGCGAAGAAAAGCGTAAGCGCCATATAGAAACCTTTTCCGCCCGCGGTTGAGGTTGAGGGGGTGGACTTTTTCACACGATGGGCAGGCTCATGCCATTGATCTTCCGGTAGAGGTCGAGGGCGTACACGTCGGTCATGCCTGAGACATAGTCGAGCACGGCCATGATGCGGTCGTAGAGCCGTTCCGCCCCGATTTCGTATTGTTGCGACACGCGGTTGATGAGCAGTTGGGAGTACGCTTTCTGTGGCTGGCACACCGCTTCGGCCATGAGTTCAAGCAGGGTGCTGATGACTTGGAAACCGGCCAGCTCGATGTCGACGACATCCTTGCTTCGGTATATTTTTGCAAAAGCCATCTCCTCGCAGGCCTTATATGCCTTGTGGGGGATGTCGTGGATGTGGTCGATGAGCGTGCCTTGGAACGTGCCGGCGAGGATGTCGTTTTCGTGCTCCACGAAAACTTTTACGCATTCGCTTTCCAAGCATCCGATGACACACGAGCGGAGATATACGATTTGTTCGTTAATATCGCTGACATATTGCAGGTTGTGCCGGATGTGCCGCTTTCGCTCTTCGTCGAAGAAGGCCAGGAGGAGTTCTTGTGTTTCGGCCGTGTTGAGGATCTTTAGTTTGTGCGCATCCTCTATGTCCATGATTTCATAGCAGATGTCGTCTGCTGCCTCGACCAGATAGACAAAAGGGTGACGCACGTAGCGGTAGGTGCCTTCTGGGCTATCCAGGCGCGGGATGCCAAGTTCTTCCGCTATGCGCTGGTAAATGGGGATTTCGCTTTGGAAAAAGCCGAATTTGGGATGCGCTCCGGCCAGGTTGGATGAGAAGGGATACTTGACGATGGAGGCCAATGTGGAATAGGTCATGACGAAGCCTCCTTCGCGGCGTCCTTTGAAATGGTGGGTCAGCAGCCGGAAAGCATTGGCGTTTCCTTCGAAGTGGATCAGGTCGTTCCATTCGGCATCGCTTAGCCGGTCGCCGTTTTTCG
This sequence comes from uncultured Paraprevotella sp., assembly GCA_944321975.1. Classification (GTDB taxonomy): domain Bacteria; phylum Bacteroidota; class Bacteroidia; order Bacteroidales; family Bacteroidaceae; genus Paraprevotella. The sequence continues at coordinate 24,056 of CALUNJ010000022.1, forward strand.
GGTCGTGGTAACTGGCCAGCCATTCCCCTTTTCCTTCGCTGAAGAAAGTGCCGATGGCCCGTTCGCCGGAATGTCCGAAAGGCGGGTTGCCCAGGTCATGGGCCAGGCAGGCGGCAGACACGATGGCTCCCGCCTCGGTGAGATGGCTTCCCGCCAGTTCGGGGTGCTTCTGGATGAGCGCGCGCGAAGTGTCGTTGCCGAGCGAGCGTCCGACGCTTGAAACTTCCAGGCTGTGTGTCAGCCGGTTGTGGACGAAGATGCTTCCGGGGAGCGGAAACACTTGCGTTTTGTTCTGGAGCCGCCGGAAAGGAGCGGAAAAGATGAGGCGGTCATAATCCCGCTGAAATTCCGTGCGGTCGTCTTTGCGCACTTGGTGGTATTTCTCCAGCCCCAGCCGTTTGTTGGAGATCAATTGCGTCCATTCCATATCCGTTTCTGTTGTTTTTGCACAAAAGTAATTAAAAAGGTTGACATACACTCTTTTTCCGCGAAAATCAATGGCGATATACAGAGAATTGGCTATTTTTGTACCTCAAAAATAAATCTTTGTGTACATGATGGAAATACGTGTCATAAACAAGTCGCGCCATGCCTTGCCCCGTTACGCCACGCCGGATTCGGCCGGGATGGACCTGCGGGCCAACTTGGAAAGGCCGATTGTGTTGAAACCGCTCGAAAGACGTTTGGTGCCGACGGGGCTTTATGTGGCTTTGCCGCGGGGCACCGAGGCGCAGGTGAGGCCACGGAGCGGGCTGGCATTGAAGAAAGGCATCACGGTGTTGAACTCTCCCGGTACGATCGATGCGGATTACCGGGGAGAAATCTGCGTGATCTTGGTGAACCTTTCTGACGAACCTTTTGAAATCTGCGACGGGGAGCGCATAGCCCAAATGGTGGTGGCCCGTTGCGAGCAGGCCGAATGGATGCCGGTGGAATGTTTGGATGAAACGGAAAGGGGGGAGGGTGGCTTCGGCCATTCCGGAGAAAAATGAGAAGCGTGAGAAAGATTCTTTTTTTGCTTTGCGGCGTGTGGTGCGTTTTGTGCCTGTGTGTGGCATGCCGTACCACGAAAGAGGCTCCGGGTTTGCCTGTCGAGGCGCAGCGCAGGTTTGACTATTATTATATGGAGGCGGTCAAGAACCGGCTGGCAGGCCGCTATGCGGATGCGTTTGCGCTTTATGAGCATTGCCTTGACATCAAGCCCGATGCCCCGGAGGCTTTGTATGCCCTGGGTTTGTATTACATGAATCTGGGCGATTCGGCGCGTTGTGCCGTCCATTTGTCCCGTGCCGTGGATTTGGCGCCTGATAATATTGATTATAAGGAAGCCTTGGCTTCCTTTTACTTGCGCCACCGTGACAATTCGCATGCCGCTCCGGTGTTGGAGGACATGGTGCGATGCAACCCGGCACGTTCGGATGTGTTGGCGCAATTGGTCCGTATTTATATGGATGGGGAGCATTACCAGGACGCCATCCGGGCTTTGGACCGCATTGAGACGCTTGAGGGGCGCAACATGGCGGTGAGCATGGAGAAGTTCAGGCTTTATCGCGAATTGGAGGAGGAAGAAAAGGCCTTTGGCGAATTGGAGAAATTGGCGGATGAAAATCCGAATGACTTGTCTTACAGGGTGCTGATCGGCGATCAGTATTTGTTGGCCGGGCAACCGGAACGCGCGTTGGCCATTTATGAAGAGGTGAAGCGGAGAGAGCCTGGAAACCAAGCGCTGCGTATGTCCATGTTGGATTATTACAAGCAGACCCGGCAGGATTCTCTTTATAGCCTGGAGTTGGACAGTTTGTTGTATGGAAGAAACACGGATGAACGGGCAAGGGTGATGCTGATGCGCAATTACGTCGTGGAAAAAGAAAATGCCCATGCCGACAGCACGGAAGTGTTGCGGGTGTTCGACCGCATTTTTGCTTCTGTCCCCGAATCCGTGGACATGTTGGCTTTGTATGCCTCTTACTTGCAGCTCAAGCATGTCGACGGGTTGCTTGAGCCGGCCTTGGAACGCATCCTGAAACTTGAACCGGACAACCAGGCGGCATTGTTCCAGTTGATACAGCTGGCTTCGCGTGCGGATGACTACCGTAAAATGGCCGACATCTGCATGCAGGGCATCAGTCATTATCCCGACCAGCTTCCTTATTACTTTTACCTCGGATTTGCCCGTTATCAGCTTGACGAGAAGCAACTGGCTTTGGATGCGTTCCGCAAAGGGGTGAAGCAGGTGAAGCCAGGGACTGATCGTGCCTTGGTGTCGGATATGTATTCTCTCATGGGGGATCTTTATTATAGCAACGGGTTTGCAGATTCTGCTTTTGTGGCTTACGATTCCTGTCTGGTCTATAATCCCGAAAATATCGGGTGCCTGAATAATTATGCTTATTATCTTTCGTTGGAAAAGAAAGATCTCGACAAGGCGGAAGAAATGAGCCACCGCACGATTACGGCCGAACCGGGCAACAAGACGTTTATTGACACTTATGCCTGGATCCTTTTTATCAAAGGGCGTTATGCGGAAGCCAAACTCTACATTGACCGTGTCCTGACGGGCGATGTGGAGCACAGCGAGGAGGTTTCTGGCGGAGTGCTGGAACATGCCGGCGACATATATGCCTGTTGCGGCGACATGGAGGGCGCCTTGAAATATTGGAAGATGGCAGAGGCCAGGGGGGATGGTGAAACCTCCGGGCTGTTGAAGAAAAAGATACAACTGAAAAAATATATTGCGGAATGAAAAGATGGTGGAGCGGAGGATTTTGGCTTTGCATGGCCTTGGTGGCTTGTTTGTGGACGGCTTGCCGTTCTGCCCGGCAGACCACGGCCTTGGAACCTTCGGCTGAAACGGGAAACCGGGAGTGGGTCGACAAAATGGCTGTGGCGGGGTTGAAGGAAGGGACGGTGACTTCGCGGTTGGACTTTAAACTCTACGTGGACGGGAAAGCACTTTCCGTGGGTGGAAGTTGCAACCTGAAACGCGGCGAGGTGATTCAGTTGTCGTTAGTGGCGTTGGGATTCATGGAAGTCGGACGGTTGGAATTCACGCCGCAATACATGATGATGATCAACCGTGCCGAGCGCCAATACGTGAAGGTGCGCTACGACGAAGTGCCTTATCTGCAAAAAGCGGGCATAGACTTCTATGCGCTGCAAGCCTTGTTCTGGAACGATTTGTTTGTTCCGGGGCGGGAAAACGGTTCGTGGACCGCAGACGATTTTGACATGAGCCGTTCTCAGGAAAGCACGATCCTGACCTCCAGGAACGGGGGATTGCTGCAATGCCAGTTCGTGGTAGACGCACTGACGGGATTGGTGCGCAACACCTCCGTGGTGGTGGGCGGCCAGGTGTCCGTGCCCCGTCTGAACTGGACTTACCGCCATTTTGCGAATGTGGAGCAACGGAGTTTTCCCGATGAGATGCAGCTTTCGCTGACCGGGACAGGTAAAAACCTCACGGCCGTTTTCTCTTTGAGCAACCTGAAGTGGAATGCCAAGGAGGTGGACCTCTCCAAGGAACCGGGCGGGAGGTATCGGAAAGTAAGCCCTGAAGAAATCATAAAGAAATTGGTGGGATGAGCCTCAGAACCGTTCTTTTGTGTTTTTACCTGGCTGTCGTGATGGCGGCGGACGCACAGTCCGGCCGCAAGGTGAAGGCCTTGCAGACGCAGAAGAAAGAAATGCAAAAGGGTCTGGACCGTTCGCGCAAGGAACTGAAAGCGACGGAAAAGAATGTGGCTTCGAAACTGCGGGACATCCATATCCTTACGAACCAAATTGAGAACCGGCAACACTACATCGACACGATGGAGGCGCAGATCCGCAAGTTGTCGGCGGAGGCCGACAGGCTTCAGGCCCGGGTGGACCGCACGGAGCACGAATTGGCGAAAAAGAAGGAAGACTATGCCAAAGCCTTGCGCTATGCCCGCGCCAGCCGCTCGTCGGGAAGCCCTTTGTTGTTTGTGCTTTCGAGCCGCACCGTGACCCAAATGTACCGGCGTTCGCGCTATGCCCGCGAATATGCAGCTTATCAGCGGCGGTTGGGGGAAAAAATCGTGGAAAAGCGCAACGAGTTGCTGGAAAGGCAAAATGAGTTGCTGAAGGTGAAAGCGGAGAAGAACCGGCTGGTGGCCGAATGCGAGGAGCAGAAAGCGCTCCTGCAGGAGCAGCACGCCGCAGAGACGAAGGACATGGCCGGGCTGCAGAAACGGCAGAATGCGCTGAAAAAGGAAGTGGAGGAACAACGGCGCCAACTCGCCGCCCTGGACCGGAAAATCGACGAGATGATCGCCTGGGAACTGGAGCAGGAGCGCAAACGGGCGGAGGCTGCGGCACGGAAAAAGGCGGAGCGGCAACGTCGGCAGCGGGAGAAAACCCAGTCGGGGAAAAAGCAGGAACGGCAGACTTCAATCCCTCCGGAATACAAATGGATCACGCCGCAAGACCAGGCCCTGAATGGCGATTTCGTGCGCAACAAGGGGCGTTTGCCCGTGCCCGTCACCGGGCATTATATGTTGGGCAGCCGTTTCGGCACCTATAATGTGCCGGGGCTGAAAAACGTGAAATTGGACCACAAGGGCACCAACTATGTGGGGCGTCCGGGTGCCATGGCACGGTCGGTCTTCGACGGAGTGGTGTCGGCGGTGTTCCAGTTCGACGGGGTGAAGAATGTCATGGTGCGTCATGGCAGCTACATTTCCGTGTATTGCAATTTGTCGTCCGTCCGTGTGGCCAAGGGGCAAAAGGTGAAGGCGCGCGACATCCTCGGCACGGTGGCCAACGACGGGGACGGACATTGCGTGTTGCATTTCCAGCTTCGCAAAGAAACGCAGAAATTGAATCCGGAAGTGTGGATCGGCCGTTGAGGGGACGTGATGCCCCTTTTGTTTTTCTCCGTGTGGTGATAGCCCCAGATCGGAGCAGTAGAAATAGTAGAAACACCATTTTCTAATGACCGATTTGGGTTAAACCGGAGCAGTAGAAATGCAGTGGGGCGTTTTTTCCTGTTTCCTCACCAAGGGGAAATACACCCTTTTCAATTTTTTTTTCGTATGACAGGCCTTCGTGCCCCCCGCCGGGTTCCTCCGGCATGGGAAGGCAAGCCCCGTCTTTTTCCCTTTCCGTAAGTTCCATTTCCCGGACCGTATGGCCGCATGTTGAGATGGGATTTATTTTATTGATAGTCAATAATATAATTTGTGTTTTGAAACCCTTGGTTTTTTCTCAAGTGATTCACATTTTTTTCTCAAGCTAAAAAAATGTGAATCTCAAGAGAGAAATTTACGTTCCTCTTGAGCGCGGTTTCATCCTGTTCCGCCCCGTTTGTCTTTTCCCTCGCGAGGCAGTAAAAACTTCTTCCGCTTCAGCATTGCAGGTTTTTGGATATAGTCCCCACTGAAAATCTACAGGCTCGTTAAACCGCCGTATGCCGGACGGCATGTGTGGTGGTGTGAGAGGAATGGAAACGAAAGCAGGCCAGAAAACTTTCGTTTCCCGACCTGCTCGATTCAGGATTTTCAATCACCTATGGTTCGGAAATCCCCCGCAGAAAATGCCTTGTCCGCGACCAATCGACGGGGTTATCGCGCCATGAACTTGACGGTCTTGGCGGTTTGTCCGCAGCGCACGGTCAGCAGGTAAAGTCCCTTCGCGGCCTGTGTCCCTTCCAGGGGTTGCCAGTTGCCGTCGGCTTGCGCCCTGCCTTGTGCCACGGCCGTGCCGTCGGTGGCGGTCAGTGTCCATTCCGTCGTGCCGCCGTCGCCCGGGATGCGCACCCATGCCCGTCCTTCCGCGAGGCTTCCGCGCACTTCGGGCAGCCCGGCACCGGCCGTCTTCACGTCCCCGACGCCCACTCCGCCTTCTTTCACGGTGATGGTCTGGTATATCGGATATTCCGTGTCCAGGATGTCGGCATACACCACCAGTTCAAACTCCGTTCC
>CALUNJ010000023.1 GCA_944321975.1 uncultured Paraprevotella sp.
GCTGTTCTGCACGTCCTTGCCCGAATAGTAGGACACGAAGGAAATGCGGCGCCATTCGCCCGTCATGATACCGTCGGCGTAGTTGTAGTAATACTGCGTCCCGCTCTGTGACACGAAAGGAGCCTCCAGGTTCTCGATACCGATCGAAAGGGTCGACTTGATGACCGTGTTCACCGGCTCGCCGCTTTCGTTGTTGAAGGTCTGGGGCGCCTTCACCCAGAACGACACGCGGTAGGACGTTTCAGGCTCGATGTTCAGGCCACGCAGCTTCAAGCCGCGGTCCCAGGCGTTACCTGTGGCCGAATTGGACCAAGACATGCCGGAGTTGTCCACCTGCAGGGCATAGCTGCCGCTATGCACATCTTCGGTGTACTCCTCGTTCCAAACGTCTGCGACACCCAGGTTGATGTGGTCGGCGCAGAATTCGGTGAACTTGCCGGCTGCGATCGAGTCGGGATCCACGTACTTCTGTGTCTCGTCCGCCTCAAAACCCAGCGATGCGATCACCTGCGCGTTGGCCGTAAAGCCAAAGCCCAAAAGACCGAGCATCATCATTAAGTTTTTCTTCTTCATACACTCACTCATTTAAGATTAATAATAAAAAGACTGTTTCTCTCTGTTTCTTATGCCTGCAATTGATTTGCGTTGTCCAAAGTTAGCTTTTGGCGGAGAAACCGCCAAAAAATTGTGTAACACAAACTTTCGATTATGTAACATGTTGCAGGAAGCCTTGACTATCAGGCTCCTGCAACACAACTTTTTTTATTCCAAAGGCAAATACCAGTTGTCGCGGTTGAGCAAACGTTCGTAGAGCGCCTGGTCGAAGTGGTCTTTCCCGCCGCGTCCGGCCACCTTGCGGGCGAAGAATTCCGTGTCGTCGCGGTGCAGGGCGATGCGCTGCAGGTCGGCGAAACGCTGTCCTTCGAAGCCCTGCTCCAAGGCCATCTCGTCGCAGATGAGATCCTCCACGTAAAGCATGGAGTCCTTCGACGAGCCCAGGTCGTCGGGAATGGCATAGAGCGTGTCGGCATGGGTGGCCCCGCTGCCGTAGGAATGGATGCCCGCCGTGTTCACCATCAGCTCGTCCGTGGTCATGTCCTGCGTGATGAAATAGTACTGGCTCCACGACAGGAGGTTGCCGGCACGGTTGCGCTCATCGGCGTTGATGTACTTCTCGACCGTGGAGGTGCTCAACCCATACTTCAGGATGGCAAAGGCCGACTCATAAAGCCCCGCGCGGTTGTAGGCCTCGGCCATGCGGAGATAGATGGAAGACGTCTGGTATAACGGCACATGGGAAGTCGAGATCACCGAAACGCTCTGGTAGTCCTCCGAATAGCCGTCCACGCCCGTCGTGTAGGTCGACGTGACCTTGCCGGAATAGCGCAGGTCGCCCATCTCCACGGAATTCTGGTAGGCATCCGTGCGCCTCGGGGCATACAACGTGTCGGGACGCCCGGTCGACGTGTTGGTGTAGAGCTTCACATACTGCTGGGCCTGCGACAGCTCGATCATCGCCCCCGAGCCGGTGGCCTGGAAGTAGTAACGGTTGTCCGTCGTGGACTCGAACACATCGTCCAGATAGGAGACGATGCCGTCGAACTCCTCGTCTTCCATGCGGATGGTGCAGAGAGGGGAAGACACAGACATGCTCCGCCCGATGAACTCGTCGTTATCCCCGGTCCAGGAAACGGAATAAATCCCCGTAGGAGGCAACGGCTGGTCGGGATGGGTCAGGTAGTCGTGGTAATACTGCGCCGCCTCGCGATAGCGCCCGGCCCAAAGGCAGAGGTCGCCCAAGAGGACCCGCACGGGAATGAAATACGTGTTATAGGAGGAATTGCCCAGCGGATAGTCGGTCTCCAGATAGGGCGCAAGATCGGAGATGAAATAGTCGCAGATCTCCTTCACGCCGTACTTCGGATGGAGCGAAGGGTCGGTCTCGGCCTCCGTCATCAGCGGGCGGGTGAAGAAAGGCACCTTCCCGTAGTGAATGGCCAGCTGCAGATAGGTCCACGCACGGAAGGCCTTGACGGCGGCATACTCGCGGATGAACACCTTCTCGCCCCGCAGGGAAAGGTTGGTGTCGGCGTGGGCGATGTAGTAGTTGCAGTTCTGGATGATGGCATAGTAATCCTCCGGCGTGTTGTAGCGGTTTTCCGCCGTGGCCGTGAAATTGGCGATGTCCTTGAGGTCGGTCGTGGCGGCCTCGGTCACCGTGGTGGTCTCGCCTTTCAACTCACCCAGGATGATCGTGCGGTCGGCCACGGCCTGCATCTTGTTCATGATGCCCAGGAGGGAATAGACCGTGTCGTTGGGCGAATGCAGGTCGGAACCGAAGTCCACCAGGTTCGAATCGGTGTCGACGCAGGAGGTGAGGGCGGCCCCAGCCCCGATGGCTAAGGCCAATCCCATGGAAAATATCTTGTTCTTTTTCATAATCTGTTGCAATTGAATGGTTACAAGTTAATCTTTACGCCCAACGCGAAGTTGCGCCCTTGTGCCAGCAAGCCGCGGTCGATCCCCATCGACAGGACGCTGTTGTCCGCGCTGAATTCAGGATCGGCGCCCAGATACTTCGTGAAAGTGACCAGGTTGTTGGCCGCGCCCCAGATCGTGATGCCCTGCAAGTAGGTGCTGCGGATGGGGAAATAGTAGCTCAACGTGATGTTCTTCAGGCGGAGATAGGAACCGTCCTCGATCCAGCGGTCGGAGAAGCGGCTGTTGCCCGGAGTGTCCAGGTAATAGGTGCGCGGGATGTCGGTCTGCTGCCCTTCGTGGGTCCAGCGCGCCAGCATGGCGGTCGTCTGGTTGTAGAAGCGCGAACCGCTCTCGAGGATGCGGCGCTGGTAGTTGTAGACATCGTTGCCCAAGGAGTAGTTGAACACCACGTCGAGCGAGAGGTTCTTCCAGCCCACGTTCGTGAAGATGTTTCCGTAGAGGTCGGGGTTCGGGTCGCCGATGACCTGCATGTCCTTCGAGTTGATCTCGTGGTCGCCGTTGACATCGACAAACTTCATGTCGCCCGCACGGAAATAGGTCTTCGCGCCGGTCTCGTCGGTCTGATAGAGGGCGGCTTCCTCAGCCTCGGCCGTAGAGGCAAACACGCCATCGGTCTTGTAGCCATAGAACACGCCTGCAGCCGTGCCGACCCGCGAGAGGACGTTGCCGCCGTAGAGTTCCGTGATGAAGGAACCGGAAGGCAGCGAGGTGATCTCATTCTTGTAGTGGCCCGCGCTGGCGCCCAGGCTCCACCGCCAGTTGTTGCGGTCGACCAGACGGCCGGAAACCGTCACGTCGAAGCCCTGGTTCTTCATCTCGCCGCTGTTCTTCCAGTTGGTCTTCAACCCGCTGAGGTAAGACAGCGCGCTCAGGTTGAGCAGGTTGGACGTCGTGCCGTGGAAGTAGTTGAAGTTCACGTTCAAGCGGTTGTTCAGGGCCGAAAGTTCCAGGCCGGCCGTCCAGCGCGCGGTGGTTTCCCACTGCAACTGGGTGTTGCCGATGTTCCCCATCGAAAGCCCGGTGGAACCCGTGGCGTCGCCCCACAACTTCTGGGCGACGAAGTAGGTGCGCGAAGCCTGGCTGTCGATGTCGTCGTTGCCCACGAGGTCGAAGCCCGCATTCAGGCGCAGGAAGTTCAGCCCCTTCATCTGCGGCATCCACGACTCATTGGTCAGCACCCACGCGGCCTGCACCGAGGGGAAGAATCCCCAGGCATAGTTGCCGATCTTCACGCCGTCCGGCGCATCGGTTCCGAACCTGGAGCTGCCGGACATGCTGAGCGCCGCCGACAAGTAGTAACGCTCGCGCCAGTTGTAGTCGGCGGAGAGGTAGTAGGTCATGTCCACCGTTTCATCGACGGTTCCGTCGGTAGACTTGTACTGGAGGTTCGTGCTCATGTTCGGAGTCTTGTCGTTGCCGCCGTTGTAACCCGTCTGCGTGTTGAGCTGGTAGTTGTTGTGCAGGTAGCGGAGTCCGCCGGTCACATTGAGCCAATGGGCCTTGAAACGGCGGGCATAGTTGAAATAGCTGTGGCTCATGATCACCGTCTGGCGCGCGGCCAAGGCCGAGGCGCGGTTGGACAACCCTTCGGCCACGCCTTCCACGTCGAAGTTGGGCACACCGTTCACGGGCAGGTAGGCGTTCGCGTCGGTGTTGAGCAACTGGAAGGCGAAATGCTCGGCCACGGTCCAATAGCGGTTGATGTTCCACTTCGGCGTGATGGCCAACGTGATGAGGCGGTTGCCGAAATAGTTTTTGTTGTCGCCGTCGCCATTCTGCAAGATGAACAGCGGGTTGGCCAGCGAGTTCAGATAGGGCCGGGTGGACAGCACGTCGGACAGATAGTCGTCGGCCTCGGCCAGATAGGAAGACACATTGCCCTCGGAGTCGAACGCATACGGACTGAGGAACGGCGCCTTGATGAGGCTCAGGAAGGAGGGCGAGGAAATCACGCCATCTTCGAGGTTGGCCGGCGCGCCGTCGTCGCGCATGTCGCGCGTCACGTCGCTATACGAAGCGTCGAAACGCACCGTAAGGTCCTTGGTCAGCACGATGTCGGAGTTCAGGCGCAGGTTGAAGCGGGAGTACGAATTGTTCTTCAGCGTGGCGTCGGCCGCGGCATAGCCCACGGACAGGTTGTAGTTGGCCACGTCGTCACCTCCCTGCACGTTGATGCTGTAGTTCTGGGTGAAGGCCTCTTCGTAGACTTGCTTCTGCCAGTCCGTATTATTATGGTACATGTCATAATAATAATAGTTGGGGTCGGTCTCCAGGAACTTGAAGCTGTTGGCCTTCGTGCCCGTCGTCCCGATCAGTTCGGAAGCATAGGTGCGGTATTGCTCGGCATTCATCATGTCCATGGAGTTGGGCAACAGCTCATAGCTGCCGCCGATGGAGACGTCGATCTTCGTGGCCATGCTCTTGTTGCGCTTGGTCTCGATGAGGATGACCCCGTTCGCCCCCTTCGCGCCGTAGATCGCCGTCCCGTTCTTGAGCACGCTGATCTTCTCAATGTCCTCCACCATGATGTTGGCAAACAGGTTGTTGAAGAAGCCGTCGTGGATGGAAGGCGAAGAAAGCAGCATGTCCGTCACCACGCCATCGATGACCACCAAAGGCTGGGCATTGGCGTTGAGGGAGTTCAGGCCGTTCATGAACATGGCCACGCCCATGCCCGGCACGCCGCTGCGCATGATGGAGTGGATGTCGCCGCCCAGCTTGCTCTGGATTTGCCCGTCGATGCTGATGTCGTTGGTGTTATAGTCCACCGCCACGGTCTTTCCGGACGTGGCCGACTCGGAAGCGGAATAAACGGGATCGAAAGCCTCGCTGAACACATAGGCATCCACCGGGCGGTTGCCCTTCCCAATGGGCACTTGGATGGAATTGTAGCCATCCCCCCTCATCCACAAAGAAGCCACGTAGGTCGGCACTTTGATGGTGTAGGCACCGTTTTCGTCGGTCATGGCGGCGTAGCGCGCATCGTTGAACGCCGATATGCTGATACCGGCCACCGGCTGCCGGGTGGAACTGTCGTACACACGGCCGGTGATTTCGCGCATCGGCACGTCGGGAAGAACCGGCCTGGTGACCGCCCGAACCGAATCCTGCGCCGTAGCCTGGGCGGAATCCTGCGCCGCCTCTTGGGCCGCCACCGGAGCAGACACGGCGGCCATCAGGCAAAATGTTGATAAGATATGTTTCATGGCATTATTCTTCTCTTATGGGTTTGAAATATAAGCAATCAAGATACATTTCGCGGTTGTAGCGCCCGCTCTCCATACGGCTGATGCTGCACTCCAGCGTCAGATGCACCTTGGCATCGGGCTGCCCGTAGCTGCAGACCGGAATGGTGAACTTGCCGATTTCCACCGTGTCGACCACGTAAGGATTGTTCTCCACCTCGTCGTCGAAGCTATAAGTCTGTGCCACGCCGTCTTCCGTCTCATAAGAGATGGAAGCCGTGAACTTGCAGGGACGGAAGTTGCGGTCGCCCGTGTTGTAGACCGTGCGCGGCAAGACCACGGCGCAAATCTCATAGGTGCCGGAAAGCACGGACGGGATCTGGAACTCCATCGTCCAGTTCGAGGAACTCGTGCGCGGAGAGATGACCAGATAGCCGTCGGACACACTGTCGGCCACCACCGTACGGGCCGCATAGGTGCAATCCTGGTAGTCGGTCATCAGCGTGGAGATTTCGGCTTCCGTCTTCACGGGATAGAAATAGATCTGTTCCGGAGTGAACGGCCACTCATAGAGGTTGTAAATCGCCCCGTTGCTGCACGCCATCGTGTCTCTCACGAAAGAAGAAGAGAAAATGCCGCCCGGTGCCAACGGCTTGTAATAGACGTGATGGCGCTCTTCGTCATACAGGCTATACGAAGTGGAATAGACGGAATCCACCATGTGGCTGCACCCCACGTTGCGGTTGTACACCAAGTCGCGGATCAAGGCCTGGCTGGCATAAAGCCGGCGCAAGGAATCGGCCTGGACCACGCTGCCATAGTTGAAATACTTCAGGGCTTCGTTGTAGACCTTGTCCCACACCCGGGCTTCCGGCACCAGCATGATGAAGTTACTGTCCTCCACATGGATGTTGCCGAACATGCTGTAAAGGATGTTGGAACGATAGAGCACGGAGTCGGAATAGACAATGTTCCCATCCAGGTCAATGCCGCTCTGGATGCTGGAGTTCTCATCCAGCTCCAGTTTCTCGTAGGATTTGAACACAGAGCCGATGCCTGAGAACTCCGGCAAGGTGGTCAATGCCTCATAGACATTATAAAGGTAGGGCAGTTCCGTGGAAACCACATGCAGAAGGCCGTTCTTGGCCGGCTTGTTGGCCCGGTCCGTCTCGTAAGACACGCCCTGGAAACTTCCCGGCTCGGCCTCGAGGAACTTCCCGTTGAGCATCTGTATCGACTTTTCCTCCGTGCTGTTGGAAATATAGTGTGCAATGTGGTTCTGCACAAAGTGCTGGCCACACATGGAGTCGCCCGCCACCGTCTGGCATTCCTCCAGCAAGGAATCCGCATTGAAGGTGCCGTCCTTGGGCGCCCAGACCGTGAAGGTCTGGTCGCTGGCCAACAGGTCGGCATAAGTCACTTTCGTCGGCTTGTTGTTATTGAACACGTGCGTGTGTTGGAGCACGGTGAGGAAATCGTTCAAGTCGTCCGCCTCTTCCACCAACTGAAGCAACGATTTGTCGGACACCAGATTGCTTCCCCCATCACCGTAATGCTCATCCCACGTATCGGTGCAGGCGGCAGCCGCAAAGGCTGCGGCCGCCACCGCGATCATCTTTATCTTATTGCTTGTTTTCATACCTCAACATTAATTATAGTTTTAGCAAATAGGCTCATATCGTCATCCTTCCATCAATGTGTATCTTCAGCCTCGACACCGGCATAGATGCTCTTCGGAACGATTTCGAAATAGTTCACCGGAAGCTGGGCCTCTGGATTGTCCACCACCAGCTTGATGCGGATGTAGTAGTCCACGCCCGGCGACATGGTCTGGGTCACCAAGATCTTCCGCAACTTGCCGGCCCATCCTCTCAGGATCTGGCCGCCGGCCTGCTGCCAGGAGTCCATGTCCTTCATGTAGCCGCGGTTGTGCATGGCCTTGTCCACGGCACGGTCTACTTCCTCGTCGCCCGTGTCCTCCGTCCATCCGATCAACGGGTCGGCTCCCCAGATCGTGAAGTCAATGGGCAGGCCCACCGGCTGAAGGTGGTCGGGATCGGTGCCGAAGTAAATCTGCACCTTGCCGCGCTCAGCAGCCGAACCATAGCCGAAGCGCACTTCATAAGTGCTTTCCTTGGGCACCGGAAGCAGCTTGAAGGTCACGTCGAACTGGCCCACGATGTCGAGACAGTCCTGATAGGTCAACGTCCAGGCCCAACGCTGGCGAAGCGTCATGAACGGGGTTTGCCCGTGGAAGTCGAAGCCTTCGATCACCTTGAAGCCCGTGGCGCGGGTCGTGTTTCCACGCGCACCGCAGTTCATGAACTCGGGAGACAACGTGGCCACGTTGACACGGATGCGGTCGTTGAACACCACGTCGCGCGTCTCTTCGTCGTAGTCAAGCACCTGGTCGATGTAATGATAGATGCCGTTCAAAGCCTGCTGATCCACATCGCCGATTTCCGAAGGCGAAAGCACTTTCGTGCCCCTCACCGTGTAGCGGGCCTGTACGCCCTTGCGGTTGATGAACAACCCTTCGGGCGGCGTGCTCATCTTCATGATCGCGCCCGGCAGCATGGTCAGATACCAGTCGGTGCAGTCGATCAGGTCGGTCTTCGCGCAGGTTTCCTTCAACTCGCCCGAAACCGTCCAGTCGTTGTAGGCACCATAGTAAGGCAACAAGTGGTAGGAGACGAAGCGGTTCAGTGGGTTCTTCCGGTTGGTCCAGTCCTCGTCATACAAGCCGGCATCCTCCGGATACATGACATCGTAGACTTCCTTGGCATGGGCTTTCAGGTCGTCCAGCGTGTGGATGCCCGCCTGGGCATAGGTCTCGTCGGTTTCCACGAAGGCGGTGTAACGCTTCATGCGCTGCCCCACGAAACGCAACGTGTAGGTCGTTCCGCCCGTGATGACCGTCATGTCCTGGTTCACCGAGTCGGGGCTGCAATAGTAGTTCTCATCGATATACTGGCGCAGGGAATCCGACATGCCCGTCAGCTCAAGCGCCGCATAGAACAGCGAGATGGTAGAATCTTCCGCCAACAAGTCCGGCAAATAGAAGGACTGCGGCACAATCACGCGGTCGAGCGTGTGAACCACGCCGTTTTCCACCGAGTCGTCACGCACGATCAAGCGCGAAGACTTGTTGATGTAATACACCACGTTATTGTCGTTCAACGCATTCGAGTCGCAGGAGAACGTCAGGTAACGGCCGTTCATGTTCGCCGTGGGGATGTTGCCATCCACCAAGTCGGTCGTGAAGTAAGCCTCGTCGATAATGTGGTTCCACGACAACGTGTCGCACTCCGCCTTCGAAAGCTGGTCCACGCTTTGGTAGCCCCGTTCATGAAGATACTGCTGCACGGCGGCATTGTTGGGCGCAAGGCAGGTGTAAGTGCCATAAGTGGCCATCATGCCATACATGCCGGAACGCTGGAGGATGGCGATGAAATCACTATACTCATCGGAACGGTTCTGGAGATAATCAGACACCATCTCGCCCGTGAACGTGTAGTAGTTCTCTGGCAACGGCTCATCGGAACACGACACCGTGAAAGCCGGCACGGCCAAAAGCGCCAAGACGAACCGCAATAATATTTTATCAATCCTTTTCATAATGCTTATTCAGTTGTGGTTATATTTTCATTTTCATATGCCGGATTCTGCACCAAATAAGGATTGGCACGCATCTCGCTTTCATTGTAGGGCCAATACAGCGCGTCGGTGGCCGAGAGGCGGATACGCAGGGCGGCCGTGTTCTCCTCGAACTTGCTCAGCACCTTCTCCACCATGCGGGAGTTGGAGCCCTCGCGGCGGCACAGGCGCACCAAGTCGAACCAACGCTTGCCTTCGAACATCAGTTCGCGCTGGCGTTCGTTCAGCACCAAGTCTTCCATGGACACGCGGGAAATGCCGTAATCCTCGAACACGAGCGTGTCGGTCGTGGCCGTACGTTTGTTGTTGGCCCGCTTCCACACAGCCGACACGCAGGAGAATGCCGTGCGGTAGTGTGCCTCCTGTTCCGGTGTCAGTGTGGCACCGACTTCCACGTTGCCGGCCAGCATCACTTCGGCTTCCGCCTTCATCAGCATGATGTCCGTCAGGCGATAAACGATCCAATTGGCCGTGTTGCTTCCCCGGGTTGTCGACGAATAGATGTTCGTCGGCTTGGTTCCGACCGAGAAATTCGCCTGGGCGGAATATTCCGGCCTCACATACTTGAGTATGCGATAGGGCGAGCTGGTGCCTTCCATATACTCGTAGGCCCGCATGTCCGTGCGCTCGAAATAATTGTTGGTTCCGCTTTCCACAGAGGCGCAGAGGTAGGCCGGCGCACCCATCTGCCCGACACCCGTGCCGTTATAAGTGCCATAGAAATCCTTCACCCCGACATTTTCCTTGGTTTCCGAAGACAGGAAAATCAGCTCGAAAATGCTTTCGAAAGAATTGCCGTCGCCAAAAATCGTGGAATAAGCCGTGCCCACATAATTGTTGCCCACGCCCGGAGCCTCGGAAATCAAAGGATATTCCCCATAAAGCTCGATATCGTTGGCCCGCGACTCCCGCAACATGGTCTCATACTCGTCCTTCTTGTGCTCGATGATCAGGTTGCAATAGTCGATACACTGCTGGTAATTGCCCTGCCACAAATACATGTCGGCCAAAAGGGCATAGATGGAATAACGGGTGATGCGGTTGATGTTGTTATCGCCGCTGGTGGTGCTCGTCTGATAAAGCGACTCCCCGTAGGAACGCACCGCGTCGTTCTTCACCCGCTCCAAATCGTTGATGAGGTTGGTCAGCACTTCGTCGAACTTCGTGGCCGGGATGCGGTAATTCTGAGTGTCGTCTATGGACGGTTCCGTCACGTAAGGCACATCGCGGAACGTGCGGATCAGGTAGAAATAACACAAGGCCCGCAACGCGGTCACCTCGGCGATGTTGGCGCGTAGCTCGGACTCCGTGTAGTTGGGATCCTTCTCATGCACGGAAGGTGCGTAATGGAGCACCGTGTTGCAACGGTTGATGCACTGGTAGAAAGCATCCCATTTCGTATAGCCGTTGGTCTCCAACAAATTCTCTTCCGCTATCAGGGTCACGTCCTGCGGAGCACCCGACCCGGCGATCAGGTTGTCAGAACGCAACTCTCCCCACACGATCATCCGCTTCAGGCAGTCGGCCGACTCCAACTGGGCATAACAGGAATTGACCACGCTGGTCACGTCGGCCTCCTCCGTCCAATAATTCTCCAGCACCACGTCGTTGAGCGGAATGATGCTCAGGAAATCGTCGCAAGCCGTCAGCGAAGAAGCCAGCACAGCTGCAGAGAACAACCTTGCGACATGTTTGTTTATATGGATTTTCATAATCGATACTGTTTTAATGTTAGAAACCTATTGTCACACGAGCCGTGAACTGGCGCGAACGCGGCGTTCTGGCATTATCGGTGGCGACGCTCAAGCCGCCATAACCCACTTCGGGATCCGCACCGGAATAACCCGTCAGGCAGAACAAGTTGCTGCCGCTCAAATCCACACGCAACGCGCTCAGCCCCACCTTGCGCAGCAATTTGGGATCCAAGGAATAAGAGAGCGACAAGTAGTTCAGACGCATGAACGAAGCATCCTCCACGAAGCGGTCGCTACCCAAGTAGTTGTAACCGGCATTGTACAACGCACGCGGAATCTCGGCAATCTGGCCTTCCATGCGCCAACGCCAGTTGACGGAAGCCGCCTGGTTGTTGTTCGTGCGCATGGACTCGGCATTCATACGCGCCGCATTCACCACCTTGTTGCCCGCACGGAAGTTGAACTGCGCATTGAGCGACCAACGCCCGTAATTCAAACGAAGTCCCCATCCACCGGTGATCTTCGGCAGGGAAGAACCGAGATAGACGATATCCAGCTCGTTGATGTTACCATCGTGGTTGATGTCCTCATAAATCGCGTCGCCTCCTTGGAACTCATAAATTTCCCGGCCCGTGACCTTGTCATAGCCGAACACCATCGGCACCGTAAAGCCGTTCTTGTCGCGGATGACATCGCCGTTCGCGTCGCGCGCCACCGGCGCATTCGGACCGCTCACGCCCGGCACTTCCACTTCGGAATAATCCGTGTATTGGTACACGCCCTTGTAACGGAAGCCATAAATGGAACCATAGGCGTTGTTCAACTGGACGCGTGCCAGGTAGGAACCGTTCTGGCTGTCAAATTCCTTGTTCAGGCCGGCCAGGACGGTCGGGTCCATCTCCGTGATTTCATTCCGGTTGTTGGCAAACGACACGTTGAAGCCCATGGAGAACTTGCCCACCTTGACCACGTCCGTACCATTGATGTTGAATTCCCAACCGTTGTTGCGCATCTCGCCCGTGTTCGTCACCGACAAATTCTGGAAACCGGAAGAAGACGGCAACCCGACGCTGTTCATCAACAGTTTAGTCGTGTTCTGGGTGTAGATATTGACATCGGCCGTGAACTTGTTGTTGAACAAGCCCAAATCGAACCCGACGTTCCACGTCTCTTTCTCTTCCCACTGCAGGCTGCTCAAACGGATGTTGCTCGGATAGATAGAACCGCCCCCGTTATAAGAATCCCCTGCGGTGTATTTCGAGAAATAGAGGTATTCACCCCCCGGCTGGTTTCCCACGCGGCCCCATCCCGGACGGACGGAAAGCATGGACAACCACTTCTCAGACCATTTCATCCACGGCTCGTCCACGATGTTCCAACGGAAAGACAAAGCCGGGAAGTTTCCCCAACGTTTCCCGTCGCCAAACTTCGTGGAACCGTCACGCCGCAAAGAGAAGTCGGCAATGTAGCGGCCCTTGAACGCATAGTGGGCGGAGAAGGTCAGATACATGCTGCGCCACTGTCCGGCCGAAGTCGACATGGAAGAAATGATACCGTCTGCCGTGGCCGACTGGATGTTTCCCGTAGGCAACTTGCGCACCCCGTTGTCCTGCCCTTTGGAGCTACCGTCCGTCAGCTGGAATTGTGCCATAGCCATGAAAGAATGGTCTGTGTTCACAATGTGCGGGATGAACGTCAAGCGGTGGGTCGTCGTGATGGCCCGGCTCTTGTGGGCCGTGGAAGTGGCCACGTTGTTCTGGTTATCCGTCCATCCGGCCGTCACCAGGCTGGAGGGATAGAACTTGTCCGTGTAATTATTGGCGATATTGAAGAGCACCTTGCCTTCATACTTGAGTTGCGTCTTGGTGTCGTCAATGCCCAAAAGGTTATAATGCAACTGGAATTCCGGCCGGATCTGGTAGTGCGTCTCGTCGTTCGTGGCCTCATAGGCCAACGCCACCGGGTTCACCAACGAATATTGGTCACCTCCATTCGCGGGGCGGAACGTGGACGAGCAGTCCGGCAACATGTGATAATAGTTCGACGTGTTGTTCCCATAAGCATCCTGCTCATAAATGGACATGTTCGGCATCTTCTTATAGGCAATGTTCAACAAGTCGTCGTAGTTTTTCTGGTTCTTCGTATACGACAAGTCGAAGTTCGTCACGATCTTGATGCGGTCGCTCACGAAATAGTCCAACGCCACGCGGGTGGTGAAGCGGTCGAGTTCCTGCGCGATGACAGTACCCGTCTGATGGTCGTAGCCGCCCGAGATACGGAACACGGCTTTCTCGCCACCACCCGATATGGTCACGTAGTGTTTCTGGAGCCAGCCAATCTGGGTCACCGCATCCACCCAGTCGGTATTGTTGTTGTAATTCTCATATTCCGAGAATGAAGGATCATAGTTGAACTCCGGGATGTTGGACGAAGCGTCGCTCAGCTGCGGGTTGTAGTAGGCTTCCTTCATCAACATGGTGTACTGGTCACCGTTCAGCATGCGCATGCCTTTCGGCTGGTAAGTCATGGTGGCCGAATAGGAATAAGTCACCTTGGTCTTGCCGCGCGCGCCACGCTTGGTCTTGATTTCGATCACACCGTTGGCACCCTGGGAACCCCAGATGGCCGTACCGGCGGCATCCTTCAACACCGTGATGCTGGCGATATCGTCCGGGTTGACGTTCAACAACTCAGAATACTGGTCTTCCGTGGCGGAGGCGAAATCGAAGTTGGACAAGTAATCGCTCTCGAACACATTGCCGTCCACCACCACCAGGGGCTGGGTGTTACCGTTGATGGAGCTGACCCCACGCAAGCGCATGGTCGTTCCCGAACCCAAGTCTCCGGAGTTGAACACGATGTCCAGACCGGCCACACGTCCTTGCAAAGCCTCGTCGATACTGGTCAGGCTCAAGCCTTCAAACTCCTTGGCGTCAATCGTCTGGTGGGCGGTGGAAACCTCGCGCTCAGGAATGGCCAGACCGCTGGACTGCACGACTCTCTTCTGCTGCACCACCACTTCCTTCAGCTGCAGGTTGCTCTTCAGCCGGATGTTGTAGCGCGTCCCCTTGATAGGAATGATTTGCGTGGCATAACCCACGTAGGAAATTTTCAGCCGGTGTTTCGGGTCCACGATGCGGAAAGAGAAGTTTCCGTTGATATCCGTCACGCCATGCGCCACGATACGGTTGGCTTCGTCCACTTCGACGACGTTCACCATCATCAACGGCTCTATGTCGTCTGACACGGTACCACTAATCATCGTCCCGGGTGCCTGTGCGAAGCCCGCCAGCGGCAAAGCTGCAAACGCACCTAATATGATATGTCGATATAGGGTTTTCATTCACTTTTTATATTATTGATTTAACTTTTTTTATTCTGTCGCATCTTCCGCTTCCGGAGCCTTCCACATCAACGGGCCGTCAATCTGATGCACCACGGCATAAGAGGAAGTATAAATGTTGGACGCGTTGGCCACATCCGTGTTCTGGTCATACTGATACTCGCGTGCCATCAAGTTATACAATCCGCCGTTTGTCACCACATGGCGCGTGTTGCCGGCAATGTCCGTCACGCTCAGGTGGGTGTCGTCGCCTTCCGCGTTCACGCGGAAATAAGAAAGCGTCCCGGTGTTGTCATCATAGTCGTAAGCCGCCGTCTCATAATCGGTTTTCGCGATGTTGCCTTGCCCGATATACAAGGCGTTGTCCTGGATGTGGTATTTCAGGAACTGGTTGATCTGCTCCTCCAGCTCGGCTTTCACTTCCTCGTCTTCTTCAGCCTCCACTTCTTCCCATGTCGGCAGATCGCCCGCGTCTTGCAAAGCCTGGATCGATGCGTTCGTCGGCACATATACCGTATAATTATAGGTATTGAACAAATTGATGCTCGGGCTCGGGCAGGCATACCAGGGCGCACTGCTGCTGGTGCCCACGATGATCCGGTCGCCCACGAAAGAAGAAGCGGACAGCAGTTCATAGAACTTGGAGAATTCTTCGTGATCCGCCAAAATGTCGACCACGGATTTCCGCGAGGACTGCATCGGGGCTTCCAGGATGTAAGCCTTGCCGTTGCCATCTTTCGACTGGTCGTAAATTTGCGTCACCTTGATTTTCTTCCCTTGTTCCAGTTGCCAGCCGCCGGCCACCGTCATGCTTTCCTGCCCGGCATTTTCCACATAAATCGTGCCGCCGTCTTTCGTCTTGAAGTACTTCTCGCCGTTTTCCACGTCACCCACGACGATGTGGGTCTCCAGGATGTCCTTCAGGCGGTTCTGGATTTGGGAGGTCGTGGCTTCGCCGATGGAGTCGCCACGTGTGCCGTTCTCCACATTGTATTCATAGATGGAAGCCCACACCCGCTCAGCCTCGGTCTGTGCCGTCTCATCGTAGTGGAACTGGAAGATCTGGGTGCTGCTCTTGCCGAACGAACAAGGATCCACATAGGTCAGCAGACCGTCGTTCAACGGGATGAAGAAGCTGTAATAAGAGTTCTGCGAGTTCAGATAGACGTCATAGTCATATTGTTCGATGGCCCAATTGATGATGTTCATCGACTCGTTGACCAATGCCGGGAACGACACGGAGATGTAGGCCACGGGGCTGAACACCCGGTTAGTGAGATAAATCGCGCCGTTGCAAGCGAAGAACACGCTGTCCACGTCGGCCTCCTCGATGCCCAACACGTCGTTCGCGTCGTTCAGCACCGTGCCGAACTTGCTGGGCACAGAGTTGGTGAAAGAGTTGAGCATGTTCACATTCAACAGTTTCGAAAGCACATTGTCGGGCACATTTTCCCACGTCGTGTAACGGTCTTTCAGGACTTTCCCGGAACCATTGTTCCAATACTCTTCCAAGGCCTCATCCGTGGGCACCAGCATGACGCCCATGTCTTGTTGCAAGAGCACGTCGGTGGACAGGCTCGTGTTCAGCTCCGAGAAATATTCGTTCCATCCCGGGTCGAATTTCAACAACGCTTCCACGGGTTCCTCTTTCTGGGTCAGGCTCAGTGCCTCCCCGTTTTGTGAACGTTCGGCAAAATAACGTTTCTGGAACACGGAATCATAGCTTGTGCCATACAAGCGGTTGTACTCGCGTGTGGCC
This sequence comes from uncultured Paraprevotella sp., assembly GCA_944321975.1. Lineage (GTDB taxonomy): Bacteria > Bacteroidota > Bacteroidia > Bacteroidales > Bacteroidaceae > Paraprevotella. The sequence goes on from CALUNJ010000023.1 coordinate 16,141, forward strand.
GACTCGTTATAGAACGGCGCGGAGAAGCGGTCCAGCAATTTGGAGAACTGCTGCGCGCGCGGCATTCCGGCGACCACCTCGGCCATGTTCGACAGCGGGGTCATCACCTCGCCCATCTTGTGGACAAACCCGTTGGAGCAACGGATGTTCTGTTCCGTCATCAAGACCCCGTTCACGTTGGCGTCGCCCGCCTGGCGGTTCGTCGTATAGTTGAAGAGGAAGTTGCAGTCCTCGTTCGTGATGCGGCGATTTTGCAGGAACGCCTCGATGAAATGAATCATCGGGGTCGTGGTCATGTCTTGCAAGCAAGGGATCGTCTTGCCGGCACTCTTGTAATAGGCCCAATACTTGGTGTCCGGCATGTCCTCCGGATGCAAGAGGGGTACCGAATCATAAATGGACGAGGAAGTCAGACGGCGCATGCAGTCCCCTTCCGTCGGCCCGATGGAGCTGGAGAGGTAAGCCACCTGGCAGGCGTTGTCGATCATGGCGCCATACAACAGACGTTTCTTCTGGGCCGACGTGAGGTCTTCATACCGCCCCACGCCCCATTTCCTGCTATTATAGAAACGCGCGTAGGCATCATCGTCGGCCACGAACAAGGTCTTACTACCCGTACGGGCAAGGACTTCCGAATAACCGAGGTCATCAATCATCCGCACGACATTCGTGTAGTTACCGTTCGACTTCAAATAGTCGTAGATGCTGCTCCCCAGCCACTCCGGATCCTCGTCGATCAACTCGTAACCGTCGTTACAAGAGTAGAAGCACCCCATGGCACAGCAAGCCACACCTGTCCAAAGCGGGACAAACTTTTTTAGGTTTTTCCTTAAACTCATATTAGATTCTTTTATCAGTTTTCACCATATTTTTTTAGTTCTCTCTTCGCATTCCTAATCGGTTGTAAAATTACACTAACAAACGTAAACTCGTTTTCGGTGGCGTAACAGGTTTTTTCGAATTTGTTTCATTTTGACGCAAACGCGTTTGTAACATGTAACATTCCTTATAGGATTTGTAACCTCACCCCCGATTAGGGCAGTTTTTCCATGTCTGCAGCTGTATAATTATCAATATTCAGACGGTATTTCATCAGGTCGTCCAGCCGGTGTTGGGGAGCCGGGCAATCCGCCGGAAGAGGCATTCCGGAAAATTGACGGAAATAGAGCAAACAAGCATCCCTCCACCACACGGCGTCCTTGGCCTGGCGGTCGAAGCGTGCCTTCTGGCGCGCAAAGCGCTCGCCGTCCACATAGGGGCGCATTTCGTTCCACACGGCGGCAAAATGCCGCGCCTCGTCCACTCCGCGGTTGTAGGTGTAACACAAATTGTCCCACAACGTCAATCCATTGCGCATGACATAAGTCCAAGGCACATGATGGAACCACAACAGGTACTCCTCCGGACAAGTCCGCAGGTCGCCCAGCAGCGTGGCCAACGGTTCATGATATTGCGCCACCCCGTTCGAGCCTTTCTTCGTGCGGTCAAAGCCGAGCCCCACCGAATCGGCGCGATGATAATATTCAGGAAGCCAGTCCAAGCGGATATTCCCGCCCGGATGATACCAAGGCTCGGGGCCATAATGGTGGTTGCCGGCAAAAATGTGGTGCAGCCCGTAGGGCATCATATAATGCACCGCAGCTTCCCACGAACGCAGCAGCACCTGCCGCATCGGCCCCACGAAACGCTCGTCGGCCGAGAACGTCTGCTTCAGGAACTCGTCGGCCAGACGGGCCGCCGACACTTCCGGGTCCCAACATAACCGCCCGAAGGCATACCAGTTGGCCTGCGCCATGTCGCTGCCGGTCCAGTTCTCCGAGTCGCCGATGTTGGAAACCCCGGCCATGGCCGTCACCGACTTCGGAGTCGTGCGGCGCAGCGTGGCCTCGCCCACGGTCAGGCCTCCGTCCTGGTAAGTCTCGGCCGAGAGCACATCCTTCCACATCGTGGCCAGGAACACCGTGTGAATGGATTGCCCCAGATATTCCTGGGTCACCTGGAATTCCGGCATCACCTGCGTGTGGCGCATCGCGCCAAACAAAGGACTGAACGGCTCACGCGGCTGAAAGTCAACCGGCCCGTTCTTCACCTGGATGATCACATTGTCCTTGAACTGCCCGTCCAGCGGCATAAACTCCTCGTAAGCCTGGCACGCCCGGTCGGGACTGGAGGCCTGGTAGACAAAGGCGCGCCACATCACCAGGCCACCGTGAGGCGCCAGCACATCGGCCAGCATGTTGGCCCCGTCGACATGGCTGCGGCCATAATCCTGCGGCCCTGGCTCGCCCTCGCTGTTGGCCTTCACCAGGAACCCGCCGAAATCAGGCACCAGCTTGTAAATCTCGGCCACCTTGTCGGCCCACCACTTCTGCACGTCGGCATCCAGGGGGTCGGCCGTGGACAGCCCGCCCAAGGCTTTCGGCGAAGCGAAATTCACCGAAAGGAAGGTGCGTATGCCATAGGGACGCAGCACGTCGGCTATCGCCGCCACCTTGCGAAGCATGTCGGAAGACAGCATGCCCGGCTTGGCGTTCACATTGTTCAGCACCGCGCCGTTGATGCCCACAGAAGCGTTGGCCCGGGCATAAGCCTCGTAACGAGGGGAAACCTTCGCGGGAAGTTCGTCCCACTTCCAGATCGAACGGCCTGCATAACCGCGTTCCACCGTCCCGTTCGGATTGTCCCAATGGTTGAGAATGCGCAAGTCATAAGCCGGCGTTTCCGCCACCACCTGCCCTTCGCGCAGGCTGTCGCCCACCTGTTGCATGCGCAACAGCGTGTAGGCGGCATAAAGCACCCCGCGGTCGGAAGCCGACGACATTTCGACCACATCCCCGGAACGGCGCAGGGTGAAGCCGTCACGCGCAGCCCCGTCGGGCGACACACGCAGGGACAGCCGGCATCCGCCTTTCCAATAATTTTCCAGCTCGCGGGCGGCAATGTCTATCGTCGGCGTCCTCTTCGTGCCCCGCTCCACGCGCACCTCCGCAGCCTTGACGTTCTGCTCCATGCGGAGCCAAAGCCGGCTGCCGTCCTCCGCGCGAAGCGAGGATACGAAAAGCACACTTATCAAAAAAACAAAGAATCTCATTCCGTCCGCATTAATCGTCCATCCCCTCAATCGGAAGGATATGGCCTTCACTATCATACTGCAACTCACAGACCTTCAGGCTACGCAACCAGGTGCGGCCGCCCGAAGGCACGGAATCATGGTGGAACAGATACCACTTGCCCTTATACTCCACAATGCAATGGTGGGTCGTCCAGCCCACCACCGGCGTAAGAATCACGCCCTGATAGGTGAAAGGCCCATAAGGATTGTCGCCCACGGCATAGCACAGGAAATGGGTGTCGCCCGTGGAATAAGAGAAGTAATACTTGCCCTTGTACTTGTGCATCCAGGAGGCTTCGAAAAAGCGGTGCGGGTCGCCGGCCGTCAACGGCTTGCCATCCTCGCCCAGGATGACAATGGGACGCGGCGCTTCGGCAAACTGCTTCATGTCGTCGGCCAGCCGGGCCACGCGCGAGGGAATAGCCGGCTCGTCGGCAGCCGGGAACTCGGCCTTTTCCAGCGCGCTGTTATCCTTGTAGCGCTGGAGCTGTCCGCCCATCAACCCGCCAAAATACACATACACCTGCCCGTCATCGTCCTTGAACACCGCCGGATCAATGGAATAGCTTCCACGGACGGGGTCTGGCTCGGGCACGAACGGCCCGTAAGGCGTGTCGCCCACGGCCACGCCGAGACGGAAAATGTCGGTTTTGTCCTTGGCCGGGAAATAGAGATAATACTTGCCGTCCTTCTCGCAGCAGTCGCAATCCCACATCTGGCGCTTGGCCCAGGGCACATCGTCCACGTCGAGCACCACGCCGTGGTCGGTCACCGGGCCTTCCATCACGTCGTCCAACGAGAACACGTGGTAGTCCCGCATGTTGAAATGCGAGCCCCAGTCGTCTTCGGGCACTCCGCTCTCATAATCATGGGAAGGATAGATATACACTTTGCCTTCAAACACATGCACCGACGGATCCGCCATGTAATCCTCGGGCACCAAATATCTCTTCTTCATATTATAACTGTTTTTATTATGTTTTTTCTTTTCTTATTGGTCATATTTTCCGGATTCGGCCATGTCGATCAGCGTCTGCACGAAAGGTTTCGGCTTCATCTCGCGGTCGAATGCCAAAGGATAATCCGTGCGCCCGCGCACCGGGAAATTGTTCTTCCAGGAGTCGCCGTCGGTCACGCCCCAAAACGTCACGCGCGTCACGTCCTTGCTGTGGCGCAAATAGATGTCGAACAGCTTGGCATAGAAGTCATCCTGCTTTTTCTGGATCTCGGCCGGAAGCCCTTCCGTGTAGGGATCCATTTCCCGCTTATAGTCAAAATTCGTCTCGATGGCTGCGCCATAATTACCTTTCGGCCAAGGCAACACGCTCAGTTCCAACTCCGTGGCCATCACTTTCACGCCGGCTGCGACAAAGGCTTCCAGGCTCTTCTCATACTCGTCGAGCGGAGTGTTGAACCCCAAATGCGACTGCATGCCCACCGCGTCGATGCGGCAACCGTGCGCCTTCAGGTCCTTCACCATCTTCACCACCGCTTCGCGCTTGGCCGGAGAGTCCATGCCATAGTCGTTGTAATACAACTCCGCATCGGGATCGGCCTCATGGGCAAACTGGAACGCCAGGCGGATGAACTCGGGGCCGATGATGCGATAATACGGCGACTTGCGGAACTCCCCGTTCCCTTCGATCGCCTCGTTCACCACGTCCCATCCTTTCACACGGCCCTTGTAATGGCCCACCACCTTGTAGATATGGTCTTTCATGCGCTGGATCAGCACCTCGCGGCTTACCTGCTTGCCGTCCTTGTCCTTAAAGAACCAGCGCGGGGCCTGGGAATGCCAAACCAGGCAATGCCCCGTGACCACCTGCCCGTTCTTCTCTGCCAGATCACACAAACGGTCGCCGTCCGTGAAGTCGAACCGCCCCTCTTCGGGCTGCACCACTTCGCCTTTCATGCAGTTTTCGGCCACCACGGCGCTGAACTGGTCACGAATGAGCGACTGCAACTCCTTGTTCCGGGTCGTCACCTGCCGGGTGTTCAACGCCGTCCCAATCAGGAATTTGTCGGCATACGCCTCACGCAATGTCTTTCCCCCTTCGGCAAACACCATTGCGAACATGCACAATGCCGCCCCTAATGCCATAAATCTCTTTTTCATATTCTGTTCTTTATTAATAGGTTATTTCATTTTCTTCCGCCGTGTCATTCCTTTCCTTCCTCCGCACGCCGGCGAGCCAGTTCGGCCTGCATCTTCTCATTCACCGATTTGGAGATGGGATAGTAGAACAAAGCCACCACGCCGATGCCAAAACAGATGCCGGGCACGATGCTCGAAGCCAGCCGGATGCCCATGATGGACGACGGCGACTGCACGGCCATGATGTCGTTCACGTAACCGAACATGGAAAGGATCAATCCCGCGATGGCACCGCCCACGCCCAGTCCGGCCTTCAGGGCAAACACCACGCCGGAGAAACACAACCCCGTGGCCCTGCGGCGGCTGACATATTCCATGTGATCGGCCACATCCGCGATCATGGCCCAAAGCAAAGGCACCGTGGGCGCATAGGCCAGGCTCTTCAAAATGCCCAGCGTGAAGATGAAACCGATGTCGTCTTTGCCCGGAATCATGAAAGCGGCCGTGAACAAAGCCGTCAAGCCCAAACAAACAATGAACGTGGCCTTCTTGCCGTAACGGTTGGCCAAAAACTCAGACAGCAACATCACGCCGACCAATTGGACCACCGCGCCGGTCATGTTAAACAACGAAAGGCCGATCGTATAGGATTCCACCGGAGCGATCGTCCCGTCGGCCGCCTTCGTGGCCAGCAAGCTGAAGGAATCAAGCACCTGCATGCCAACTCCCAGGACGGCTCCTTCCTCCTTCACCAGTCCCAGCCGGTCGAGGAACTGCCCCAACGACTGCGGGTCCACATAGTTCTGGAAATAATAGCACATCGCGGAACCCCACATGGCCAACGTCACAAAGACAAAAAGCGTGAGAATGAACATCGAACGCCACGACACATCGGCGAACAGCCCCTTCAGGTCGTTCTTCACATCCATCTTCTGGGAAGGGGGCGGGGCGATGCGCTCCTTGGCCGAAAGGCCGGCCACCACGAGGAACACAAAACCGACCACGGCAAAAATAGTGATCGTCGTCAGCCAGCCCTGGGCATCATCGGCTCCCGCGCCGCGACCGAACTTGTGCACCAAAGGCAACGTCAGGCCCTGCACCACGAACTGGGCCACCGTGGCCGCCACAAAGCGAATGGAAGTGATGCTCGTGCGTTCCTTAATATCGCCCGTCATCACGCCGCCCAACGAACTGTAAGGTGTATTATTAAAAGAATAGAGCGACATGAGCAACACATAGGAGACACCGGCGTAGAAGGCGACCAAAGCCTTGTCCTCAATGCCGGGATTGTAAAATGCCAACACATAGAACACCATGAAAGGCAAAGCCGTCCACACGACCCACGGGCGGAACTTGCCCCAGCGGGTCTGCGTCTTGTCCGACAAGATGCCCACCGTAGGATCCACGAAGGCATCCACGATACGGGCAATCAGCAACACGGTGCCCGCGATGGCTCCTTCAAGCCCGAATACATCCGTGTAAAACTTCAATTGGTAAATCATCATCATCTGGAAGACGAGGTTCGCCGCCGCGTCGCCCAGCGAATAGCCGATTTTTTCGCCTAAAGGCACTCTTTGTGATAGTGTATTCATAACGTATTTTTTTATTATTAGCCAACTTGTTTTTTCATGGCGTGTTTAACGCACCAAAGTAACAGAATTTATGCTTTAGTCGCTTTCGAATATGTAACCAATAGTTTTTAATATGAAACATCAGCCCTAAAAAATGCAAAAAAATGAGTTACATGAAGGTTACAAAGGCTAAAAAAAGGTTTTTCGAAAAGACTCCCGCCGTCCGGAACACGGGGAAAAGCGGCCTCGAAAATATTGACTTTTTCCATTCATTTCAGAAGCAGCCAAAAGGGGGAAAACAGGAAAAGACATCCCCGGCACGTCCTCCGCCCCTTGCCGGCCCGGCATCCCCTTCCGGATCCGCCACATGACAAATGAAGAAAAACGGAAGGAACCGGAAAGCCTCATCCCGGCAACCGGGCCAAAGCCCGACCCGGGAATGCACACAGATTTCCCACCCGTCCAAAAGAACGGCCGGGAAATTCTCCTCAACCACGCCCGTTTTCCCCTGTGAGGATCGCGCAGACCCGTCCGGACGCCAAGAGCCGGAGGAAAGAGGAAACCTCAGAACGTGAGGCAAAATCAAAAAGGAACCCAAAAAAGCCTATATCCCCATTTTTCTGGCTCCGTTCCTGACAGGAAGGGCACAAAAAAAGGAAAGTATGCCTGGAAACGCATGAAATGAATGACAGAATGATTTTTGATTCTTGCACGCGGAAAAGGAACAAATAGCAAAATGGCCTCCAAAGCCCGATGCATGCCCCATCGTCGTCCCTCCCACAGCCCCCGACTGCACAAGAATCAAAGAAAAACAGAAAAAGAACAGGAAAACCAAAAGATTGCACGCCCCCGTCCCATGCAAGAGAAACGGGATTTTTCCGCTTGAGAAAAAAATGTGAATCGCCTGAGAAAAACAAACGCACCTCAAAATATCATCAGATGCCCTAAAAGAACAGGCCGTATCATAAGAAAAAGGAAGCCGGCCACCCTAAATCCACCTCCAAGACCAACCGGCCACAAGACCATGTACCCCGAACTTCTCTTTTAAAAAAAGTTCGCGGCATTCCTGCCCCCAATGGCATATGAAGGACCCGCGGAAAAGCGGTTCGCTTCATGTGCCATTGGGTTTCCCTAAAGACATTGCGTCAGACGGAAGGGGCGTAAATCCTGAAATTCCCGGTGACGTGCAACATGGACAAAAAGTAAACCATGCCCGTGTAGTAGCGGAACATGCCCGTGGGAGCCGGCGTGTTCCACAGCCGCTTGAGGTTTTCACGAATCAGGGTTTTGTCTTCCAGCGCAAAACAACCTGCGGCGTTGGCTCCGGCCATGCCTTCCGAATAGTTTCCGGAAGGATTCGCGCCATTCCAATCAAATTGGCCGTGGACATATCCGTCCTTTCTAAAAAACTCCAGCAGGCGCGTCATCATCCTTCTTTGGCGGGACAGGTCTGCCCCGAACCAATGCGCATCCATGCCGATGTTCATCGCACAGCGGATCGCATCGAACTGATAGCGGCGGGCATCGTAGTCCGTTTTCCAGTCCGGCTGGTGCGGGCGCCCCTCAAAGGTGGAATAATCGGGGAACAAGCCCGTTTCGGGATGCGAAGCCTTGGCCAGCAAGTCGCGCGCCGCCTGCGCGGTCTGCGACCAGAAGTCGGAATTGGTGTCGGACCACCGCGCCCATAATTCGAAGAACGCGGGCAGGTTGTAGGAAGGATCCGTGAAATTCTGATTGCCTTCGGAAGGGACGAAGGTGATGAGCTTGGATTCCCGGTCGAACAGGTTATAAACCCCTTCTGAACCGTCTTTGGACATGACTTCTTTGAGAATACGCTGCGCCTCCGCCCCGTAATTGATGTCTCCATGGTCGCCCCAGCGATGGGAAGCGAAGAACAACGCGGTGATAAAATAAGCCTCCCCGTCGGTGGCACAACTCGGCTCGCCCCCGATTTTCTCGCCGTTTGTCTTGCATTGCCAAGCAAAATACCCCTTCCATCGCCCGGAAGCATAACGCATGTGTTTGTCTGCCCAACGCCAAAGTTTGTCAAATTCGGCCCGTTTGTTGAGTTGCACGCAAATCATCATGCCATAGGACATGCCTTCCGTACGGACATCGCGACTGCCCGTGTCGTAGATGTAGGCGGTGCCGTCTTGGGCTTCAAAATAGACTTTGTGATGCGGGTCTTCAAAGAAATGCCGCCACAATTGTGCCAACTTCTCATCCGTCTGAGCAGGGGAAACGCCCAGATATTCATGAAAAAGGTTACGGTACACGCCGGTGTAGAAAGCGCCTTTCGAAGCCGGCAGGTCGACCCCGGCTTCCGGCATATTCCCGCTGACAGTCCGGCCGCAGGCAGCAAGTGCCGGACCGAAAGCCCACACTGCCATGAAGAGCATGGACTTGATGAAAAAAGTTCTTATCATATGTACTCAAAATCTAATCTGTCCACATGGATTCACGGCCTATACACATCACCTGTATTTTCCCCGTTTAGAAAAGCCGGGACGGGGCAAAGGCAATGCGCCTGTCATTCTTCCATTCCCTAAAGAGAGTTTCCTATGACCTTTGCTGCCGCTCATTTTATAAATACCTATCAAGTACCGCCTGTTTTTCCCTCGCCGCATTTTCTATCAAATGACGGGCTTTTGCAGCCTCCAGTTCCAAGGCCTCTATCTGAGACACGATACGCTTCTGCTCTTCAATTGGCGGTATGGGGATTCTGTATTGCTGAATGTCATCCCTATTCCCGCGTGGCATTTTGACCCCTTTCTTACCTTCCATTACATGGTCAAAAAATGCATCTCTACGAATCATATAGAAAATGTACTTAGGAAGATATTTGCTTGCATCGGCCGACCTTAAGACAAGCACATCCTTTGAACATCCCCCCTCTTTGTCCGCAAACCAAATCTTTTTAAGATATGGGCGGATATTAGAAATCAATATGTCCTCTTTCCTGTACTCTGTAACGGAAGAAACATTCGCCTCTCCGACAAATGGAACAATGCCCAATTTGTTCTTAAGCATATTATCTGTTGTGACATATGACTCGGGCGTTATATCTTTATACTTAATAGACTCGGTAACGAATGGAGCAATAGTTTCCAATGAACCTTCTTCAAACTTAATCGAGGATAGTAAATCTTCTGTATTTGCTTCATCTTTTTTAATCTGCTGCATAAAAGATGAAACAGACCTATCTACTTTACAGATTTCTTCTATAATCTGCCTTTGAATGCCAATCGGAGGAACCGGGATTTTTATTTGAGCTATATATTGTGATAAGTTTTGAATATTATTACCACAACTCTCGTCTCTTATTATTTGTCTATACAAGGCACTATTTAACACAATATAAAGAAATTTTGGAAGTATTCTATCGGAATAGGCTCTTATTATCCCCATAAAGCCTCCCGCATAGAACGATGTATCATGCTCGATAAAAGTGATTTTACCAATATGTGCTTTGCTCCCACTCGAAAAACAAACGAAACAATCATTCTTTTTCAGCACCTTGTCTGAATCAAGTTTTTTGTTAGGCTGGAGATAAATCAGTTTATTGATTTCCAAATCACCGGACAACGTTATATTGTCAGCAGTTAACACAATATTATTTGTTATTTCCTGAACTTGGTCTTCTTTTGCATAAGTAACGCCACGAATTATTCGTGCCAATTTTTCAATTGATTCTAATGGGAATATACTACTTCTTACTTTTTTTTTTGCAACAATCGAAATGTTCTTTTCGAACACGCCTCTGTTAAAAGCGAGCATATCAATTAAGGATATACGACTAATATGCGATTGCATATCCTCTGCTATTGGCGATGCGAAATCACCATTAAAGGCTCTATATATATAAGTACTTGCCCGCAAAGGATTGTCATAGCTGTTTACATCAAAAAGCTGGGTACACTCATCAATGCCTTTTCCTCTTTGAATAGCATGAATTCCCTCACTTCCTCGACGATTTGAGAACTCATAGCCTAAGAAACGTTTTTCCACCCCTTTTTCTCCGCTCTTGACAATGACAACCTTTTGAGGATATGCAAGCACGAAATACAAGAGTTTCTCCGCTTCTATACTTAGAATCGTCTCAAACAACTTTGCCTCATTTTCTGCAGAGATTTTCTTTTTATACGCTGCATATATCTCGTGTGCCTTTACCTTGTCATTTGGGGTCTTTTGGAGCAATGTGACATAATCGGCATAATCAAGGCCATCCCACACCTGTGTCACATATTTTAAAACAGGAGTTTCGATGCCGTTGATAGTCACATCATTTAGTGTACGGAAGTAAGCCTCAACGGCACCCTTCGTATTGGCCGCAAAATAATTGTCTCTACGCCGCAGGAACAAAACGACTGTATTTGTACTTGTTGCCATAAAGGTATTACCACCCAATTCAGCGATAGCTACAATATCAAAATATTGCAATATGATCTCGCGCGCCTTAGTGTATATCCCCGAATTACTCAATATAGAGCTTGGCAAAATAACGCCTGCGACACCTCCATCTTTCAGCAATTGTTTTGTACGCTCCACAAACAAGCACTCTATCTCAGAACTGTTGTCCGTAAGCGATTTGTACAATTCAAAATCTTGTTCGGTATAATAATCACGAGTTGTCTGGCGGAATGAAGACACCGAGTATGGAGGATTACTTAACACGATATCGAACTGCTGATTATCCTGTCGTCCGTCATCAAAATCCTTATGCAACTTACCTTTATACTCTTTATTACAGAAGTTTGCAAGGCCATCGCTCAAAATGACGTTGGCCAGACCATCACCATGCAGATAGCATCCAACTTTACCGACTTTGACAAGCCGATAATCTTTTTCAACGCCATATACATAATCTGTAGCCCAATCAAAATGACAGTTCTGCCAGTTTATAAGGTGCTTTCTTGTCTCTTCAATATATTTAGAAGTATCACAGTTGTTTATAATATCCTGTATTTCATGCATATACTCTGTGATAAAATGACCGCTACCCGATGCATAATCAATCATATATGGCAAAATCTCGCCATCCTTACTGGACAGTCTTTCAGCCACAATAGAATCTAAAGGAATACTCTTGATGATAAATTGAGCAATAGGCACTGGTGTAAAGTACTGCCCGGCCTCTTGCTTAAGGCCAGTAGTAAGTAACAATTCAAAAAAGTCGGATAGATATTGCTGGCGTTTATTATAGCGGATCCTGTACCCTTGAATCAATTCCACGACTTCTTTTACGACCTTTGCATTTTCTTCAAAAGATGCATTATCATATACTTCCTTGATTGCAAACTCATTATTTTTTTCAAGGCGGAGTTTGTTTACCTCTTTGAGAAGATATTGCTTGGTATCTTCATTCAAATTTGCGCAACGCTTGTCAAAGTCCTCATTGTTGAAGTCGCTGACAGTCCTGTCCAAGAACTTTTTCATGCCTTTACGATAAAGGTCTGTTAAACGCAACTGGAAATCAACATGATTATCTCGCCCTTCGAGCCATTGGAACTTTAATTCCTCACCCTCGCCTATAGTAGTTTCATCATAAACCTTACACAAAAAGAGCGTGAAGATCTTATTGAACGCATTACCTTTATCTGAAACTACATTGTGACGCAGTATTTCAAGGAAACGGTTGAAAATAAAACTCGAATCTTCCGCTTTAATCTCCTTCAACTGCTCCTTTGTCAAGGCTTTGCTCTGGAAATTATACGGCCGGACCCAAGAATCGAAGATACCATTATCTTTGGTGAGCTTATTCCATTTCTCATAAATGTCTTTCACATCACCATTACGATAATCATCCTCGATTTTGATTATTTCACTAACATATACGAACCTGCCATCTTCCAATTTCGAGGAATAGAGCATTATCACATCAGCCTTACCGCCAGACAACTGGAAATAAGTAAACAATTGGCCGCCATCCTTATGGATTTTAGCCGATGCCCTATTGTACTCTTTGCCGTAAGTCTTACATTCAATAAGCATATATGGTGTGCCATCTTCACGATTAACGCAAATATCCAATCGCCCGGATGTGCCATGTCCTGACGGCCAAGTTTTTTCAAGCACGATATGCTGAGGTTTATATCCTTTGAGAAGTAGCCTATCCACACATTCGAGCACCACAAAATTTTCAGGCTGTGAAAAATTCTGCGTAGTCCTGCTTTCGGCTATGATGCCATTGCCATAATCAATACTCTGTTTTTCAAAGTCGACCTCTATGGCATAATCAACATATGTTTTATGATAAATGCCATTCGTCCCATTTTTTGGAACAAATCCCAAAGCCATAATATGTTTCTTAACGTCCATAGTCTTCCTACTTTATTTGCAAAGTTAAGAAATTAATAAGGAAATACCCCACTCCGTTTCGGATTTCTCGCAAAATTTCATCTAACACAGACTTCGATTTTGACAAGCGAAGCGTTGATAACACGAATTGATTGATTCAGCTATAAACTTAACAGCAAGATTCTTATGAAACAAGCAAAGAACCAAGTTCCAATACAAAACGCCCGAACTTACATTCCTGAATATAAAATCGCGCCTTTACTTTGCAGAAACATTGATTTTCAATGTTTATCGCGGTGCGTACGGGACTCGAACCCGTGACCCCATGCGTGACAGGCATGTATTCTAACCAGCTGAACT
>CALUNJ010000024.1 GCA_944321975.1 uncultured Paraprevotella sp.
TTGGTGAGGAAGATGTTGCGGTATTCCTTCTTGAAGTCCTCCTCCGTGGTGCCGGCGATCTGGATGAGCTGGTAGTGTTTCAGCCCCATGAGGTTCTCATAGGCCACCTTGGCCGAGTCGAGCATCGCACGCGAGCGGTCGTCGGTGAATCCGAGGTAGGCCTTCTCCTGGTTCTGGAAGCGTTCGGCCGAAGCCCACAGATAGGTTTTGGCGATGAGCGTCAGTGCGGCCCCTTTCGTCACCCGTCCCATGTCGGTAGCGTCGTAGTCGAGCGGGAGCCTCTCGGCCGCCTTCCTGGCGTCGCTCACGATGGCTTCCACCATCTCCGGATAGGAGGCGCGGGGGAAGGTCTTGTGGTCGTTGAGCGGGTCGAACGGCTCCTTGATGACCAGCACGCCGCCGAACTGCCTCCACAGCAGGTAATAGTAGTAGGCGCGGAAGAAGTAGCCCTCGCCTTCCACCCGCTGCTTCTGGTCGCCGTCGGCGATTTCGCCCTCGTTGGTGAACATGCGGTTGATGGACTGGATCTGCGTGTAGTACTTGCTCCAGTTCACCCGCGCCCAATTGGTGATTTCCTGCTGGTTGCCTTTCAGCAGGTCGCCGTAGCCGGCGTTGTAGTAGTCGGTCTTCGAGGGCACGATCTGGTCGCCGAACCACGGCATGAAGTAGCGCGAGGCACTCTTGACCAGCGCGATGGTGGTGGGCACGTAGGTGGAGAAGCCGTGGTTCATGTTGCGGTACCATGGCAGGACATATTCGTCCAGCAGCATGGGATTGCGCCAGATGTCGGTTTCCGACATCTTGTCCACGGGCGTGTCGCGGAACAAGTCGTCGCAACCGGAGAATGCCGCCGTTCCGGCGGCCAGCAGTCCGCAAAAGATATATTTCTTCAGTTTCATTTCTTTGCTGTTTTTTTGGTAGGTTTATGAGTTTAGAAGCCCAGGTTGAGCGTGATGCCGTAGGAACGCTGTATGGGGTAGCCGCGCAGCGATTCCGGGTCCATGCCGAGGTCCTTGATGCTGGACCACGTGACCAGGTTGCTGCCCTGCAGGGCGATGCTGGCCGAGGAGAGCTTGACCTTCCGCAGCACCTTGGGTTGCAAGGCGTAGCCCACGGAGAGCGACTTGAGGCGCAGGAAGTCGCAGTCGCGCACCCAGAAGGTGGAGGCGCGGCGGTTGTTGTCGTTGGCCGTGGCGAACTTGATGCGCGGCAGCGAGGCGTTGGGGTTGTCCTTGCTCCAGGTGTCGGTCAGGTGGTAGTCCTGGAACCGCTGCAGGCTTCCGCTCTGCGTGGTGTAAAGCTCCGTGATGTTCTGTTGGTAGCCCGTCGCGCCCTGGAACATGGCGTTCACGAAGAAGCCCTTGTAGCTCACGCCGAGGCGGAGGCTGAAGTTGAAGTCGGGATTGGAGGAGTTCTTCACGTAGACGAGATCCTCCGTGGTGAGGTTGCCGTCGTTGTTCTGGTCCTTGTACTTGATGTCGCCGGGCGCCAGCTCGGCTTTCTCCGTCGGGCTCATGTTTGGCATGTAGGCGTCGATTTCCTCTTGCGACTGGAACAGCCCTTCGGCCTCGTACATCGACCACACCATGCTGCTGCGCCCGGCGCGGCGGCGGTTGGGGGTGAGCGAGGACTCGTCGCCGTAGTCGAGGTATTTGTCATCGCTCTTGGCCAGCGTGAGGTCCACGTTGTACTTCACCTTGCCGACGGTGTTGCGGTGGGTGAGCGTGAGGTCCCATCCCCAGGCCTTGAGCTTGCTGAAGTTCATGTTCGGCACGTTGCCGTCCACGCCCGTGGTGGGCGGGTAGAGGTAGGCCGGGGCCGAGGTGATCTTGTCGGTCTCGAAACGCCAGTAGTATTCGAAGGTGAGCCCGAAGCGGTTGTCCCAGAAGCCGAGGTCGGCGGCAAGGTTGTAGTCGTGCGACTTGCCCCAGGTGAGCAGCGGGTTGGGATAGTTGCCTGTGTTCATGATGATGCCGGGGCGGTAGTTCCCGCCGATGTTGTAGCCTTCGCGGGAAGATTCGATGTAGGTCATGAGGTAGGAGTATTCCCCCACGAGGCCGTCGTCGCCCAGCAAGCCGGTGGAGGCGCGGAACTTCACGTTGGACAGCACGGGCTGGTTCCACCGCTTGAAGAACGCTTCGTTGGAGAGCACCCACGAGGCCGACACGGAGGGGAAGAAGCCCCAGCGGTGGTCGGGGTGGAAATAAGTGGAGCCGTCCACGCGGAAGTTGCCTTCCACGAAATAGCGGTTGTCATAGCCGTAGGTGAGACGTCCCACCAGCGAGGCGCGCTGGTTGTAGGTCTCGCTGCCGATGAGGCGGGCGGAAATGGCCGTGCCGATGATTTCGGGATAGATGCTGGCGTTCTGGTTCTCGCCCGTCATGTATTGGTTGTGCGTCTGCTGGTAGTTGGCCACGAGCATCGCGCCCACGTCGTGTTTGGCATTGAACGTGCGGGCGTAGTTCACGCCGGCCTCGTAGAGTTGGTTGTCCACGAAGCGGTCGATCTGCTCGATGGTGACCTTGGCCGTGGGATAGACCGTGTTGGGATCGGTGGCGTATTCGCCCGTCTGCTCGTCGTAGGTGTAGAGCGTGACGGGGTTGCTGAACGTCTTTTCGATGCGGTTGTTGTTGTCAAACGTGGCGCGGGCATACACGGACAGTCCTTTCACCCACGGCAGCTCCCAACGCAGGTTGGCCGTGATGGTGTTCATCCGGCCCGTGTCCTTGATGTAGCCGCCCAGCCCATCCACGTTGATGAGCGGGTTGCTCCCGTCGAGGCTGGCCAGGTCTCCGTTTTCGAAGCGCAGCACTTCGAGGGGCGAGAAGTTGTAGGCCGCATCCACGGTGGTGTAGCTGGAATTCTTGCTCTTGGTGTGCGCTCCCGTGATGTCGAGCGAGAGCGTGAGCCCTTTGGCCAGCGTGGCATCGAGTTTGGCCGAATAGTTGAAGCGGTCGCGGTTCACGCCGCTGTAAAGTCCCTTGGAATGGGTATATCCGCCGGAAAGGTAGTAGCGCACATACTGGTTGCCGCCGCTGGCCGACACGCTGTGCGTCGTGGTGTAGCCCACGTTGTCCAGATAGTCCAGCAGGTTCTCGTCGCCATACACGTTTGGGTTGGAATGGTCGCGGATCATGGCCAGTTGTTCGTCGGTGTAGGGGGTGTTGGTCGTCCCCGGCGTGTTTTCCACCGCCCGGTTGTAGAGCTTGGCATATTCGTAGGCGTCGAGGAAGTCGGGCAGCTGCGCGGCTTGCTGGATGTTCATCTGTCCGCGGTAGTTGACCGACACCTTCTGGTTGCCTTCCGCCCGTTTCGTCTGCACGAGGATGACCCCGTTGGCGGCGCGCGAGCCGTAAACGGCGGCTGCGGCCGCGTCCTTCAGGATGGAGATGCTTTCGATGTCGTCAGGGTTCAGGTCGGAGAGCCGCATCTCGCCGTCGCTGGTGCTGGTGCCGAAGCGCGGCACGCCGTCGATGACGAGCAGGGGCGTGTTGTTGATGCCTCGGATGTGCAGGTCGGCTTCCTTGGCACTGCTGGGGTCTCCCGTGGTTTGCATCACTTGGAGTCCGGCCACTTGCCCGTAGAGTGCTTCGTCGAGGTTGGCGGTGGGCAGCGAGAGCAAGTCTTCGCGTTTGATGGTTTCGATAGACCCGGTGAGCGAGGCCTTCTTTTGTGTGCCGTAGCCCACAACGACCAGTTCGTCCAGGTTTTGTGCGTCGTCTTCCAGGGTCACGATGATTTCCTTTTGTCCTGGTTTGACATTGACGGTCTGCGTCTTGTAGCCTAAAAACGAGATGACCAGTTCGGTGCCTGTCTCGGGAATGGAGAACACGCCGTCAATGTCGGTCACGGCTCCCAGTTTCTCGCCTTTCCATTTCACGTGTGCGCCGATGACGGTTTCCCCGCCGCGGTCCACCACTTTGCCCTTCAACACGGGATGAGGCGTGGTGGTCGTTTGTGCCGGCAGCCCCCCGCAGAGCAGGAGGGCGCAGGCAAATGTAGTCAGTATTCTTTTTTTATTCATAATAGACATGGGTTATGAGGTCAGAGGGCAAAGATTCGTTCGATGCGCAAGATCTGGTAGTCGTAGAAGTCGCGCGTGGAGCCGTTGGCCGCACCGCGGCGGGCTTTGTAGAGGCGCAGCACTTCGCGGAGCCGGCCCGTCATGAGGGCACCCATGCGGTCTTTCGGCAAGGTGGGCAGGCCGAAGTTGATGCGGGCGAACGAGGTGGCTTCCGGCATGCCCAGTGCGCAGCATCCCGGCTGCGGGCATTCCGTGTCGTGGAGGGCGGTTTCCGTTTGCAGGGCGAGCGCCGAAGAGGCTTTCGCTTTTGTGTCGAGCCCGGAATTGTTGATCATGATGTTGATCGCGGCTGCTTGCAGCTGCTGTTCCGCGTCGGAAAGGCGGCCTCCTGAAGGGGCTTTGAAAAGTTCTTCCGCCAGATCCTCCATGTATTCATCGAGCGTGTAATTCTGTGCCGGGTCTACCTGTCCGCTTTCTTGGATGCGGTAGAGGGCTGCAGAGTTGATCAGTCCCGTGACCACGGTGGAGAGCAACTTGTCGTTGGCGTTCATGTTGATTTCCAGTTTGCCGATAAGGTCTTTGTCCGTGAGCCATTCGTGGTAAGTGCGTGCCTGTTCCAGGAGCCATAGCATGACTTCGTGCTGTTTCTCGCGGTTGATGTAATGCTTCGACGTTTCTTTGCCGTCCCCTTGCCGTATTTCCTCATACCGTATACCGCCGATGTAGGGAATGACATGCCGCAGGTAGCGGTTGTATTGGTTGACAATTTCAAGGTACATGTTTTCCATTTCGTCATATCGTTCGCCGCGGTCCATGTTCCATTCCTCTAAATTTTGCATCAGGATTTTCAGATTGGAGATACCGTAATTGCCGGCTTTGATATGGTCGTTGCCCAAGTCTTCTGTTTGGTCTGTGGGATCCACGGTGCCCAACAGTTGTTGTGCGCCGAATTCAAACTTCGGATCCCCGTCTTTCTCCGCGATCCAAGCATCCAGCGTCGGCTTTTCGGCTTCGGGGTTCGTGGCTCCGGGGATGAGGCGGTAACCCCAGTTGATGGCATAGATGTCATAGACGCCAAGCACTGGCGGAGTAAGTTTCACGCCGCGTTCCACGTCGCCGGGCTGTGCCACGTAGTTGTTGCGTGCATAGTCCATGATGCTCGGCGTGGTGCCGTAGCGTTGGGTGAAAGCCGGGTCGCGCAGGGAGTCCACGGGGAAAGCGTAGCTGGCTCCCATGTTGTGCATCAGGCCCAGCGTGTGGCCGATTTCGTGGGCGGCGGCATAGCGGATGGATTCACGCATCACCTCGTCGTCGAACACTTGTTTGCGCACTCTTGGGTCGACCGCCCCGGTCTGCACGAAGCGCCAGTCATGGAGCAGGGACAAGATGTTGTGGTACCAGATGACATCGCCCGTGAGGATTTCTCCCGTGCGCGGGTCTACGTGGCTCGGCCCCATGGCGTTGGCCGTGGGCGAGGCTGCATATTTGAAGCAGCTGTAACGCATGTCGTCGGGGTCAAACGTGCTGTCGTTTGCCGGATAGTCTTTGGCGCGGATCGCATTTTTGAATCCTGCGGCCTCGAAAGCGGTGTTCCAATCTTCGATGCCTTGTTTAATGGCCGAACGCCATTTTTCAGGGAAGGCGGAGTCCACGTAGAATACGATGGGTTTCTGCGGTTCCACCAATTCGCCGCGGAAGTAGCGGTCGCGGTCTTCTTCTTTCGGTTCCAGCCGCCAACGGTGGATGAATGTGCGGAGTTTCACGCCGTCCCGGTTGGAGGAATAGATGCTTTTGTCACCATAGAAGTACCCCACGCGGTTGTCTTGCAGGCGCATGGGCATCGGCTTTTCGGGAAGTACGAAAAGCGAGCGGTGCATGACGAGCGAATAAGGTTGGTTCAGCGGCGAGAGGCTGAACGAGAGACGGCTTTTGATTTCGATGTTGCCGGGAAAATCCTTCACGTTCATGATGCCGGAAGCATCGGCCACGAACGAGCCTTTCAGCGAACTGCTTCCGCCCAGCAACTTGGAGATGGGATTGTCGGTCTTGATCGGGCTGATGCATTTTTCGTTGCCGCCGAAGAAAGAGGTGACGTCGATCACCACGTTTCCTCCGTTATGGGCTGCGATTTTGAAGCCTTTGAGCACAGGGTCGCAGAAGTTCTTGTCGAACGAAGCGCGGATGGGGTCGTCCTGTGCCACCACGTCGCCGCTTTGGACTTGGTGCATGTATACGTTGCGCTCGTCTTTGCTGAACCGGATGAGCATGGGGGTTGTGGCCATCTGTCCGGCCACGTATTCCCGCGTGTTGCTGGTTGCGGCCACGCGATTGGCCAATATATAGCTGCGGCTGAATGCCGAGTCGGGAATTTCAAAATAGAGTTTGCCTTCTTTGGCATTGAAGATGACGGTGAAGAGCCCTTTTTGCGTGCGTGCCCCTTTGGTCACTTTCTTGTAATCGGCACTGACGGAGTCTTTCACCAGGGCCGCGATTGCTTGGTTCTTTTTTTTGTTTTTGCGTCTGGCTTCTGCTTGCGGGCAGGCTACCATTGCTGCTAATAATAAGAGGAATATTCCAGTACCTTTTCTCATGATGATAATGTTTTGGTTGTTTTCGTTTCAGGAAAAACGGGCGGGGAAGCGGTCAGGCTTGTGCCAGGCCGGCTTCCCCGCCCGTGGGGTTCATGGCTTAGAAGGCTCCTACCTTACGTGCAGTGCCATCTATGGAGATGATGTACAGCCCCGGCTTCACGTTGAATGTGAGTCGGTCTCCGGAGGCCGTCTGTGTGCCAATCGGGCATCCGCTCAGGTCGTAGAGGGCGACGGTGCAACCGGCAGGCGCGTGGTCTACGGTGATGAAGCCCTTACCGCCACGGATGACCGGTGCCTGGGCTTTGCTGAGGCTTTCCACTCCGGTACCTTTGGCCACGTAGACGAATGTGGTCTTGAAGGGGTTCGCGCCGGTGAATGCGGGGAATGCCGGTGTTTCCATCGTGCAGTATACGGAGTCTTGCTGCGCGTTGAGGAAGGTGAACTTGCCGTCCTCCTCGGTGTAGTCCGTTCCGGCGGCCAGGATGTCGCCCTGTGCCGTTATCCAGGTGTAGGCGGTGGCCTGCGGGGTGCCGGCCAGCCCGCTGATGTGGTTCTGCGCGGAGAGGTCTATGGTCTCGCCCACCTTGACGCTTTCGGCGATTTGCAGAGCCTCCTGCTGGTTGTAGAGGAAGTTCCTGCTGGTGGCTGCGGGCAGGGTGGCGAGGGTGAGGCGGTTCCCGTTGAGGTTGACGGTGGTCTTCACCTGCCCGATCTTCACCTCCTCCAGCCGGTTGTTCATGCAGAAGAGCGAGGCGAGGTTCTCGCAGGCGGTCGCGTCAATCGAGGTGAGCAGGTTGTTGTTGAGGCTGATGTAGGTGAGCTTCTTGTTCTGGCTCAGGTCGATTTCCCCGATCTGGTTGTTGAGCAGGTAGATGCTTCCCAGCTCGGTGTTTGCCGTGATGTCGATGTCGGTGAGCAGGTTGTTGCCCAGGTGGAGGTAGGTGAGCGCCGTGTTCTGGCTCAGGTCGATGCTGGCGAGCTTCATGTTCTGCGCCTCCAGTCGCGTCAGTTCGGGATTGGCCGAGAGGTCGAGCGTCTCGATGCTGTTGTTGGAGCAGACGAGCTTGGCGAGCTTCGTGTTCTGGCTCAGGTCGATGGCCCGGATGTCGTTCCCGTTGATGGCGAGTTCCGCCAGGTCCTTCGCCCCGGTGACGTCGATGGCCGTGATCTGCGTGCCGTCCACCCTGGAGACGGCCTCGAACTGTGCGATGCCCTCGCCGTAGATCTTGATTTCCCCGTTTCCGACGGGCGTCCCGTAGACGGCCGTGGTGGTCCCATAGTCGTCGGCCACGGCGATTTCCTCGGTTTCCACGGTTTTCCCGTCGCCCCAGTCAATGCGGAGCTTGTGCCCGGGTTCCGTGGCCGCGAAAACCAGTTCCCTTGCCATGCTGTCCACTTCGGCGGTCAGGGTGATGGCCGGGGTGTCGATGGCGCTTCCGTCCGTCACGTAGACGAATGTGGTCTTGAAGGGGTTCGCGCCGGTGAATGCGGGGAATGCCGGTGTCTCCATCGTGCAGTATACGGAGTCTTGCTGCGCGTTGAGGAAGGTGAACTTGCCGTCCTCCTCGGTGTAGTCCGTTCCGGCGGCCAGGATGTCGCCCTGTGCCGTTATCCAGGTGTAGGCGGTGGCCTGCGGGGTGCCGGCCAGCCCGCTGATGTGGTTCTGCGCGGAGAGGTCTATGGTCTCGCCCACCTTGACGCTTTCGGCGATTTGCAGAGCCTCCTGCTGGTTGTAGAGGAAGTTCCTGCTGGTGGCTGCGGGCAGGGTGGCGAGGGTGAGGCGGTTCCCGTTGAGGTTGACGGTGGTCTTCACCTGCCCGATCTTCACCTCCTCCAGCCGGTTGTTCATGCAGAAGAGCGAGGCGAGGTTCTCGCAGGCGGTCGCGTCAATCGAGGTGAGCAGGTTGTTGTTGAGGCTGATGTAGGTGAGCTTCTTGTTCTGGCTCAGGTCGATTTCCCCGATCTGGTTGTTGAGCAGGTAGATGCTTCCCAGCTCGGTGTTTGCCGTGATGTCGATGTCGGTGAGCAGGTTGTTGCCCAGGTGGAGGTAGGTGAGCGCCGTGTTCTGGCTCAGGTCGATGCTGGCGAGCTTCATGTTCTGCGCCTCCAGTCGCGTCAGTTCGGGATTGGCCGAGAGGTCGAGCGTCTCGATGCTGTTGTTGGAGCAGACGAGCTTGGCGAGCTTCGTGTTCTGGCTCAGGTCGATGGCCCGGATGTCGTTCCCGTTGATGGCGAGTTCCGCCAGGTCCTTCGCCCCGGTGACGTCGATGGCCGTGATCTGCGTGCCGTCCACCCTGGAGACGGCCTCGAACTGTGCGATGCCCTCGCCGTAGATCTTGATTTCCCCGTTTCCGACGGGCGTCCCGTAGACGGCCGTGGTGGTCCCATAGTCGTCGGCCACGGCGATTTCCTCGGTTTCCACGGTTTTCCCGTCGCCCCAGTCAATGCGGAGCTTGTGCCCGGGTTCCGTGGCCGCGAAAACCAGTTCCCTTGCCATGCTGTCCACTTCGGCGGTCAGGGTGATGGCCGGGGTGGATTGTTGTGCTTGGGCGGTGAGCCCAAACATGGCAAATACGAATGCATGTAGATACTTTCTCATACGCTTTCTGTGTTTAAGTTAGACTTCCTTTTTAACTCTGTTTGTCCTTTTTTATCATCATAGGAATGAAGATGCTTAAAAAAATGTTGTGTCACAGACATTTGTTAGCTTGTCAAAGAGCCAAAGATAGAGAGAAAGAACAAGAAAACAAAGCAAAAATTCGTTTTTCTTCCTCTATTCCGCTTTTTTTAGTTAAAGAGAGCCCATGAAAGTTTTCTTTTGCATCATGAAATGATGGTTTTCCATGCAATGGGCTTTTTCGGGAATGATTTTTCCATCGGGCTCATTCTTCTGCGGACTCTTCGGCGAAGAGCAAAAATGGCTGGATTTTTCTTTCCTTCCAGGATGGCTTTTCCGGTTTTAAAGGGTTGGAGGGAAAGGGTTCATGACAAGATGTGGCGCAATGAGTCTGGAGACTTTCCAGAAAGACCCAATAATCCCGACAATTTTTGGGTTAGGACAGATCCTTTCTAAGGATTCCTGGATGTCAGGATGTGTCTTGTCCATGTTTTCAGAGTTGAAATTCAAGAATAGTGAAAGCATGCCGTATGTCGCTTATTATCATGTCGGTATGTCTTGTCTTGAGACGAAGGAATTTCTTTCAGGCGATTCACATTTTTTTCTCAAGCGATCCATCCATTTTTCTCAAGCGAAAAAAAAAACGGGGGCTTGCGTTGTTTTTTTTGTGTGTTTGGTGTTGTGTGTCTTTTCCTGTGGCTGATTATCTTGCATGCCTTAGAGGAATTTAAAAAAAACTATACAAATTAGGCCAGGAGCCTGAAAAAAAGTTCCAAGAAGTATATGCCTTGACGGTTCACGGTTGGGGCGCATGCGGCCGTGGGCATGAGTGAAGGTGCGGATGCTGTCGGGGCGTTTGTGTGGGATTAAACCCGTCGACGGGTGGATTTTCCGCTTATGGATGAAAAAAAGTGCGATTGCTGTCATGACCTGCGGAAAATTGAATATCTTTGCGGGTGTTACTATATTCATTAAAAAAGCAGTATTTATGGCAAGACTCTACTTTGGCAGGTTTTTCCTTCTTCTTTTTTTCCTTTGTGGGCTGACGGCGGCAAAAGCGGCTGAAAAGAGCAAAGGCGAATTGGGGAATTTGGTTTGTTTTGTCCGTTTCCAAGGCGAGGAGGACAATTCGGATAGCTTTGAGATGGCTTTTTCCGATTATGAAGCACTTTTCAACGGCTCTGCCCCGGGGGCGAATTCCGTGTACAACTATTTCCATGAGGCTTCCTACGGACAGCTTTCGTGGACGAGCAGTTTCTTTCCCGCTCCGGTAGGCGACAAAGTCGTCTCCTACCAGGCACGCCAAGAAAGGGGCTATTACCGGGTGAAGGGTGAAATCAACACCATCGGTTATGAAGACGAGGTGGACAAGGCGGCACGCGAACAGGCATTGGTCCGCGAGGTGGCCGCTTATTTGTCGGAGGCTTTGCCCGACGAGGTGCGGCTTGACGCCGACGGCAACGGCATCATTGACAACCTCTGCATCGTGGTGAGCGGGCGTTCGGAATTGGGGAGCGGCCATCTTTTGTGGCCACATCGTTCGGACCTGGCCTTGCCGGATGAAAAGTCCATTTATATTAAAGGAAAGAAACTCGTGGGCTACCTGATGGTGTTCGACGATGCGAACGGCTGGAATTCCCTCGACCCTATCCCGCTGAACACGGGCGTGCTTTGCCATGAAATGTCCCATTCGTTGGGCACGTATGACCTTTATCATGTGAATGACGACCTGAACCCCGTGGGAGTCTGGGACTTGATGTCGGACAATCTGACCACCCCGCAGCACATGTCGGCTTACACGAAATGGCGTTATTGCGGCTGGTTGGACGAGATTCCGGAGATTTCCGAGCCGGGGACCTACACCCTGCACCCCGTGGGCGGGACGGTCAAGGAAAACATTGCCTATAAGATCAAGCCCGTGGGGTCTGAGGAGTATTTCATCGTGGAATACCGGCAAAAGGCCGGTACTTTCGACATCGGGCTTCCCGAATCCGGATTGCTGGTCTATCGGATTAATCCGGCTTATGTGGGAGGAAATGTGAATTACAACGGGACGACCCGCTTGGACGAAGTGTATGTGTTCCGTCCCGGAGGAACGACGAAAACCGATGGAAACATCGAACAGGCGGCTTTCAGCGCGGAGAGCGGGCGCACGGCTTTTGGCGGTGACGCCGAAGTGAAGCCTTTCTACAGCGACGGGACGGAAGCCCGTTTCGCGTTGAGGAACATTTCAGCCTGCGGCGAGACGATGTCGTTCGAACTGGTGAAGCTGGGCGGACAGATCACTTTGTCGGAAATGGCCCTGGCTTTTGGCGGGACTGCCGGCGAAAAGGCGGAAGTGCGCTTGGCGGCCGATGTGGACTGGACGGTGGAAGGCCTGCCGGATTGGCTGGCCGTGTCGCCGGCATCCGGCGAAGCCGGGGAACACACGCTGACGGTGGAGGTCCTGGCCGGGAACCCGACGGCCCAGGCGCGTGAGGCGGTGCTGACGTTCGCGTCTCCTTCGGACGCCTCGGTTTCCACGAACCTTCCCGTGCGCCAGCAGTCCGGACTGATCCTGCCGCCGTCCGGTTTGTCGGCCCAAACGACAGCGAACGGCGTAAGGCTGTCTTGGGTGGCGCCGCAAGAGGGTGCCCCCCTGGTTTCCGACGGGTTTGAGGACACCACCAATCCCAACGGCTGGACCATCCGGAACGCGCCGGGCGAACGGGGATGGACATGGCAGGAAGACGTGCGGAACTATGAGGCTTACGAGGGGGGCTATTCCATGTATATGAAAAGTGCGTGGGAGGACCTGCATCAGGACGAATGGCTGATTTCCCCCATGTTTTCCGGCGGACGCACACTTTCGTTCTACAGCCGTTCCATCGCGCCGCAAAAAAATGTCAAAGCCCAGTTCTATTACGTGGAAGTGAGCACGGACAATGGCGTGAACTGGACACCGGTTTATGACTTGATGAAGGATTGCGATGTGTTGAACCAATGGGTGAAAATCACGGTTGATCTTTCCGGTTACCAGTCTGAACAGATGCGCGTGGCTTTCCACGCTTATGATGAGAACAACGTGGGGCTGTCCTATTGGTGGCAGATAGACAACGTGGAAATCCTTTCCGCTCCGGAAGAAACGATGGTGGCGGGATATGCCGTTTATCGCGACGGGGTGAAGATAGGAGAAACCCAGGAATGCACTTTCACTGATTCCACTGCGACAGAAGGCGAGCATGTCTACACCGTGCGGGCCACGGGGGCGTTTGGCGAAACTTCGGATTCCGATCCGCTCACATGGCTTTACCGGCCTTCTGCGGTGGATGGCGTGACGGCCGCACCCGGCATCCGGGTGGCCCTGGGCGGGCGGCAGCTCACGGTGTCTTCTTCCGCAGCGCCTCTTTGCCGTGTGCGTCTTGTGTCGCAGGATGGCAAGATGGCGGCCGATGTCCGTGTGGCGGGGAATACTTGCACCTATGACTTGGCCGGACTTCCGCGAGGGGTATACCTGGTGGTCTGTGAGACCGAAGGAAATTCTGTTCCGCAAGTGCGGAAAGTGGTTCTTCGATAAGCCGGAAGGATGTGGAGACCTAATTTTATTTTGATGTTCTGATACGCTGTTTTTACCGGTTTCGGGAAAAGGCATAATGAAAAGGCAGGAATTACAGTTTCCTGCCTTTTCATTTGGGATGGTTATTTGTAAATCAGCGTTGTTAACCGTTCTTCCTGGAACAGGTCTTGTGCCACGGCGTGTAAGTCAGAGGGAGTGAGCGCGTCAATCTTCCGGTAAAGGGTTTCGATGTCTTGCGTGCGGTGGTAGTGCAGGTAGGTTTTTCCCATGGCGAGTGCCACGTTTTCGAAGCTGTCGTGCGAAATGCCGATTTGCCCTTTGATCTGGCGTTTGGCGGCTTCGAGGGCCTGCGGGGTGAGCGGCTTGTCGGACAGACGTTTCAACTCTTTGGCGACCAACCTCCGGCAACGGGACACGTCGTGGGGGTCGCAGCCGAAGTAAACGGACCATATGCCGGTGTCCGTATAACTGGTCATGCCACTTTCCACGGTGTAAACCAATCCGTTTCGTTCGCGCAGGCTCACATTCAGGCGTGAGTTCATGCCGGGGCCTCCCAGGATGTTGTTGAGCAGATAAAGGCTTAGATGCCGAGGGTCGCGGGCACTGTAGGCCCGCGTGCCGATCATGACATGCGCCTGGTGGGTGTCTTTGTGGATGGCGACGTTTTGCGGTTCATATTCCGGAGCGGCGGTGCGCCCTATGGCCGCATCGTCGAGCGGGAGTGTCGGCGCGCCGGATGGAGACAGGGCCGAACGTAGCGGGTTGGGTTCAGGCAGCGAGAGGAGTACCCGTTTGAGGGCTTTTTCCACTTCGCGGCGCACGGTGGCGGGCGGAATGCGCCCGTAGACAAAGAACACCATGTTTTCCGGCCGATAGAGCCGGGACGCGAACCGCTGTACGTCCGTGCTGCGGAATTCGCGCAGCCGGTCAGCCTCGCCCAGAATGTTGCGGCCGAGTGAATGCCCGTGGAACACGAGGTTTTCGAAATCGTCGAAAATGAGTTCGGCCGGGGAATCCTTGTAGCTTTCTATTTCGTCGATGACGACTTCCACCTCCTTGTTCATTTCCGCTTGCGGGTAGGTGCTGCCCAAGGTGATGTCCATGAGCAGGTCTGTGGCGCGGGCGAAATGTTCTTTCAGGAAAGCCGTGTAATAGATGGTCTCCTCCTTGCCGGTATAGGCGTTCAGGTCGCCCCCCACGGTTTCCATTCGGTTCAGGATGTGCCATGAACGGCGGCGGCGTGTTCCCTTGAAGGTCAGATGTTCGCAGAAGTGCGCCAATCCGTTTTCATCGGGCAGCTCGTCGCGTGTGCCCGCGTTGACGGCGATGCCGCAATAAACCACGTCCGTAGCCGAAGGGGCGCAGACGATGCGCAACCCGCAGGGGAGCTTCTCGGTGTGGAATCTCGGGGCTATGTCAGGTGTTTGTGCCATGTCGCTTGCGTGATGTTTTGCGCCGCAAAGTTAGTGCATTTTTTTGAAAAGGATCTTGAAAGCGGGGCTTTTCCTCAGTTCCCCCATTCCACGACGGCGCGGAGCTGTGCGGCGGCAATGGCGTGTCCGGACGTGCGGATGTGGTGCAATGCCGGTTGGAGGGTGAGCCAGTCGCAGACGGGAAAACTTCCGGTGAGCTCCACGTCGGTTTCCCGTCCGTCGGCATAGAGCGCGCGGTTTACCACGAGTCCTGCGCGGATGCCTTTGCCCTGCAGGCAGGTCAGGATGACGCCGGCTCCCCAATAGTAGCGGCAGTCGCTCCGTCCGGTCGGCGAAGCGCCACCTTGGAGCAAGGCTCCCAAATGGTTTTCCCCGACGTGCAGGAAGGGCTGTTCCACCAATCCCCACAACGCATAGTTGAAGGTCTTTCCGTCTGCATCGTTTGCCGGGGCGGATCCGCAGGCATATCCGAGAGTGTAGAAACCATGATGTTCTTCTTCCGCTCCGACATGGTAGTTGATACTGGCAATGTTGAACACGCCGTCGCTGGCGGGGCAGAAACGGAACTGGCGGTCAAGACGGTCGGAAGCTACGCCGTTGTAAACGCTTTCGCGCAAGGTCAGGTTTTCCGTGAAGCGGACTTCCGCGTGCAGGCAGAGGGCTGCCAACGGATAAGTGGCCAAGGGGAAGTTGGATGAAAGGATGGGGAAATTGCCATGGGAGGCATTGGTGAACAGGCCGGTGAAAGGTGTGGTGAAGTGGTCCACATCCATGTTGCGTAGTCCGGCAAAGCCCGTCAGCCATGGGGTGAAATCTTGCCTGATGCCTGCCTGGATGAGGCGGAAGGCTTTGTCGGGGCCGGCATCAATGTTGCTGAATGCCTGGAGGTCGTCGGCCACGGGCAGGTTGAGGTTATAGGTGGAGATGGCTGCCGTCTCCAGCCTTGCGCCTTTCCATAAGCGGGTTTCCACGGAGGCTTCGAGCAGGTTGCACCATCCGGCTTTTCCGCCGGAAATGTTCCAAAGTCCTTCTGTCGTGCCTGCCACATTCCATTTTACGCGCGGTTCGGACGCGCAGACAGGCGTGTTGCATAGGCTGCAACCCATGCAGAGTGCAAGGCACATGGCAGTGTCTCGCACGGAAAAATGTAGTGCCATAATGTTGTAGTGTTTCGTTATATGTATATGCACTCCTTCGGTTTGGCGGCCGGAGGAAACGCGTCAGAAGAACAGGGCGATGCGGTAGACCGCAAACGCCATCACGTAGGCCAAGATGGTGGTATATACCGCCGTGAAGATGGCCCATTTCCAATGCCCGCTCTCGCCTTTGACCGCCGCGATGGTGGCCAGGCAAGGGAAGTAGAGCAGGGCGAAAACCATGTAGCTCAATGCGGCTTCCGGGGTGGTGTGTTGGCTCAGGACTTGGGCCAGGCGGGTTTGCGAGGCGTCTTCGGCCGTTTCGGCTTCTGCATCTTCTGCTTCGCAGCCGTAGAGCACGCCCAGGGTGCTCACCATCAGTTCCTTTGCACCCACACCGGCGATGATGCCCACTCCCATGCGCCAGTCATATCCCAACGGGTGGATGGCCGGCTCAATGGCATGCCCGATTTGTCCCATGTAGGATTGTTCCTGCTGTTCGGATTCGCTGAGTTCGCCATTGCCGGTGGGGAAATAACCCAAAGCCCAGATGACGATGCTGGCCACGAGGATGATGCCTCCCATCTTGCGCAGGTATTGTCTTCCTTTCTCCCAAGTGTGGCGGCACACATCGCGTGATGCCGGCAACCGGTAGGGCGGAAGTTCCATCACGAAGTGGCTTTCGTATTGCCGCATGAAGATTTTGCTGAACACCCATGCCGCCAGCAAGGCCATGACGGTGCCCAGCGCGTAGAGGCCGAGCATGACGGAGGCGGCATATTGCGGGAAGAAAGCCCCGGCGAAGACCACATATACGGGAATGCGCGCACTGCACGACACCATGGGGGTCACAAGCATGGTGATCATCCGGCTTTTGGGGTTTTCTATGGTGCGGGTGGCCATTACGGCGGGCACGTTGCACCCGTAGCCCATCAGCATGGGGATGAAGGACTTTCCATGCAGGCCCAATTGGTCGAAAAGCGGGTCGGCCAGCATGGCTGCGCGAGCCAGGTAGCCGGAGTCTTCCAAGATGGAGATGAAGAAATACAGGATGAGGATGTTGGGCAGGAAGACGATGACACTGCCCACACCGCCCAGCACTCCGTCGCAGATGAGCGCTTGCAGGATGCCTTCCGGCAGGTGGGTCTTGCCTGCGTCGATGAGCCATGCCACTCCTGCGTCTATCCAGTCCATGGGGTATTGCCCGATGGTGAACGTGGCCCAGAAAATGAACCACAATATGAGGATGAACAGCGGATAAGCCGTCCAACGGCTTGCCAATATGCGGTCAAGGGCAGTAGTGATTTTATGTCCTCGTCCTTGTCGTTTGGTGTAGATTCCTTGCAGGATCTGGGTGATATGGGCATAGCGCGCTTCATCATCGTGTTCGCGTTCCGGGCAAGGACAGGCTTCTTCGGCGTCTGCGGGTCGTGTTTCTGCTCCGCAGTGTGGACAATGTTCAGATTCATTGCAGCAGGTTGCCTCGTGGGTGTGTCCTTTCACGCCGGCCTGGTGCAGCGCAATATGCCGGTCGGCGGTTTCAATGGCCTTGTGCAACAAACTTCCGATGCCGGTTCGGTTGCGTGCCACTGTGGGAAAGAGGGGCATGCCGAGTCGTTCCGACAGCTTGTCAATGTCAAGTTGGCTGTGGCTTTCTTCAAACTCGTCAAACATGTTCAAAGCCCCTACGAGCGGGACGTTGCGTTCCTTCAGTTGCAAGGTGAGCAGCAGGTTGCGTTCCAGGTTGGTCGTGTCGAGCACGTTGATGACGGCATCAATCCGTCCGCTTTCCAACTCGTGTGCCACGTAGGACTCTTCCGGGCTGAAAGCGCGTAAGGAATAAGTGCCGGGCAGGTCTACGAGCCGGATTTTCCGCCCTTCGAAGGTCATGTGTCCCACGGCGCTGCTGACCGTCACGCCGCTGTAGTTCCCTGTGCGTTCATGCCCTCCCGATGCGGCATTGAAGAGCGATGTCTTCCCGCAGTTGGGGTTGCCCACCAAGGCGATGGTGATTTCCCCTTTTTCTTTCGGCAAGTCTGTGGTGGTTTGCTTCCTTCTTTTGCCGCAACTCGGGCAACTGTGGCCATCGTGTCCTTTCACGGCCGGACTTCCGGCAGGTTTGCATGCTTCGTGAAAGCCACCCGAATATTTTTCTTTTATGGGCGTGCTGGTTGTTCCACACGTGCCGTCAGTCAGGATATTCCGTGCTTCGTCTTTCCGGAGGGCGATTTGGCAGCCCATCAGTTCGAACACAATGGGATTTCCCACAGGCGAACTTTCCAGCCGCCTGACCGTCTTCCCGCAAACAAATCCCATTTCGCTTAGCCGTGCCCTGAACGGGCCACTGCCTTTTATGTGTGAAATTACTGCGGACTCTCCCGTGCCGATTTCTGCCAGATTCCTCATTGGTGTGGTTGGTGAATGTTTTTGGCTGCAAAATTACGGGCATTCTCCAGGGGGTGCAATACCTAATTTAAGTGATTTTTTCAGACATTGGCATAGCTGTGCATCCCACCAAGTAGGTAGTTGACCCCGAAATAGGTCATGAGCACCACGGCGAAAGCTCCCACCATGTAGGCATGAAACAGCCGGGGGCGCTTTAGCCAAGGGAGGGCATGAGGATGAAACGCAAGGCCATAGACAATGAATGCGATGAAAGCCCACACTTCCTTGGGATCCCATGACCAGTAACTGCCCCACGAGACATTGGCCCATACAGATCCGAGCAGGATGCCGGTGCCCAGCAGGAAGGTGGCGGGATAGAGCAGAAGCCGGCTCAGGAGCGTGAGTTGCATGACGCGTTCGCGGTTCGACGGCCTGCAAGGTTTCCAGGGACATCCGGCCAAAGCGAGAGCCAGCAGTCCGTTCAGGCAGATGAAGGCGAAAAGGGCGTAGGAAATCATGATGAGCGACACGTGCCAACTGAGCCATGGCGAGGCGAGGACGGGCATCAGGGGGGTGACTTGCGGGTTCATTTCACTCAGATGGGCCACCAACAAGGTGAAACCGGAGAGCAAGAAGCCGAAGGGGAGGACAAAAGGAAAACGGGGGTATAGCAGACACGCGGCAAGGAGCGACACCCAAGCCACGAACAGCATTGTTTCGTAACCGCCGGCCAAGGGTATGCCGCCCGTGATGTAGCCTCGGAGCGCATAGCCTGCGGTGTGGAAGAGGGTCGCAGTCCAAAGGGCGGCCGTCCACGCCTTCCGGCTGGTGGGGCTTTCTCTCCGCCCCTTGAGCATTCGCCATATGAGAAGGGCGAAAGCCGCGATGCCCAGCGTGAGGTTGGCCATGAAAAGTATTTTGCAGAAAGGAATGCGGTTGTAGCACAGCTCGGCACGGATCTTTCCAGGCGAAAGGCGTGGCGTGCCGGCCGGCAGGGGGGTCGCGAGAGTGCCTCGTATGAGCATCAGGACCAGCCCGACTTTTTCATCGGTCTCCTGTATGGCCTTGGCCATCGGGCTTCGTGTGCTTTCTGTTTGTTGCCATAAAGGTTGCAGGCGATATGATTTTCCTTCGAAGAGTTGGGAAAGGGCGGCATGTTCTGTTTCTATGTGGAGCCGCCGGCGCAGTTCGCGGTTTTTGATGCGGATAAAAGGAACGTGGTTCCATGCTTCGGGGTAGAGTTGCCAGCTTGCCACGACCTGTTCGGGAGTCAGTCCGCGGAATGTCGGGCGGCCGTAGACTTTCTGCACGAAATCGCGCGCCGGAGTGTCCAACGGACTGATGCGTCCGTTGTAGATTACTTGGACCGATGCCAGGCTGTCGGCCTGTGAACGTTTGATGACCGGCAAAGCGTCATCGGCTTTTGCGGTGGAGGAGAAGAGGCACAGCAGGGCGAATAGTCCCCGGCGGAGCAGCGGATGGCGAAGCAGACGGCGGAATCCTCCCCGGGGAGCAGAACACGCCAGCAGGAAGCCGACGACGAGCAGAAGGAACCCCGCGTAGGTGACGGGAGTGCCACACGGGTCATGGTTCACCATGAGCCAACTGCCCCGCATGTCTTCGTCGAAGGAAGATTGATAGAAACGGTAGCCGTCGGCCGAAAAGATCCGGTTCATCGAGATGCGGGGATTGGAGAGGGGCGTGCCGTCGCTGGCCTGGCAACGGACTTGGCTCACGTAGTCGGCGGGGGTGTCTGTTCCGGCGTAATATTCTACCCGGAAACTGTCGAGCGTCATGATGAAAGGCAGGGGAACCTGGCGTTTGTCCTTGTCCATGTAGCTTGTTGCCGGAATGCCTTCGCGCAAGTGCAGGATGCCTTTCCTCCCGGTGAAAGCCGTGAGGAGCGCGCCGGTGAAAATCACGGCGAACCCCGCATGGAGGATGAACGACGGGAGGCGTTTCCACATTTTCCGGCGGATGGCGACATAGAGCAGGCATGCGAGGTTGACGGCCCAAAGCAGTGCGAACCACCGGCTGCCATAGACGTGGGCCTGAATGAAGGCCGTGTCCCGGGCATCTTCCACAAACGTGGCGACACCCAGGACGGCAACCGTGATGAAGAGCAGTAAAAACGGAATGGTTTTCATCATGCGCACGGAAGGTTAGAAGTCGCGGAACGCGGTATTGCCTTGAGGTCTCACGGCGATGCATTCCATTTCAATCAGCCATGTGGGGCGACACACGGGAGCCAGTGTGAGGACATGGGGCGTGCGGGGGAATTTGCGGTCGAACATGGCTTTCACCGTGGGATAGTCGCAGAGGTCGCGAAGGTAGACAACGATTTGCGCCACGTCGTCGAACGTCGTGCCGCCTTCTTCGAGCAGCTTTTCCACGTTTTCCCACATCCGTTCGGTCTGTTTCACGACGTTTCCCACGTGGACGACTTCCCCCTTGTTGTTGATGCTGGCCGTTCCGCTGATGAAGACGTGTGCGCGGTCGCCATATTCCATCACGGTGCCGCGTTCGAACGTCACGCCATATTCGTATGTCGGGTTCAGGTGGGTGGGGGCGTAGAGGTAGCGCAGTTGCGCGGGGGCGAATCCCGTGAGGGCGTATGCGTCCATTTGCACCAGTGCCCGTGTGTCGGCTGGCGAGCCTCCGATGCCGGTGCTGCTGATGAAGTGTGTTTGTTCCGTCAGTCCCTGTTCCTTGAAGTTTTCCTTGCGGGCTTTCACCATGCCGGCATATTGTGTGTCCACGTCGCGCACGAAAAACCATGTGCGGATGCAGTGGCCGGCCAATGTGGCGCGGAAGTTCTGCAGGGCTTCTTCGTAGCTGATGAGGAGCGATTCCGTTTGCCATGCCGAGTCGCCCTTGTGTTCATGCATTCCCATTTTCCACAAGTGTTGGTAGCCGTTGTGTTCCGCCACGGTCATTCCGCCGGCCTCGGTCACCCGGCTGCCTTTCTGCAGGTAGGTCCACACGGCAATTTTTCCGCCGTCGAGCGGCGGTTGCTGGATGACGGAGACCGCGCAACTGGTTTCCTGCCGCATGAGCGGCTGCTGGTTGGTGGAATCGCTGAGGAAATATCGTTTCAGGATGGGGGTGGCTCCTTCGACGGGGGGCAGTGCGGACAGCCTCGCCTCGCCTTCATAGATGCGGTTGAGTTGTCCTTCGAAAAGCTCGCCGCGGGGTTCCACGTGCAGGATGGCGTGAATTTCTTCCACCTTGCCTGTCGGGGCGAAGGCCGAGATTTCGGCCTTTACGCCCAAGTCTTCCCAATATATTTTGTTGTAGTCCATAATATGTGTGTTACGTTTTTAGGTAATGTTTCTTTAAACGGTCATTCTTTGGCTCCGGCGTTGATCCATTCGTCGACCAGGCGCAGGGTGGCCGATGAGTTGATCATGCCCTCGTGGCTGAAATCGAGTCCCGCCTCGTTGCCGGGGTTGATGACTTTGTGCAGCACGCTCGCTTCCGCGTCGCCGGGAATGACGCGCGTGCCCTCGACCGTGGTGGCGGGCTGGCCGACGAGGTCGGCGTGGCTGCGTTCCCCCGTCAGGTAAAGGCCCGCCGCGGCTGTGGTGCTGAGGCCGTGGCATTGGGCGCAGGTGTTGTCGAACACTTGCTGGATGGCCGAATACATGGAGGCGTCCACTTCGCCCGCGTCAAGGTAGATGGTGTCGCCCACGGCGGCGGAGACCTCCGCGCGGGCAAACGTCAGGATGCGCCGGCGCAGGGTGTTCGTCACGCAAAATTCCACCGTCTCGACTTCTTCCCCGATGTTGTAGAGCAGGAGGCTGACGCGCCCTGCCGTGTCGGGATGCACGGTGGTCTGCGTGCGCGAGTATTCGCTGGAACCGAATGCGGCCAAGGCCACGTCGTAGTATTCCGGCCAGCTTTCCAGTCCCGTGACGTGTGCCGTCAGTTTGGCCGTGTAGCCCGTGTGTTCCGGCGCATAGGTCTTTTCTTCGATCAAGCCGTCGTCGCAGCCGGTGCAGGCGAGCGTGGCCCACAGTGCGGCAAATTTAATATAGTTTTTCCTGATCATGGGTGCTTTCGCTTGAATTTATTTATCTTAGAAGGAATATTGCAACTGGATGGTGCCCGAATGCTTGGCCACGCCGAGGTCGTCGTTGTCGCGGTCGAGCTGGGTGTCGTGGCCGGTGCGTCCGATGAACTGGTACATGGCTTGCAGTTTCAGGTTGCATTTCTTGAAGAAGTAGTTGCAGCCCACGGCAGGCATGTTCAGGAATCCGTTCGTGTCCATGCCGTTGCGGTTGAAGAAGTCGTAGCGTGCGGCCACTTGTACGCGCGGCGCTACGAAGTAACCGCCCTGCACGTAGCCGCCGAGGTAGTCATAGGTTTCGTCGATTTTCTGGCGTTCGGTGAAGCTGACGTGCATGTAGTAGGCTTCGGCCCCGATGTAGAGCTTGTTGCGCAGCATGGCGAATTCCAGTCCGACGCGCGTGTCATTGGTGCTTTCGCTTTCGCTCTCCACGTTCAGGTTGGCGCTTGCGCCCAGCATCCATTTGTTTTCGTGCAGGCGGTCGGGGTTGCCCTGCGTGGCCGGCATAATGCCCTTGGGCATGAAGGTGAACCGCCCGGCGTAGAGCAACGAGGGGATGTGCCAGTCGTCGCTGATGGTTTTGGTCGAGGTGTTGACCGATGCGCCGGTTCCGTTGAAAAGGCCTATCTCGTAGCCGAACTTGCCGGCAGCGAAGCCGTGGATTTCCACGCCGAGGTCGAAGCCTGTCCCGATGTTGGGGGTCACGGCGTTCAGCGAATAGGGCATGATGACGGCTGCCGTGAGCGACGTGGGGAGGGTGGGCAGCAGCGTTTCGCCCAATGTGGTCAGATAGCCGTGGGAGAAGGGAGTCTTGAACTTGCCGATGCGCACGGCAAACTCGTCTCTTGTGGACACGTCGATCCACGCCTGTTGCAGGATGGCCCCGCCACTGGCCGCCGCGTTGACGGAGAGGTTGAAGGAGACTCTGCCCCAAGCCTTTCCGGTGAATCCGAGCACGGCGTAGGGCACGGCAAATCCGGAGTTGGCCAGGTTGTCCTGGTTGTAGGCCTTGTCCAGCCCCTCGTCGTCGTACCAGTTGACGTGGGCGGCCGTCTGCACCAGCAAATAGGGCTTGAAGACGAAGTCGCCCCGTTTCGACTGGATGGAGAATCCTTCGCGTCCGGCGAGCGACACTACGCCGTTTTCGCTTCCCTCTTCATATTGTGCCATGGCGGAGAGGGGAAGAGCCGCCAGCATGGCCATTGCAAAAATCTTTTTCATTGTCGTTGTGGTTTTGGGGTTTAGAGAGATTCCAGGAAGCGGACGAGCGCGGCGCGGTCTTCCTTGGGCATTTTTTTGAACAGGTTTTTCGAGGCTTCGCCTTCCCCGCCGTGCCACAGTATGGCTTCGGTGAGGTTGCGGGCGCGGCCGTCATGCAGGAAGTAGGTGTGCCCGTTCACTTTTTCCTGCAGCCCGATGCCCCAGAGCGGGGTCGTGCGCCACTCGTTGCCACGGGCCAGCCCGCTCACGTAGTTGTCGTTCAGTCCCACGCCCATGATTTCGCTGCCCATGTCGTGGAGCAGGAAGTCGGAGTAGGGGTGGATGGTCTGGCTGCCCAGCCAGGTGAGCTGCGTGCCGATGAGCAGGGTGGAGCCGCGCGGCTGGGTGTGGAGCGTCGTGGTGTGGCACAGGTGGCACTTGGCCTGGTAGAACATCTGTTCGCCGCGTTGCACGGTGGGGTCGTCCACGTTGCGCCGTGCGGGCACGCCCAGCCCCTGCATGTACAGGTCCACGTCTTCCATGTCTTCCGCGCTGATGTCCAGCTGGTCATAGGTCAGGCCCATCAGGCTGCCTTCCTGCATCTGCAACTGTCCTTCGCAGATTTCTTCCGGGTAGCGGCTGTTGGTCACGCCCATGTCGCTGCTGAAGCCCAGTTCCACGGTCAGGTCGGCGTGTTGTGCCTTGTTGCCGCTCAGGCCCAGTTGGAGCTTGCCTTTCTCCGTGATGTAGTTGGCGCGCCCGCTGATGCCATATTCCGGGTAGTTGCTCTTGGCCGCGAGTTGTTCTATCTCATGTCGGTCGATGGCCATCATCGGCCCCATGCCCACGTGGCGGAGCGGGATGCGCACGGTGCAGAAAAGGTCTTCGGGGGCGATGCTGTCGGCGTACCATTCGGTGATGGTGTATTCCGGATAGCACAGCTCGTAAGGCTCGCCGTCGGGGAACGCGCCCTTTTCGTAGTGCCACTTCACGTTCAGTTTGCCTTCGGGCTTCACGCCGTAGATGGCTTGGTCGTGGAGCACGCGGCCATAGCCTTGGAAGAACGCCCCGTTTTTGCGGCTGACGTAGACCAGCATCGAAGAGAAGCCGTAGGAGCCGCTTCCGCCTTCGCCGTAGATGCCTTCCCCGTTCCATAGTTCGGGTTTGGTGCGTCCGGCGTTGCGGTGGCAGCTCCCGCAGGAGTAGCCCGCGTACACGGGGCCCAGCCCTTCGCCCGTGGTGCGTGCGTCGTCATAAAGCCCGTCGCCGTCGCGGAAGCGCATGGCCATGGCCGGTTCGCTGTCGATCCAGTCGGCTTGCGTGTCGTAGGCCACGGGGCTGTCGAGAAAGATGGTGGAAATGCCGGCCGAGAGGGCGTAGCCCTGGGGCACCTCCACGTCGAGCACGTCGAGCTGCCCCTCGTCTTCGCAGGCCGGGCAGGCGGCGGCTGCGGCGAGCAGGCACAGGATTTTGGCTGTGTGGTTCATCGTAATCTGTTTGTCCATTCTTCATTCGTCTTTTTTTCATACCGCGCCAGTGAAGGCGGCTCTTCCTTCCGGGGCCGTCTTCACTGACTCTGTCTTTTTGCCTTTTTTCCCCCGTGTTCCGGGGCGTCATGAGGGAGCCGGATTTTTCTCATGAGGAACGAAAATTTCTCTCTTGAGATTCACATTTTTTTCTCTTGAAGGAAATTTTCCTCCCTCTTGAGGGAATTTTCCGCGCTTCCTGTGCACCCGTTTTCCGGGGCTTTCCGCCGGCGGTGCCGGCCTCACTCCGCCGGCACGGTGCGCGGTTCGCCGTTCTTGAACAGCAGGTATTCCAGCGTGTGGAATCCGCGCACGTTCTGTGCGGCTTCGATTTCATCGTCGCTTTCCCCGTCCGTCCAGTTCAGGTCGTCGAAGTTGCCCGAGTTCAGGATGTTCACGATGGCTACCTGGTCGAGCGGCCAGCTGTCCATGTTGGGGTCGAGTCCCAGCGCGTCCACGGGGCCGAACAAGAAGGCCTCGCTCTTTTCCCACGGCTCGCGGGCTACTTTCCATGCCTCGCAGGCTTCTGCGAAGGTGTCGTCGGACGGGTTGTTGTAGAAGTCCTGAACGGCCTGGGTGAGCAGCACGCTGCCTTCGCTCAGGCTCTTGTAGGTGGGAAGCACCACGTTGTCCACATAGCCGTTCACCACTTCGTTGAACCGGGCATCTTGCAGGGTGCCGTTGTTCAGGGCCGTTTGCAGGCTGTTGCGCAAGTCCACGTTGAGGATGACGCCCAGGTCGAGGCACGCTTCTTGTGCCACGGGCACTTGCGGGTCGCCGATGTTGTTGCGGAAGGGTTGCGGGATGTCCAGGATGTCGGCTTCGGCCTTGTCAATGGCTGCGATGACGCGGGCGTTCAGGTCGGGGTCGATGCTTTCCACCACCTTGCTCAGCGAGTGGGCACTGACGGTGGAGTTGTCCGTGCTGTTGTAATAAGAGTTGCGGATGGACTTGATGTTGTTGGAGTAGTCCTCGCGCGAGCGGAAACTGTACCACGACTCCACGGCGTAGAGGGCTTCCGTGGTCTGTCCGGCCATGTATTTGTTGTAAGGATCGCCAATCTTGGTGTTGCCCACCTCGTCGGTGATTTCCACGCACTTGTCGATGATGGTCTTCACGCAGTCCCATGCCGTGGCATAGCTGGAGTTGTTGTGGCTCTTGAAGGTTTCCTTGTAGGCCGGCCCTTCCACGCCGTCCAGCACATATTTTTCGTTCCAGCTTGCGTAGAGGGTCTGCGCGTCGGCCTGCAGCAGCTTGGCCACTTGCAGGGCATAGTTGCGCCAGCTCTGTGCGTTCTCCGCCGTGTAGTCCAGGTCGGCCGCGTCCGTCGGATTTTGGCTCGGGTTTTGTCCGCTGGTCGTGTTGTCGTCATCGCTGCACGATGTCAAGGCCGTGCCGCCGAAAGTCAGCCCTAAGAGCAGGAGGGCCGAAAAGAAATACTGTTTTTTCATGTTGTTTTTGTTTTTTTATGTTTGAATGGATTTGTGCTTGTTCCTATTTTATTTGCCCCAGAACCAGCCCACATAGGCCACGCCGAGGGCAAACTCGTTTTCGCTGTTGTACTTCCCGCCGCCGATTTTGCGTGTCGTGTAGTCGGCCTTGAAGACCAGGTTGGGCAGGGCTTTCCAGTTGATGCCGGCCGTCCACATGCTGGTCTGTTCGCGGAGGTCCGGCCCCTGGCGCACGACGACCTCCTCCTGGGGGTTGTAGTATTCGTAGCGTGCGAAGGGGTAGATCACGGGGCATTTCGCGCTGCCCGTGAGGCCTTGCAGGTTCAGTCCCAGCTCGGCGCCGTAACTCACCGCGCGTTTGGCCACAGGCCCCAGGCGGCTGTAAGGGCTTGCGTTGCCCGAGTCTTTGATGCCCGAGGTCACTTTGTCCGATTTGCCCAGGTTGCCGAAGATGCAGTTGCCGCGGAAGGTGACGTAGCGGTCGCTATACTGTGCGTCCACGGTGTAGATGCGCAGGGGGATGTCGCCGTAGTTCTTGTACGTGTTCAGTTTGTCGGAATTGGCGCCGATGTTGTTGCAGAAATACCACGACGCGCCCACGCGCAGCCCCGGCACGCCCCGGTAGTCCACGCGTGCCACGTAGCCCGGCGAAGTGAAGTTGTCCGCCTCGAAGAATCCCTGCTTCCCGCTTCCCGCCCATGTCGTGCGGTCGAACCCGTCGGCGTTCAGTCCGGCCACCACCATGGCCTGGTAGTCGAAGGTGGCCCATCCCCGTCCGATCGTGCCGAAAAGCTCAAGGCCTGTTTCGTGCCAGGTGGAGGGGATGATTTTCGTTTCGCCCTCGGGGCGGCTTGTGCCGAAGAAGTTGACGGGTTCGTGGTGGGCGTTCGTCAGGCCGACGGGCACGATGACATGCCCCACGCGCACGTTGATTTCCGGAAGGATGAGGCGTGTGATGTGGAATTGTTCCAAAGCCACTTCCCCGCCTTTCTCCACTTCCATTTCATACTCCCCGTTTTCGCTGTTCTCCAGCTCGAACGCCGTGCCGGTGCCTCCGCTTTCGAATTCGATTTCCGCGCCCAGGATCCATTTGGGCGTGAATTTATAGTCGAGGGCCAGCACGAAGCGGGGGATGGAAATGGTGTTGCGGTGGGTCTTCGGGTTGCCTTCCGCGCTGCCGTAGTAACGGTTCGTGCCATAGTCCTTGAAGTTGGCCACCATCTCGCCATATCCGCCCACGCGGAATTTTTGATAAGAGCTGCCGTCGTCCCGGCTTTCCTGGGCCGAAACACTACTAAAGGCTGTCAGGGCAGCCAAGGCGACGGTCAGCAGTTTCTTTTCCTTCTTCATCTTTTTATATCTTTATAATCTTTTTGCGCTTGTTTGTTTTGACGGTGCAAAGTTATTGCGCTTGTTAAAAAAACGCAATACACAAAAATGGGCAAATCCGGGCGGGGGATGATTAGCAGGCCGGGTGCGGAATCCTCTGTTTTTACCTACTTTTTCAGGATAATACCTACTTGTGGGGATTGTGCGGGTCGGATATTTTTCCGTTCTTTGCACCGAGTTTAATGAATTGAGGTATCATGTCTGAGAAATACAAAGAAACCGACCACATGGGGGACATCATCTGTGATGATTATAGGATCTTGCAGGTGATCAGTCGGTTTGGACTCAGCCTGGGATTTGGCGACCACACGGTGGCCGAGACGTGCCAGGCGGCGGGCGTGGACGCACCCACTTTCCTGGCGGTGGTGAATTTTATCCGCGCCAACGGGCGGACGGTCAATATGGCCGACACGGTGGACGCGCTGTCGCTCCCGGCCCTGATGGCTTATCTGCGCCGTTCGCACGATTATTTCGTGAAGTTCCGGCTTCCGGCCATCCGCCGCAAGCTCATCGAGGCCATCGACTGTTCGGCACGCAACCAGATAGCCTTCCTTATCTTGAAGTTTTATGATGAGTTTGCCGCAGAAGTGGGCCGCCACATGGACTATGAGGACAAGCACATCCACACTTATGTGACCGACCTCATGGCGGGAGTGAAGACCAATCCGGAGGTGAACATCCACAAACTTTCCCATCAGCATCATGACAATCATGCCCAAATCGAGAAGAGCCTTTCCGAACTGAAGAGCATCATCATCAAGTATTATCCCACGGACAGTAACGCGCAGCTTCTGAACGATGTGCTGATTGATCTGTTCATGACGGAGGAAGACCTTTTCAGCCATTGCCACATGGAGGACACCTTGTTCCTCGAAGCGGTGGTGCGCCTGGAAGAAGAACGCCACGTGCAGGGGGAAGTCGATGAGGGGAAGGCGGAGGAGCAGGAGACGGAGACCGGGACGGCGGATGCGCTCAGCGATCGCGAGAAGGAAGTGATCGTGTGTGTGGTGAAAGGCTTGTCGAACAAGGAAATCGCCGAACAGCTCTACATTTCGGTGAACACCGTGATGACCCACCGCCGCAACATCAGCCGCAAGCTCCAGATCCATTCGCCCGCCGGGCTGACGATTTATGCCATCGTG
Source organism: uncultured Paraprevotella sp. (assembly GCA_944321975.1). Classification (GTDB taxonomy): domain Bacteria; phylum Bacteroidota; class Bacteroidia; order Bacteroidales; family Bacteroidaceae; genus Paraprevotella. The sequence goes on from CALUNJ010000024.1 coordinate 28,520, forward strand.
AACGGGCTGATTAATTTGGAGGATGTGAAACTATAGCTATCTTTGCATATCGAAAGGAAACACTACTTATGGAAATCAAACATGTGGGAGTATTTTGTGCGGCATCGGACCAGCTCGATGCCGCTTATTATTCCATGGCGCGGGCGTTCGGCCGGTGGCTGGGCGGGCGTGGCCTGACGTTGGTGTATGGCGGGGCGGATTCCGGGCTGATGGAAAGTGTGGCCGAGGGTGTGAAGTCGGCCGGCGGACGGGTGGTCGGCGTGGTGCCGCGCATTCTGGAGAGCAAACGCCGCGTGAGCCGATTGGTGGACGAGGTGGTGCCCTGCAACGACCTGGCCGACCGCAAGGCCATCATGGTGGAGCGCAGCGACGTGCTGGTCGCCCTGCCCGGCGGCATCGGCACGTTGGACGAGGTGTTCACCGTCATGGCCGCCCACAGCATCGGCTATCACCACAAGCGCGTGGTGCTCTTTGCCCTCGACGGTTTCTGGGACGGGCTGGTCGGCCTGTTGCAGGAGCTGGACCGCCGCCGTTTCGTGAACGTGCCTTTGTCGCGCTACCTGTCGGTGGCGCGTTCGTGGGACGAGCTGGAGGCGGTTCTGGGATGATTATGGCATGTAGGTGTGCCGGAAACAAATAAGAAGCAAACTGCCCCGTTGTTATATTCAGGCGGGGCAGTTTGCTTTGAAATGCCGTTTTATCGGGCCAGAAGTTTTATGGTCTTTGCCGTTTCTCCGGCGTGTACCGTCAGCAGGTACAGCCCGCGCGGCAGGGCGGGCGCGTCCAATGTCTGCCACGTGCCGTCCGCGCGGACATTCCCTTGCGCCGCCATCGCGCCGCCGATGCCCGTCAGCGTCCAGCGGGCTTCTTCCCCGTCGCCCGGCACTTGGATGAAGGCACTGCCAGAGGAGAGGCTGCCGCGGACGGCCACTTCCAGCCCTTCGGCCTCTCCGTCACTGCCGATGCCGAAAATGCCCGTGCCGTTGTCCACGGTGGTGAA
>CALUNJ010000025.1 GCA_944321975.1 uncultured Paraprevotella sp.
AAAAAAACTCTCTTCCGACTCACGTCGGAAGAGAGTACAACACAAACACAAAATAAAACACGACAAAACTATCATGCAGGCTAATCTGCCCCATCAAAACCATGAGGCCACGCATACCTTATATTCACATACGGGAGACGCCCATCCGATTAACCCGCAAAAAACGCATAAAGCGATTTTCTCGTTTTCTCCATGTTACATGATGCCTCTTTCGCGCAGGGCGCATTGCCATTTCCACGCGGAAGCAAGCACGTCTTCCAATGGGGTGTCGGCTTTCCAGCCCAACACCTTGTTGGCCTTGTCCACATTGCCCCACACTTGTTCGATGTCGCCGGCACGGCGACCCACGATCTTGTAGTTCAACTTCACTCCGGTGGCCTTTTCAAAAGCGTGGATCAACTCCAGCACGGAAGTTCCTTTTCCTGTGCCGATATTATAGACTTCCACCGGTTCCGTGGTTTTGTCCTCCATGATGCGCGTCATGGCACACACGTGCGCCTTGGCCAAGTCGACCACATAGATGTAATCCCTTATGCACGAACCGTCCGGCGTGTCATAGTCGTCGCCGAAGACGCTCAGCTGTTCGCGAATGCCGATGGCCGTTTGGGTCAAGTAAGGAATCAGGTTTTGCGGCACCCCGTTAGGCATCTCGCCGATCAATGCCGACGGATGCGCACCGATGGGGTTGAAGTATCGCAGCAGGATCGCCTTTATCGGCGCACCGCTCTTGATGGTGTCGGCTATGATTTCCTCATTGATTTGCTTCGTGTTGCCATACGGGCTTTCAGCCTTCTTGATGGGAGTCTCTTCGGTGGCCGGGAGCACGTCGGGCTGCCCGTACACGGTGCACGAAGACGAGAATATGATGCCCTTCACGCCATATTTCGGCATGAGCTGGAGCACGTTGATTAACGAAACGATGTTGTTGTGGTAGTATAGCAAAGGCTTTTCCACGCTTTCCCCCACCGCCTTGCTGGCAGCAAAGTGGATCACCCCACTGATCCCGGGATATTTCTTGAACACGGCTTCCGTGGCATCCAAGTCACGCAAGTCCACTTTTTCAAAAGCCGGGCGTATGCCCGTGATCTTCTCGATGCCATCCAACACGTCGTCACTTGAATTGGACAAGTTGTCGACAATGACCACGTTATAGCCCGCCTGCTGCAACTCGACTGTCGTATGGGAACCGATGAATCCCGTACCGCCTGTCACTAAAATCGTCTCTTTCATATTAGTAAGTTTCTGAATTTATATTGAGTACTATTAGCAAATGTACTAATTTTAATTGAACTTACACAATTTAAACGCATAAAAAAAGACATCTGCCTGTTTTTTTAACAAAGAGCGCGGAAAACAAGGCGGTGCATGGCGCCCCTTCGAAAAAACACGCGCGGGAGGATTCCTTTTCCCTCCCGCGCGTGCCATATGGTGTGCGGCAAATGCCGGCACAACTCCTTTTATAGTCCCAAGAATCCCTTCAAGCCATTATCCACGCCGCTAAATCCCATAAATGCCATGGAGAGCAGCCCGGCCGTGACGAGGGCGATGCTCATGCCTTGCATGCCCTTCGGGATGGCCACCATGCTGAGCTGTTCGCGGATGCCGGCAAAAACGGTCAAGGCCAATCCGAAACCAAGCGCAGTGCTCAATGCATACCAAATGCCCATCAGCAGGTCGAAGTCTTTCTGGATCACCAGAATAGCCACGCCCAGCACGGCGCAGTTGGTCGTGATCAAAGGCAAATATACTCCCAAGGCCTGGTAAAGCGCGGGCGACACCTTCTTTAAGATGATTTCCACCATTTGCACCAATGCCGCAATCACCAGAATGAAAGCAATGGTTTGCATGTAGGCCAATCCCATGGGGTTCAACACGTAATATTGCAGCAGATAGGTGACCAGCGTGGACAAGACCAAGACAAAAGCCACCGCCGCAGACATGCCGAGTGCCGTGTCGATTTTCTTGGACACGCCAAGAAAGGGACAGATACCCAGAATTTGTGACAACACCACGTTGTTCACAAAAATGGCCGTAATGAAAACGATGAGATATTGATAAAATGTTTCCATGTTGTGCGTCTTTTAAAATTATGCTTTCTTGAATTTATTCACGATGGCGATCAGGTAGCCCAAAGCAATGAATGCGCCGGGGGCAAGGACGAACATCAGCATGCCGTAGTCCTCCGGCCACAACCCAAGACCGAAAATCTTGCCTGTGCCCAAAATCTCGCGCACCGCGCCAAGCAATGTCAAGGCTATGGTGAAGCCAAGCCCCATGCCCAGCCCGTCGAAGAAAGAAGGAACCACTTTGTTCTTGCTGGCAAAGGCCTCGGCACGCCCCAGGATAATGCAGTTCACCACGATTAACGGGATGAACAGCCCCAGCGTGGCATAGATTTCAGGCACGAAAGCCTGCATGCACATCTGCAAAGCCGTAACGAAAGAAGCGATGACCACGACAAAGGCCGGGATGCGTACCATGTCGGGAATCAGGTCTTTCAGTAAGGAAATCACCACATTGGAGCAGAAAAGCACAAACGTCGTGGCCAATCCCATCGACATGCCGTTCAATGCAGAAGAAGTCGTTCCCAGCGTGGGACACATGCCCAACAGCAACACGAACGTGGGATTCTCCTTGATGATGCCGTTCATCAACACTTTAAAATTATTCATAACTGTTTCTCCCTTCTGTTATTGGTTAGTCCGATTTTCTGCGGCCGCTTGCCCGGCCTGCTTGTCTTGGGTGCTGGCTCCCGACTGGGTGTCGCTCCCCTGCCCCTTATAGGCTTGATAGGCCTGGTTTACCGCGTTCAGGAAAGCGCGGCTGGTAATCGTAGAAGCCGTGATGGCGTCTATATCGCCTCCGTCTTTCGTCACGAGCAGTTCCTTTTGGCCCGGGTTCTTGCCGATGATATCCCCTTTCCCGCCTTTTTGGAACCAAGTGTCGGCCTTTACGCCCAATCCGGGAGTTTCGACCGTAGAAAGAATAGCATAGCCCAGGATATTCCCCTCTTCATCGAAGCCGACCAAGACTTCAAGCGGCCCGCCAAACCCGTTGGCCACAGCCTTGACGGCCGTGCCATGATTCGTTTTGTACAAAGTGAATCCGTCTGCCTCCACGGGGTCTTCCACTTTCAATTCCCCGTCTTGCCCGCCCAATACAACCTTTTTGATGCCGTCTTGAAGGTTCTTGGCGTTAATCTCTGCTATCGGGCCTTCCGTCACTTTGTTGACGTAAGCCAATGCTCCGCCGGCAATCACAGAAATGGCCGTCAGCACCAGAGTCATGTTCTTTAATGACGATTCCAGCTTTTTCATTTTTTCAAAACCTCCCCGAATCTTTTTGGTTTACAATAGGTATTGATCAACGGCGTGAAAGCATTCATGATCAGGATGGCAAATGACATGCCTTCCGGATATGCGCCGAAAGTACGGATCACCACCGTCAGGAAACCGATGGAAATGCCATAGATAACCTGCCCTTTTGCCGTCATGGGCGAAGTCACGTAGTCGGTGGCCATGAAACATGCCCCCAGCATCATTCCCCCTGTGAGCAGCACCGTGACGGGAGAAGCATAGACCGGATCGGCCCAATGCAACGCCCCGGAAAGGACGAACACAGTGGCCAAGATGGAAACCGGGATGTGCCATGTGATGATATGCCGCGCCAGCATATAGGCCAAGCCTATCAGGAGCGCCAATGCGCTCACTTCGCCCAGGCAACCTCCGGTTTGGCCCACCAGCAGATCGATGGAACTTGGAAGTTGGTCTAACACGGAAGCATCGCCGGACTTGATGGCCGTTTTCATGACGGCCAGCGGCGTGGCGGCCGTTTCTGCGTCCAAGTAACTCCCGATCTGTCCCGGCACAGGCCATGTGGTCATCTGCACGGGGAAGGACACCAAAAGGAACACACGCCCGACCAAAGCGGGATTGAACGGATTGCAGCCCAACCCGCCAAAAGTCATCTTGCCCACTCCGATAGCCACCAGCGCGCCGATGATGATGATCCAAACCGGAAGGTTGGAAGGAAGGTTAAAGCCCAGCAGCAAGCCTGTGAGGACCGCAGACCCGTCGGTTACAGTCACTTCTTCCCTTTTCAATATAAACTTGGCGATTGCCCATTCAAAAAACACGCACGAGGCCACGGAAGTGAGCAACACGACCGCGGCACCGATCCCGAAAAAATAGAGGGAAGTCAGCAAGGCCGGAATCAAGGCAATGCACACGCCATACATATTTCTTTGCACACTATCCCGCGTATGGACATGCGGAGACAGCGAGACGATCAATTTCTTTGCCATATTTTCTCCATTTTATTTTGCGTTACGGGCCCGTATCAAGGCCATGACTGTCGCCTTGCCCATACGAACATTGTCTAATATCGGACGAGCGGAGGGGCAAGTGAACTGACACGACCCGCATTCGATGCACGAAGTGATGCCGTTCTCTTCCGCCACGTCCCACTTGCGGAGCGATGAAGCCGTAGCCAGCAAGTATGGCTCAAGCCCCATCGGGCAGGCGCTGACACATTTTGCACAGCGGATACAGGGCTGCGGGGCTTTGCGCCGCGCTTCCCGCTCGCCCAACAGCAACAAGCCGGACGATCCTTTGCAGACGGGAACATCCAAGTGCATCAACGCCTTGCCCATCATCGGGCCGCCGCCAATGACTTTCCCCGTGTCGCCGGGAAGCCCGCCGCATTCTTCTATCAGCTGGCTCATGGGCGTGCCGATGCGCGCCAGCAAATTGGAAGGCTGCCGCAAATCCTTCCCCGTCACGGTGATGACCCTTTCAAACAAGGGCTTGTTTTTCATCACGGCTTCATAAATGGCGAATGTCGTGCCGACGTTCTGCACCACGGCACCCACATGGATGGGCAGGGCGGGCGGAGCCGGCACTTCGCGCCCCGTGACGGCCGCGATCAGCTGCTTTTCCCCTCCTTGCGGGTATTTCACCTGCAGCGGCACGATCTCGATATGAGGATGCTGTTTGACCCGTTCTGCAAGAAGGGATATGGCATCGGGCTTGTTGTTTTCAATGCCGATGTACCCTTTTTCCACGCCCACGGCTTTCATGACCAGTTCTGTCCCGACAAGGATTTCATCGGGCTTTTCCAACATCAGGCGATGGTCGGCCGTCAGGTAAGGTTCGCACTCCACGGCGTTGATGATGACACATTCGGCCTTCGTCCCTTTGGGCGGGGAGAGTTTCACATGGCAGGGGAATGTGGCCCCTCCCATGCCCACGATGCCGGCAGCCTTGACTTTCCCGATGATGGTTTCCGGGGTCAGCTCCGGGTGGTCGGCCAAGGTCACCAAGTCCTCCGACTGGTCTATGGAACTTTCCCATTCATCGCCCTCCACGTCCACGAATATGGCCGGGCGGCGGTAACCGCTGGCATCCACTACCGCATCAATCTTGTTCACCTTGCCGGAGACAGAGGAGTGGATGGGCACCGACACGAACCCGTCCGCTTCTGCGATCAGCATGCCCACTTTCACTTCGTCGCCTTTGGCCACCACCGGCTTGGCCGGCGCCCCAATGTGCTGGTAAAGCGAGATGACGGCTTGTTTCGGCAGCCCAGCCCTGCGGATAGGGCTTTTGGCGGACAGCTTGCTTTCAGATGGATGAACTCCACCTATTTTAAAGGTTTTCACGATATCTGTTTTATTTATTAATGTTCATAGTGATTATGCTCCCTGCTTTTCTGCGGCTGGCGTTTCGCCGGCAGCCACAGGTTGTGCGCTTTCTTTCGGCTTGCGCGGAGGGAAATTGATGGCGTGGATGGCTCCTTTCGGGCAAGCCTCCTCGCATTTGCGGCAAAGCCGGCACTTCTCCGGGTCGATGTAAGCCAGGTTGTTGTTCAGGGTGATGGCTTCGAACGGACATGCCTTCACACACTTCCCGCACCCGATACAAGAGGCCTTGCAGACTTTGTTGGCCACGGCCCCCTTGTCGCGGTTCACGCACTTCACTACCATGCGGCGGTTTTTCGGCCCCTTGGGACGCAATTCGATCACCTTGCGCGGGCAAGTCTTCACGCAAGCGCCGCAGGCGGTACACAGGTCTTCGTCGACTTCCGGCAGTCCCGTCTCCGGATTAATGGAAAGGGCGCCGAACTGGCATGCCGCCACACAGTCGCCCCCGCCGAGACATCCGAATGCACACGCGGTCTCCCCCGTGCCCGCCAACAACTGCACGCGGCAACTCTTCACGCCCACATACTCCACTACACGAGGCCGGTTGGCACACGTGCCGTTACAGCGCACGACGGCAACTTTAGGCGCCGAGGCACCCACGGAAAGGCCCAATATGCCGGCGACTTTTTCCATGACGGGTTGTCCGCCCACCGGGCACAGCATGCCTTCAAGCGATCCTGCGTTGGCCGCCTTCACACAAGCCGCGGCAAATCCCGAGCACCCGGGATAACCGCAACCCCCACAGTTGGCCTGCGGCAACACTTCTGCCACTTTCCCGATGCGCTCGTCCTCTACGACAGCGAACTTCTTGGAAGCCGCATAGAGCACCACGGCGGAAACGAGCCCCACCACGCCCAAGATGATCACTGCAATCCAAATCACATTCATAGTATTTCTTCTTTTATGTGTTTAATATGTTTGATAGTAAATGAAAATTTTCTTGCCAGCCTGTCCCTGTTCAAATAGAGGAGGCCATAATATAAGGCCAGGCTACCCACTGCAGCCAATGCCCCGCCGGGTTCGCTTCCCGTCACGTCGATGGCCACGAACAACACGGCCACCAACAAAACCAAAGGGACAAAATAAGCCCACAAAACCGCCTGAAGGCCCAAACTGAGGCGGCCGGCCAGCACGACTTCTTCACCGCTTGAGAAAGATGCCGCGTCGGGGGTGGCCACATCTATTTTCTTTTCTTTGCTTTCCGAGGAATTGCACAATCGGCGCGCCGCACAAGCCGAACATGCCGCCAGTTGTGTGATCCGTACGCTCACGTGACTTCCGTTTACGCTTTCCACAGTACCACGATGTATGATCATTTGCCTCATTTTGCAAACTCCATATTACAATCGGTGCAAAAATAGTATTATTTTAGTAACCAATAATGGGTATTCAAGAATTAATTTCCGGCGTTTTATATTTTTTAACTCATCGCGTGCTTGATGACTTTTGCGGAAGAAAGGAATCGCCGCCAACCAGCCATTCCCGAACGACATGATCCCGCAAATTCCTTTAGCCGCACAACCAAAAGGCGGGAGCGCGCCCTCTCCGTCCCCTACGCCCGCGGACGGTGGAAAAACCGATGATGGCAGGAAGTCGCCCCTCCTTTCCGAAAGCAAGGATAAATTGCCGCGGGCAGGCAGTTTTTATTACTTTCTGCAGATTCCCGCACGGGGAAAAGGCGGTAACGGGCCTGAAACGGGACAAGGAAACAGGATATCCTGCAAATCATTAGAAATCAGACAAATATGCAAATACAAAAACATTCCTCTTTTTCTCAAGCGATTCACATTTTTTTCTCTTGAGATTCGCGCTTTTTTCTCAAGCGAATGATTTGCGTCGCGCTTGAGAGGGACTTCTCTGCCGCCTTTTCCTCCCGGATCCATGGCCAGTCCGTGGCCGGAGACGCGCAGCCCCTTTTTCCATTAATAGTACAAAAGGACGTGTCTCACGACACATCCTTTCATAATCTCACTATAGGTATTAGTTTTTTTAAGGTAAAAAGATTGTTTTCAGAATAACAGTTGCAAATATCGCATTTTATATCCAACTACACAAATAAAAAAGAGAAATTCTTCATCATCTCTTTACTTTTTTTCCTAATGTTTAAAAAAAGGCTTTGCACACCTTATTATTATAAGGCCGGGAAAGCGTTTTTCAGATTTTAATCGTATATTTGCAGCCAATAAAATATCGCATATATAAAGATTTGGTTATGACAGGAACGAACAATGCAGAGCCTGTGGAAAAGAAAGGCCTCAATTTCGTGGAAGAAATCGTATGGAAAGACCTTGAAGAGGGGAAAAACGGAGGAAAACTGCAAACCCGCTTTCCGCCAGAACCCAATGGATACTTACATATAGGGCATGCCAAGGCCATTTGCATGGATTTCGGCATCGCAGAAAAGTTCGGTGGAGTGTGCAACCTCAGGTTGGACGACACCAACCCGGTAAAAGAAGACACGGAATATGTGGATGCCATAAAGGAGGACATCCAATGGCTGGGGTTCAAATGGGGGAATATCTATCACGCCTCGGATTATTTCCAGCAATTGTGGGATTTCGCCGTGCGGCTGATCAAGGAAGGCAAAGCCTATATCGACGAACAGAGCAGCGAAGAAATTGCCGCGCAAAAAGGCACGCCGACCCAACCGGGCACCCCCAGCCCCTACCGCGACCGCCCCATAGAAGAAAACCTGGCCTTGTTTGACAAAATGAACAGCGGCGAGGCCGAGGAAGGATCCATGGTGCTGCGGGCGAAAATCGACATGGCGAGCCCCAACATGCACTTCCGCGACCCCATCATGTACAGGATCATCAACAAGTCCCACCACCTGACGGGCGACAAGTGGAAAGCCTACCCGATGTATGACTTCGCCCACGGGCAGAGCGACTATTTCGAAGGAGTGACCCACTCCATCTGCACGCTGGAGTTTGTCCCCCACCGTCCGCTTTATGACCATTTCATCGACGAGCTGAAAGAAGGCAAGGACCTGGCCGACCATCGCCCCAGGCAGATAGAATTCAACCGGCTGAACCTGACTTACACCGTGATGAGCAAGCGCAAGCTCCTGGCCTTGGTGAAAGAAGGACTGGTCAGGGGATGGGACGACCCGCGCATGCCGACGCTTTGCGGGCTGCGCCGCAGGGGGTATTCGCCCGAATCCATCCGCAAGTTTGTCGACATGATCGGCTACACGAAATTTGACGCGCTGAACGACTACGCCATGTTGGAAGCGGCCGCCCGCGAAGACCTGAACGCGCGGGCCATCCGCGTGTCGGCCGTGTTGCACCCCGTCAAGCTGGTCATCACCAATTATCCCGAAGGGCAAGTGGAAACGCTCGAAGCCGTCAACAACCCGGAGAACGAAGCCGACGGCACCCACGCCATTGAGTTCAGCCGCGAACTATGGATCGAGCAGGACGACTTCATGGAAAACGCGCCTAAAAAATATTTCCGGCTCACCCCGGGGAGTGAGGTGCGCCTGAAAAATGCCTATATCGTGAAATGCACAGGATGCAAGAAAGACGGCGAAGGGCGCGTGACGGAAGTGTATTGTGAATACGACCCGGCGTCGAAGAGCGGCATGCCGGGTTCCGACAGAAAAGTGAAAGGCACGCTCCATTGGCTGAGCCGCGCCCACTGCCTGCCGGCCGAGGTGCGGCTCTACGACCGTTTGTTCAGCGTGGAAAATCCCGGGGCCGACGAGCGCGACTTCCGCGAGCTGTTGAATCCAGACTCGCTGAAAGTGCTTGAAAATTGCTATGTGGAAAAATTCGCGGCCACCCGGCCTTCAACCTATTTGCAATTCCAGCGTATCGGCTACTTCACGACCGACAAAGACAGCACCCCGTCGCACTTGGTGTTCAACCGCACGGTCGGTTTGAAGGACACGTGGAGCAAAAAGAACAAATAACAGGATATGCCCACAGAAGACCTTTCATATTTCCACGAAGACGAATTCAAGGAAAAGCTGGCTTTGTATGAGCAGATGGTCAAAGGCGGCCAGTCAGTTTATCTGGAAGCAGACGAGCTGACTGACATCGCCGAATATTACCTCATCCAAAACAAGAAACAAGAGGCGACCGACTGCATCCAGTATGCCCTGAGCCTCCACCCGGGAAGCATCGACCCGCTCATCTTCCTGGCGCGGCAGAAAATGTTCGACGGCGACACCGAAGGCGCCAAGACCATCAGCGACTGCATCACGGACCAGCACGACAGAGAAGTGGTCTTCTTTAATGCCGAGTTGCTGTTGCGCGAAGGCAAAGAGGGGGAGGCGTGCGCTTACTTGGAAAAAATGGCCGAAACGGACGATGAGGATCCGGCCATGTATGCCTATGACACAGCCGTGCTGTTCCTGGATTATGGCTACATGGAAGAAGCCGCACAATGGGGACAGAAAGCACTGGACATGGAACCGGAGAATGAAAAATTCCTGAGATTCAAAGCCGATTTCCTCATTGCGTCAAACCGCCTGCAGGAAGCCGAGAGGCTGCTGGACACGCTGCTGGACCGGAACCCCTATGACCTGAATGCCTGGAACTCGCTGGGCGAAGCCTATTTCGTGGGCGGGAACTACCCGAAAACCCTGGAAGCGGCCGATTTCGCCCTTGCCATAGACGAACACGACGCCCAGGCCATATTGCTCAAAGCCAATTGCCTGTTCCAGCAACAACAGTATGAGGCCGCCCATAAGACATACACCCGCTACTTCGAAGAATACAAGGCAAACGAAATCCCCTATCTGTTCGATGGCGCCAGCCTCATGGCAATGGGGGCACATGCGGAAGCCCTTGGGCAATTATTGAACGCGGAAGAAATAGCCCAAGGCTTCTCGGCCGAACAGCAACATATTTACGCAAATATCTCTGAAGCCTACAGCAAACTCGGGAATCCGGAAAAAGCATTGGAATATATAGAAAAGGTGAAGGAAATACAGCCGGACTACGATGTCAACCTCTACAAAGGGCACATCCTTTTGGAAAACGGACGGAAAGAAGAAGGCCTGGCATACTATGATGAATATGTACGTCAGAGCCAAACTCCTTCCGATGCCCATTTTTTCGTGGGAGTGTCGCTCGTGGAAAACAACGCCTACCAAGAAGCCATCCCCCACTTGGCTTACACCCTTCGCCATGCGCCGGAAACAGACGAAAACGGCCGGAAGACCTACGCCTATCTGTCGCTGTGTTTCCTTCAAGCAGGACAGTATTCAGATTTCCTGTCATTTTTGAAAGCCGCTGGCGAAAAGGACCCAGCCAGCTTGGAATATACGATAGGCCGGTACATTCCTGAAGAAGTGGAAGTCAAGGACTTCTATCAGTATGTCCTTTCGCATGCCGAGATTTTCAAAAAAATAGGAGAAGGACACCGGGACAGCCCCATCGGGAAATGAAAAAGGCGCAAGAAAAACAATCGCCACCGGCATGTTTTTCCTACGCCTTTTTTATAGAGATGCATTTTATTCGCTGAATTGCTTGATGCGCTGTTCTTCGGACAATCTGCAAATAAGCAGGATGTCGTCCTTTTCGGCCACGATAAATCCATCCAGCCCTTGCACCACGACCCTCCGCTCCTGGGTGGTATGGATCATGCAATTGCGCGTGTCGTACACGGAAATGTTTTTCCCGATGCAGGCGTTTCCGTAGGCGTCATGCGGCACGTGTTCCTGCAATGACCCCCAGGTGCCCAAGTCGCTCCAACCGAAATTCGCAGGCAACACGAAAATCTCTTCTACCTTCTCCATGATGGCATAGTCTACCGAAATGTTCTCGCACAAGGGGAATTCCTTGTTGATGGCCTCCTGTTCCTGCGGCGTGCCGAACAAAGGCATCAGTCCTTCGAATATCTGCGCGATAGCCGGCTGATAAACGCGGAAAGCATTCACGATCGTGCTGACATTCCACAAGAAGATCCCGGCATTCCAGAAATAATTGTTCTTTTGAATGTAACGGCTGGCCGTGGCCAAATCCGGTTTTTCCTTAAAAGAATCCACCCGGTAAATCTCCTTGTTGCGGGCCGAGGCAAAGCTCAGGTCTGCCTGGATATATCCATATCCCGTTTCCGGACGGTTAGGCTTCATGCCCAACGTCAGGATAGAATCCGTCTCAGAAGTAAACTTAAGACCTGAGAGGATGACCCGCTCAAACTCAGGCACATTCATCACGATGTGGTCGCTTGGCGAAACCACAATGTTGGCTTTCGGATTTTGCTTTTTGATGCGCCAGCTCACATAAGCAATGCATGGGGCTGTGTTTCTCCGGCAAGGTTCTTTCAGTATGTTGGACTCTGGAATTTCCGGCAACTGCTCCTTTACAATCTCCGCGTATGATGCGGAAGTCACCACCCAGATGTTTTCTTGGGGACATATTCCTTTGAAACGATCGGCAGTCAGCTGCAACAAGGTGCGCCCGCATCCCAACACGTCTATGAACTGTTTGGGACGTTCCGGAGTACTCATCGGCCAAAAACGGCTGCCAATTCCGCCGGCCATAATTACCAAATGATTGTCACTATTTCCCATGGTCAAAAATCATGAATAAACGTTTAGTTACAAAATTACGATTTATTTTCCAAACATTCATGCAAACGATCCCATTATTTTTGTCTGCTTTTCCAGAAAGTTTATTTGGCAATCCGCCGCGTAAGCCCTAATTTTGCAATCAAGATGAAATATGTCACAGTTTTAAGCATCGCCGGTTCGGATTGTAGCGGAGGAGCCGGCATACAAGCGGACATGAAGACGATTTCCGCATTAGGATGTTATGCCGCCAGCGTGATCACCGCCGTAACCGTGCAGGACACTTGCGGGGTGAAAGACGTGCTCCCGGTTCCTGCCGGATGGGTCGGCGCGCAAATCACGACCGTCATGGACGACCTGCGGCCAGATGCCGTGAAGATCGGCATGGTGACGAACGAGCACGTCATTGCGGCCATTTCCGACGCCCTGCGGGATTGCCCAAGCCCCGTGGTGTTCGATCCGGTGTTGGTTTCCAGCAGCGGCCATCCTCTGGTCTCGTCTGAAGCCCGTTCTGCCTTGACACGGATGCTGATTCCCCGCTGCGCCTTGTTGACACCCAATATCCCGGAAGCCGAAATCCTTTCAGGGACTACGATCCATGAGGTGAATGACATGGCGGTGGCCGGGCGGAACCTCCTTCGCTACGGCTGCCGGTCCGTCCTGGTCAAAGGCGGCCACTTGGAGGGAGGCGACATGACAGACGTGCTGGTCACCGGCACGGGGGCGAAAGACACCTATTATTACCGGGCGGGCAAGATTGACTCGCGGAACACCCATGGCACGGGGTGCACCCTTTCGTCGGCCATTGCCTCATATCTTGCCCGGGGGGAAAGTTTGCCGACGGCGGTGGAAAAAGGGAAATTATTCCTTACGAACGCATTGTCGGCGGGCAAAGACGTGACGATAGGAAAAGGGCATGGCCCGCTGAATCATTTTTTTTCCCCGGAAAAGATGATAATAGAGTAAGTTTTTGTAATTTTGCAACCAAAAGAACGGATTTACATATCAATTAAACAACAAATAACATGAAAGCATTTGTTTTTCCGGGCCAAGGCGCCCAATTTGTCGGCATGGGCAAAGACCTGTACGACAACAACCCGTTGGCAAAGGAATTATTCGAAAAAGCGAACAATATCTTGGGATTCCGCATCACGGACATCATGTTTGAAGGGACGGAAGAAGAACTGAAGCAAACGAAAGTCACCCAACCGGCCGTGTTCCTCCATTCTGTGATTTCGGCTTTGTGCCTGGACGAGGCTTTTGCGCCCGACATGGTGGCCGGGCATTCCTTGGGCGAGTTCTCCGCCTTGGTGGCCGCCGGCGCCTTGGATTTCGAGGATGGATTGCGGCTGGTCTATGCGCGGGCCATGGCCATGCAGAAAGCCTGCGAGGCCGCGCCTTCCACGATGGCCGCCATCGTCGGCCTGGATGACGCCACGATTGAAAAAGTGTGCGAGGAAATCAATTCGGACCAGAATGTGGTGGTTCCGGCCAACTACAATTGCCCGGGACAGCTGGTGATCAGCGGAAACATAGAAGCCGTGAAAGCCGCGTGCGAAAAGCTGAAGGAAGCCGGCGCGAGACGCGCCTTGGTTTTGCCCGTCGGAGGAGCTTTCCATTCCCCGTTGATGCAACCGGCCAAGGACGAATTGCAGGCAGCCATAGAGAAAACGAATTTCCACGCGCCTAAATGCGCGGTATATCAGAACGTGGACGCCCAGGCCCACACGGAACCGGCAGAAATCAAGGCCAATCTGATCGCCCAGTTGACGGCTCCCGTGCGCTGGACGCAGGAAGTGCAGCACATGATTGCAGCCGGCGCCACAGACTTCACGGAGTGCGGCCCCGGAAAGGTGCTGCAAGGACTGATTGGAAAAATTGCCAAGGGCAATGAAGCCGTCACGGCACATGGCATACAAGCCTGAAAACTGCAAACAGCCATCCCCTTGCCTGATTCCCTGACACGGCGAGGGGATTTTTACTTAATAGAACAGGTATATGAGAAACAAAATTATCATCTATCAAGTCTTTCCACGCCTTTTCGGCAACGAGCATACCTCATGCACCCCCAACGGGACAAAGGAAGAAAACGGTTGCGGGCACTTTGCAGATTTCACCAAAAAGGCATTGGCGGAAATCAAATCGCTCGGAGCCACCCACATCTGGTATACGGGGATCATCGAGCATGCCACACAGACCGACTACAGCGCCTATGGCATCCCGACAGACCATCCCGCTATCGTCAAGGGAAAGGCGGGTTCCCCTTATGCCATCAAAGACTACTATGACGTGGATCCAGACCTGGCACTCAACCCGGAAAAGCGGGACAAGGAATTCCAGAACCTGGTCTACCGCACCCATGACGCCGGGCTGAAGGTCGTCATAGACTTCGTCCCCAACCATGTGGCCCGCCAATACCATGCCGCCCACCGCCCGCAAGGCGTGGAAGACTTGGGGGAGAAGGACGACACGACCCGCGCGTTTTCCCCCCAGAACAACTTTTATTATATTCCCGGCAGCACGTTCCGGCCCGGATTCGACCTTCAAGGCAATGCCCCTTCTCCCTATTATGAAAGCCCGGCCAGGGCGACGGGCAACGACAACTTCTCGCCGTCTCCAGGCCCGAACGACTGGTATGAGACGGTGAAACTCAACTATGGCGTGGACTACTGCAACGGGCGGGCGGCCTTCTTCGACCCGATTCCTTCCACATGGTTCAAAATGCGCGACATCCTGCTCTTTTGGGGCGGCAAGGGAGTGGACGCCTTTCGTTGCGACATGGCCGAGATGGTTCCGGTCGAGTTCTGGAAATGGGCCATCCCGCAAGTCAAATGCCACTACCCTTCCATACAGTTTATTGCCGAAGTCTATAATCCCAGCGAATACCGGAACTACCTGTACAACGGGGGCTTTGATTACCTTTATGACAAAGTCGGACTGTATGACACCCTGCGGAATGTCGTTTGCGGGCATGCTTCCGCCAAGCAAATCACCGGATGCTGGCAAGGCATCGACGACATCAAGGACCACATGTTGAATTTCCTGGAAAACCACGACGAACAGCGGCTGGCCTCGGACTTTTTCGCCGGCGACCCGGAAAAGGGGAAACCAGCTCTGCTGGTCAGCGCCTGCATGGGCAAAAACCCGTTCATGGTCTATTCCGGACAAGAACTGGGGGAACGCGGCATGGATGCGGAAGGCTTCAGCGGACGCGACGGGCGGACCACGATTTTCGACTATTGGAGCATGGACACTGTCAGGCGTTGGCGCGACAGGGGGCGTTTCAGCGGCCGCCAGGTCACGGCGGAAGAAATGACGCTAAGAAATTATTATGCCTGCGTGCTGAATTTGTGCAACCGCGAGAAAGCCTTGCGCGAAGGGGATTTCTACGACCTGATGTATGCCAACACCGGCTCCAGCCTCTTCAACGCCGACCGATGCTACGCATTCGTGCGACGAAAGGACAAAGACTTGCTGCTGGTCGTCGCCAATTTCTGCGACACGACGCTGCACACCGCCGTAAACCTGCCGCGCCATCTTTTCGAGTTCTTCCGAATCGAAGAAAAGGAAGAGGTCATTGCCCGCGACTTGCTGAGCGGCGACAAGGAGTGCGTGGCATTCAATTCCACGCAGGCGATTTTGAGCGACATACCCGCATATGGTGGGAAAATACTTAAAATCAAGCTCTAAAAAAACACGCTCCTATCGGAGTAATGGTTATTGATGAGAAAGGGAACCCTGAAAATCACCCAAAACGGCGATTGCAGGTTCCCTTTCCTTGCCTTACCTTTGCAGTGTCGGTAAACGGCAAAAGAAACTGAACAGATTTACACAGACAAACTGCAAAGGACAATGAAAAAAATGACGATCTATTATGGTTCCACCACCGGGACCTGCGAGGCCTTGGCTTCGATGATTGCCCGTGCATTGGGCATCGGGAAAGAACATGTACACAACGTGGCCGAAATGACGAAAGAAGACTTGGAAAGCTGCGACGTGCTGATTCTCGGTTCGTCCACCTGGGGGTGCGGCGACCTGCAAGACGATTGGTACGACGGCGTGGAAATGTTGAAACAAGCCGACCTGAAAGGCAAGCAAGCGGCTCTCTTCGCCTGCGGCGACGCGGAATCCTATGGGGACACGTTTTGTGAAGCCATGACCCACTTGCGCGATGCCCTTTCCGGGTCGGGATGCACGTTTGTCGGCAGTGTGCCCGCCGAGGGATATGACTTCACGGGATCCACGGCCGTCGAGGACGGCCGTTTCATCGGGCTGGCACTGGACGACGTGAACGAAAGCGACAAGAGCGAGGAACGGATTGCAAACTGGGCTAAGCAAATCTTGGAAGAAACCGCATGAAACGTACTTGAAAACGAGTACCCCCCGCCGGACAAGCCTTGAAGAATTCATGGATTTTAGCGATTGCACGGCCAAAGAAATTCGCTTAATTTTGTCCCAGAAAAAAGAGACGAGAACAATGGAAACAATCGCAAACATCCAAGCTTCGGGCGGGAACCCGGTGATGAGGGTCTTTGCCAACCATATTTACGAATATAAAAAGGGAGTGAGGCGAATGGTGCTCTTCACGGTGAACAACCGCTATGCCGATGAAGCGGTCAGGCGATTGGGCAACGAAGGCATAGCCTACGAACTTCAGGAAGTGGGCAACGGGCGCACCAACATTTTTTTCGGGCGTAGCGAATGCATCGAAGTGGTGCGCCGGATGATCACCCGCCCCCTGCAGGAACTTAGCCCGGAAGAAGACTTCATCCTCGGCGCCTTGCTGGGTTATGACATCTGCATGCAGTGTGAACGTTTCTGCAAGCGCACCACATGTGCCGGAAAAGCATCATAATAACCACTTTTCATACAATTTCTTTATATCGTTTTGGATTTAAATTGGGGATCAGGCTCTCGTGAGAGAGCCTTTTTCTATGAGCGTACAGAGCGGTTAGGAAGCCACACCGGCTGCTGGCCGAGGCGGTTTTCCGGGTGCCATGGGAATTTGACAGGGACAATCCAAAAGTCTTCGGCACTGGAGCAGAAGACGTTCCTACTGCCCCGCGAAGGAGAGAAGGCGGGCGTGGCGGAATAGGACAAATTCGCCCTCAAGAGGAACGAAAACTTTTCGCTTGAGAAAAATCGATGAATCGCTTGAGAAAAAAAAGTTAATCGCTTGAGAGAAACCCACGTGTCTCAAGACACGTTTACTTCACTGATAGTTAACAGGATAAGTTTTCCCTTCAACATAGGACAATTTAGGCTGGGGCTGTGGAAGGGAAAAGGTGTGTGACGCGGGCAAGGGCGCATGGGTTCCGATGGGGCTACCCCCCCTCCCATGCCAGAGGAATCCGGCGCGGAGGGTGCGGCATTTTCCCGTTCCCCCGTTACATTTTCAGGACAATCCTGGAAAAGACTCTGCTTTTATTTGCACGAAAGTAAAAAATCAAGTACATTTGCACCGATTTATATTTTTTTTATTTAAAAAGGAGACAAAAATGAATGTACGATTTTTCTCAATGGCTGCATTGATGGCATGTGCTCCCGCGTTCATGTCGTGCAGCGACGATGACGAAGAAGGGAATGGCAATCCGCCCAGCACGACGACAGCAAAACCCACCGTGGAATATGGCCTGACGATTGCCGACGATGTGTTGGCCCTGGCCGATGTCGTGGTGACTTATTGGAACAAGTCCGGCGCACAGGAAACCGACACTTTGAAACAAACCGAATGGGAATATACGTTTGAACCGACAGCGTCACAACAGATAGGCTTCTCTTATGCCACCAGTCCCAAGCAGAATTTCGACGAATTGATCGTGGACAGCGTGCTCTATCATTTAGGATGCGGTTATTCCTATTATTGGCGGCTTTCGGCTCCTGTCAATACCTACAAGGGGCACAGCAGCAACGGCAATGAATTAAGTATTCCGGGTAGCAAGGTCAAAGACTATTTCTCAGAGAACTCCATGAACAGGATTTTCTCTGCCACATACAACAAGGAGAGCAACTCATTCACAGAATGGGAAATCCAATCCCTCAACAACTAAAGGGAATCCCGGCCCCATGAGTCCGGGGAAACAGAGAGGGGCGCGTCTGGAAAGACGCGCCCCTCTCTGTTTCCCCGGACTTTCTTATCCCAGATAGGATTTCAGCAACTTGCTTTTGGCATTTTGGCGCAAACGCCGGATTGCCTTCTCCTTGATCTGGCGCACCCGCTCACGGGTGAGGTTGAATTTGTCCCCGATTTCTTCGAGCGTCATCTCCTGATGGTTGATGCCGAAGAACATTTGGATGATTTCCTTTTCGCGTTCAGACAACGTGGAAAGCGCCCGGTCTATCTCCCGCGACAAGGACTCGTTCACCAATGTGCGGTCGGCCATGGGCGAATCATCGTTCACCAGCACGTCCAGCAGGCTGTTGTCTTCACCTTCCACAAAAGGCGCGTCGACCGAAATATGGCGCCCGCTGACCTTCAATGTGTCTGAAATCTTGTCTACCGGAATTTCCAGCTCGTCGGCAAGTTCCTCCGGGCTTGGCCGCCGCTCATTCTCCTGCTCAAACTTGCTGAACGCCTTGCTGATCTTGTTCAGCGAACCCACCTGGTTCAATGGTAAACGGACAATGCGGCTTTGCTCTGCCAAGGCTTGCAGAATGGACTGACGAATCCACCACACGGCATAACTGATGAACTTGAAGCCCCGCGTCTCGTCAAATTTTTCGGCAGCCTTGATCAGCCCCAGGTTGCCCTCATTGATTAAGTCGGGAAGGCTCAGCCCTTGGTTTTGATACTGTTTGGCCACCGACACGACGAAGCGCAGATTGGCACGTGTCAGTTTTTCGAGTGCTACACGATCACCTTTCCGAATGCGCTGTGCCAATTCCACTTCTTCTTCCACGGAAATCAGGTCTTCACGGCCGATTTCCTGCAAGTATTTGTCGAGAGAGGCACTTTCGCGATTGGTGATGCTTTTGGTAATCTTTAACTGTCTCATTCTACTACTCCATATTAAACGCACAAAGTTAGCAAAAAAAGCCGGATTACGTTGCAAAAATCTGAGAATTTTTATAAAATCAAATCGTTAATGCAAAAAAACGCTGAATCTGCCAAATGGGAACAGTTCATTTTTTAAAAAAAATTAAAGTTTTATCGGACACCAATAACAAAGGGACAAGGCTACCGGCAAGGAAGGCTACAACTTCCTGAAAGCATAAGTCAACACAAAATCCGAAGTGGTTTCATAATGAACCGGAAACACTCCCGTCTTTCCGTCCGCCAAATGATAAGCCAACGAAAAGTCGCCGACGGCATTGGAGCAGTTTCTGCCGGCAGGACAATCCAATCCCGACACGGTAAGATTCTTACGAAAATCAATGCCTTCCTGATCCAATATTTTGAACACCGTTTCCTTGGCAGACCAATGAAGCAAAACGTCATACACGCTTTCCGCCCGTTCTTCCGGCCCTATCAACCGCTCTTTCAATTGCAATATCCTTTCCGAGAAGGCCTCTATGTCCACTCCCGTCTCATAATCTTTTGAAAACAAGACCGAGGCGTAACCAGAGGTGTGGGAGATAGAAATCCGGAGACTCCCGTCCGGGAAATAAGGATGCCCCGAAGGCAAATAACAAATAGGTTTGTCTTCGCCCAACAATGTATAGACAAGTATGCGCACAGACACATATTCCAACCGGCGCCGTTCGGCCATAAAACGGCGGTAAGCGTGGATCCGGTAAATCTCCCCCCGGGGAAGCATGCCACACAGTTCCTCTACCGATTCGGTAATCCGCCAAATCCCGCCCCAACCCTTATCGCTTTCTATTCTACGGTAAAACGGCATAAGACTCTCATTCCCCCTCTCTTTCTTCACCCCCGGAAGGCGGAACTACGCTGACTTTTACTTTCAAAATCCGGCGGTCATCCATTTCCAAGACTTCGAATTCGTAATCTTTGAAACGAATCACTTCGTGCAACGCCGGAAATTCCCCTTTGATTTCCAACAGCAGCCCGGCCAAGGTGTCAGCCTCGCCTTCCACTTCGTCGAAAGTGTCATCGGCGACCTGCATGATTTTCAAGAAGTCGGTCAACAACACTTTTCCTTCAAAAACATACACGTTATCTCCGATTTGGGCATACTGGCGTTCGTCTTCGTCATATTCGTCATTGATCTCGCCCACGATTTCCTCTATAATATCTTCCATCGTCACAATGCCCGAAGTGCCGCCAAACTCATCGACCACGATGGCAATATGCACCTTGTTGGTCTGAAAGTCCCTCAACAGATCGTCTATCATTTTGGTTTCCGGCACAAAATAAGGAGGGCGGATGAGCGATTGCCAACGGAAATTGGCAGGCTTGTTCAAGTGAGGCAACAAATCCTTGATATACAGGACGCCCTTGATATTGTCCCTGGAACCGGCATATACGGGTATGCGGGAATAGTTGCTTTCCACGATGCAGCGGAGCACTTCGGGATAAGAGGCCCGCATGTCGAGATCCACGATGTCCATCCTTGGCGTCATGATTTCCTTAGCCATTTCGCCTCCAAAACGGATGATGCCTTCCAGCATGTTTTGCTCTTCCGCAATGTCCCTTTTGTCCGTCAGTTCCAGCGCCTGCTCAAGCTCATCCACCGAAATGGAATGTTTCTCCTTCTGCACCACTTTGGTGGCCAAATGCTTCGACCGCACGAACAAGGACGACAAAGGCCAAAACACTTTTTGCATGACCATTATCGGCGAAGCCATGAACCGGCACACGGCCAAAGCATGCCGGGAGGAACAGATTTTGGGCACGACTTCTCCCAACAACAGCAAAAGGAGCACAAGCAACACCGTCTGGAAAAGACACACCGCCCAATGGTTTCCCGCCCCCCATGTCACGGTCCTCAAAAAAAAGTAGTTCAACAAAACGATGACAGCCACATTCATCAGGTTGTTGGAAATAAGCATAGTGTACAGCAAGCGTTCCGAATCTTCCTTCAGCAAAAGGATTTTTCCATCCGAAGCCCGCTTACGGCTTTCAACCAGGCCCAAATCCGCCGGCGTGAGGGAAAAGAAGGCGTTCTCGGAGGCTGAAACCAAAGCGGAGCACATCAAAAACAACAACGCCAGGACTAACGCCACAAGGGCCGGCGCGTCTGGCTGGACAATCTCCGCACGACTAAAAACATCTGCAATTGATAAAAACGAATCTGAATCCAAAATCCAACAATTTAGTTACACATTAAAACGGCAAATCTCCTTTCCCGTTTATAGCTTGTTTCTGGGCGGCCGGGGAAGGCTCCCCGGCTTGCGCCGCCTGCGCCCCGCTGCGCGAAGCCGCCGTGAGCATTTCCATATTGTCGGCAAACACCTCCGTCACATAACGCTTCACGCCGTTCTGGTCATCATAAGAGCGGGAGCGTATTTTCCCTTCAATATAAAGCTTGTCGCCTTTGTGGACGTATTTTTCCGCAGTTTCTGCCAATCCTCTCCACAACACGACATTATGCCACTCTGTTCGCTCGGGCACTTCCGTGCCATTCTGCAAACGGTAGCCCCGCTCACTCGTGGCCAAAGGGAAAGTGGCCACCGCCACCCCGTTGTCCAAATAACGCACATCGGGATCCCTCCCCACATTGCCAATCAGCATCACCTTGTTCAACGACATAATCTTTTCATTTCCTATTCGCCTTCAAAGTTAATAAATAAAACATATTGTTCCAAGCCTGCCGGCATTTTTTTCCTATGCTCCCGCCTTGCCTGACAGCCCGAAACGCTCAAACCACACCGCAATCAAGCGCGGCAAGGCAAACCGCCCGGCCTCACAAGGTTTGACCCAGACCGCATGCCGGCCGAAATCCACATCAGAAGGTTTTACCGGCAAATCCAGCTTATACAAATCGGCCACTAACGTGCGATGGGTGAGCTGGTGCCGGGTTTCGCCACACAGCCGGGTCCGGACCGTGTTCTCCGACAAGACAAAAGCTGGTACCCTGCCCGGCACGAACAAGTCCTCCGGTCCCTGCCTTTCCTGAGTTTCCACCAGCATGGGTTCATACAGCCCTTTCCAAATGTCATCATCCTCTCTTCTGAAAAGAGCAATCTCACCGCCCGCCTGCACATAAAAATAATGTAAGAAACGTACGGACAAATTCAACTTGCGGGATTTCACCGGAAAGTCCGCCACCCGTCCTTGTCCGGCTGCGACACAGCTTTCCGCCAACGGGCAAACCGGGCAATCCGGGCTTTTCGGCACACACTGCATCGCACCGAAATCCATGATAGCCTGGTTGTAGTCCGCGCCGCACCCACCTTCGGGCAACAATTCCTGGGCCAATGCTGAAAAATACTTTTTCCCTTCGCCGGTGTCGATGGGTGTCTCGATGCCGAAATAGCGGGAAAGCACCCGGTAAACGTTCCCGTCCACCACGGCATAAGGCAACCCGTAGGCAAACGAAGCTATCGCGGCGGCCGTATAATCGCCCACCCCCTTCAAATCGCGGATTGCGGCATACTCCCCGGGAAATCCCCCGGCCTCCACGATTTGCCTGGCCGCATGGTGAAGGTTCCTGGCCCGCGAATAATATCCCAACCCCTGCCAACACCTCAACACTTCGTCCTCCGAAGCGGAAGCCAACGCATGCACGTCGGGAAAACGTTCCATAAAACGGAGATAATAGTCATAGCCTTGGCTGACACGGGTCTGCTGGAGAATAATCTCCGAAATCCAAATCCGGTAAGGGTCGCGTGTGCCCCTCCACGGCAAAATCCTGCGGTTTTCTTGATACCAAACCAACAACTTCCGCGCAAATGAAGATTCTTCCATCATGCAAAAATCAGATAAGCGGTACAAAAATAGCTGTTTTTAAGGCGAAAAAACGCAAAGGAACACGTTTTTTTTATGGATATGCTTTCTTTCCTTGGCAAAAAGCTATATATTTGCATGCCAAAAAATTAAGAGTTAAGCGATTACAAACAATAATTTTTACAGAACAATGACAAAAGCACAGATTGTAAATGAGATTTCCAAAAAGACCGGCATCGACAAAGCCACCGCACTGACAGCCGTCGAGGCATTTATGGAAGCCGTAAAAGAATCTCTGATTGAAAAGGAGGAAAACGTGTATCTCCGCGGTTTTGGAAGTTTCATCCTCAAGAAAAGAGCCAAGAAAACGGCGAGGAATATATCCAAAAACACAACCATCATCATCGACGAACACAACATTCCGGCTTTCAAGCCGGCCAAGGTGTTTGTAGATGCCATCAAAAAATAAGGAAACTGACGAATCCCCTCAACGAGGATAGGAAATAGATTTATTAACTCATAAAACTTAAAAATTATGCCAAGCGGAAAAAAGAAAAAAAGACACAAGATGGCTACACACAAGCGTAAAAAAAGACTGAGAAAAAACAGACATAAGAGCAAGTAGCCGACGCTTGTCTGTAGGAAAGATAAGGAACAAACTTGCGAGGAGCGCTCAGAGGCTCCGCCAAGTTTGTTCTTTGTATAAAAGGCTATCAAGAATCAATCAGTAAAAACAAGAAAATGACAAGCGAAGTTATAGTAGATGTTCAACCCAAAGAAATCTCCATCGCCCTGTTGGAAGACAAACGGCTGGTGGAATTCCAGAAAGAAGGCCGGTCGGCCTCTTTCGTGGTGGGCAACATATACCTGGCCAAAGTGAGAAAACTCATGCCAGGCCTGAACGCCTGCTTTGTGAATGTAGGCTATGAACGCGACGCCTTCTTGCACTACCTTGATCTTGGACCGAAATTCAACACTTACCAAAAATACCTCAAGCAGGTAATCAGCGACAAAAAGAAACTTTTCCCCATCTCGAAAGCCAGCATACAACCGGATCTGGAAAAAGGCGGAAGCGTGCAGAACACACTCCAGCCCGGCCAGGAAATCCTGGTGCAGATCGTGAAAGAACCCATCTCCACCAAGGGGCCGAGGCTCACGTGCGAATTGTCCTTCCCAGGACGTTTCCTCGTCCTGATGCCCTTTCAAGAAAAGGTGTCAGTTTCTTCAAAAATCAAATCCAGCGAAGAACGGGCGCGACTGAAACAGCTCATCCAAAGCATCAAGCCGAAAAACTTTGGAGTCATCGTGAGGACTGTGGCCGAAGGAAAACGTGTGGCCGAGCTGGACACGGAACTAAAAGTGTTGCTCAAAAGATGCGAAGAAACCTTTACCAAGGCCCAAAAAGCCACCAAACTGCCGGAACTCGCCTATGAAGAGACCAGCCGGACGGTGGCCATGCTCAGGGACTTGTTCAACCCGTCGTATGAAAACATTTACATCAACAATGTGGACATTTTCAACGAAGTGAAGAATTACGTGACGCTGATCGCCCCGGAAAGTGCGGGCATCGTGAAGCAATACACCGGAAAACTTCCCATCTTTGACAACTTTGATGTCACCAAACAAATCAAATCTTCATTTGGGAAAACCGTGTCCTACAAACATGGGGCTTACTTGATCATCGAACACACGGAAGCGCTACACGTCGTGGACGTCAACAGCGGGAACCGGTCCAAATCCAAAGACGGGCAAGAGGCCAACGCATTGGATGTCAATCTCGGTGCCGCCGACGAACTGGCGCGCCAACTGAGGCTGCGCGACATGGGAGGCATCATCGTCGTAGACTTTATCGACATGAACCTGGCCGAAGACCGGCAGAAACTCTATGAGCGCATGTGCGAAAACATGAAAAAAGACCGCGCACGCCATAACATCCTCCCGCTGAGCAAATTCGGCCTCATGCAAATCACGCGGCAACGGGTGCGCCCCGTGATGGATGTCACCGTGGACGAAGTCTGCCCCACCTGTTTCGGGAAAGGAACCATCAAATCGAGTTTCCTGTTCACCGACGTATTGGAAAGCAAAATCAGCACGATGGCCCACAAGCTCAGCATCAAGAACTTTACCCTCCACGTGCATCCCTACGTGGCGGCCTACATCAACCAAGGGTTGGTTTCGCTGAAAAGGAAATGGCAGATGAAATACGGGTTCGGCATCAAAATCATCCCAAGCCAGAAACTCGGTTTCCTGCAATATGAATTCTACGACAAACACGGTCAAGAAATAGACATGAAGGAAGAAATTGAAATCAAGCACTAAAGGAATGAAGGTTGCCCGCAGACAGGAGGGCAACCTTCATCCGTCCTTGCCGGCAGCAGGAGAACAAGGCGTGCCCTGACACGTCCGGATGGAGATGGCTGATTTATTCATTATCAACAACATAAGAACGACAAGAACGACCTGGATTTTTCTCAAGCGATTCACATTTTTTTCTCTTGAGATTCACATTTTTTTCTCAAGCGATTGAAAGACATTCCCCCCGCCCCCAATCCCAATGCGCTTCCCAATCCCCCAAATGACAGAAGCGCGCCGGGGAAAAATAGCCCGAGGAAAGAAGAAACTTACCTCAAAAAACACAACCGGCCCTCGCAGGCAGCCACAGCACGCCCCTACCCGAAAAAAGAGGCGGGCCACCACAAGGCTTCATCGGACGCTCCCACGAGCTGCCAGGATGTTAAAGAAAGCAAAACCGCATCTGGATGGCAGGAAATCATCATTTGTTGCCCGTGCTTTTTTTTGCAAATACTCCACAAAATATGTATTTTTGCAGCACAACAAATTTTATCCATGAGAAATTTCGCCACTCTTCCCATCCTTATATTGTGCATGCTGATGGCCTGCCCGGCCCAAGCCCGAAAAAAGAACAAAAAGAAGGAAAAGGAAACCATCACGCTGGCCATGATGGAGCCCGACCTGATGGCGACCCCAAGCCTCCCGCACGCAATAGTGGATCCCGTGGAGGAAGCCCACCGGCACCATGTCAGTTCCGGCGAACAACGCTATGGCATCGACGTGTCGCGCTATCAGGGAAAAATAGACTGGCAAACCGTGAAAACGGATGAGAATGTGAACTACGTCTACCTGAAAGCCACGGAAGGCGCATCGCTGGTGGACGTGACCTACCACTACAACCTTGAGGAAGCCCGGAAGGCTGGACTGAAAGTGGGCTGCTACCACTTCTTCAGCCCGACAGTGGATCCGGAAACCCAGTTCAACAATTTCACCGGAGTAGTGAAACTCGAAGAACAAGACCTTATCCCCATCATCGACGTGGAAAACTGCGGGCGCGGCAGCATAGACCGCTTCCGCAAACGGCTCACAGAGTTTCTCCACATGGTAGAGGCGCACTACGGCATACGCCCCATCATCTACACCTCGAGCAACTTCTACAACAAATACCTGGCAGGGAAATACACGGACTACAAATACATGATAGCCCGCTATCATGAAGAAGAACCGGAACTGACAGACGACATCAAATTCGTCATGTGGCAATTCACGGCCAACGGGCGCATCGCCGGCATCGAAGGCCCCGTGGACCGCAGCCGCTTCATGGACGAATACCATCTGGGCGACATCCTTATCCGGCGTTGAGCCGCCGCGCCGACCCCGCGGCAGACCGACCGCCCCAGCCAGGGGGATTTCCCACCGCACTTTTTTTCACCGGGCGGAAGGCTCGAATGCCCCAGCCGGAATACTGCCCTTCAACTGAAACACGGCGCAACTCGGATGGGCACGAATGGGGAGACGTAGGGCTGAAAGTCCACCAGGCGGGTGGACTTTCAGCCCTACGTCCCCTATCCCCCGGTACCAGAACCAAAGATTGGAAAAGCACCGGGAAAACGTCCGAGCCACCTATTTGGCAATGCCCTTTTCGGTCAACGTAATGGGCTGGATGCTTCCATCCTTGTTGAACTTCAGGTATTCCACGCAGACATGGCGGCGACAGTCGCCACCCGGTTTCCCGTCCAGCATGTACGAACCGTCATGGTAAAAGAAGTACCACTTGCCCTTGAACTCATTGACCGAGGGGTGTATCGTGAAGCCGAACTTCGCCGGGCCGGTAAGCAATCCGCCGTATGTCCAAGGCCCTTCGATGGACGGCGCGGTGGAATAGGCAATCTGTTCCGGCTGAACTCCCGGTGCGTCTGCGGCATACACGTTATAATACAAGCCTTTGCGCTTGAAAAGCCAAGGCCCTTCCGAATAGTTGCGCAGAGGCACCTTGCGGATTTCGCCGTCCAGTTCAATCATGTTCTTTTTCAGGCGCACCATATAGCAGTCGCCGTTGCCCCATGCCATCCAAGGGGTGCCGTCGTCGTCAATAAGGACAGTCGGGTCTATATCTGCATTCGCACGGTGGGAGTCCACTGTCATGTCATCAGTTATCAAAGGAGTGCCGTCTTTGCGGGCCGGTTTGAACGGGCCGAGGGGAGAATCGCCCACCGCCACGTCAATCATGTGCTTGCCGGTGCCCTTCACGTCGAGCGTCACATAGAAATAATACTTGCCTCCGTTCTTCACCACCTGCGCGGCCCATGCGCCTCCGGGACTCGCGTTCGGGAAGTCGGCGGCTTTCAGCACAGGGCCGTGCGCCTTCCAGTTCACCATGTCCGTCGAGGAGTAGCACAACCAATGGGGCATGGAGAACCATCCGCTCGGGGAAGCCTTGTCCTCGCCCACATAGGCATAAATCGTGTCGCCCACCACAGTGCAGGCGGGGTCGGCCGTGAAGCAATCCGTGAACAGCGGGTTCTGCCCTTGGCGGTGGGCAAACCCGCTGCCCGAAATCTTCACTCCCTTAAGATCGCCGTCGCGCACTTGGAGCGAATTGGGGAATCCGCCGGGGAAACCGCGCCCGATGGTCCACGGTGTCACGTTATAAACCAATGCCGGTCCCTTGTAGCTGACCTTGTTCTCCGCCACGGCATGGTCTTTCCCTTTCACCGACAGTGTCAACTCCGTCGTGTTCCGCTTTTCATCATAGGCGGCCTGCACTTTCACCTGATACCACTGCCCCATGGCCACCTTGTCGCCTGCGGCAATCCGCAGCAATTCCCCGTCTTCCTGCTTCACCTCCACGAATATCTTCTGCCACATGGGGTCGAAGCCCACGGACAAGTCGGCAAACATCTCGCCCCTGCGGCCTTCCTTGCACAGGAACACCTGCTCCGTGCCCCACGTGTTGCACTTCAACGTGAGTTCAATGTCAAAGTCCTGCCGGAAAAAGGCATCGCCACCATGCCCATCGCAATCAAAAAAGATTTCATCATGTTTTGTCGTTATAAGTTATAAAATGCATTAGTTAAGTAAAAAAAAGCGGGACATACTTCTGCCGCAAAGCGTTTCCTGCCGCATGGCAACACGAAGTTAAAAAAAAAGACCCGCCCTGTGTTATCCGGAGCGGGTCTCTTTTGACTGTGCTATTACATGGCAAAGGCGTTGAAACCGCCGTCCACCACGGCCACCGTGCCGGTGACAAAAGCCGAAGCATCGCTGATGAGATAGTGGATCGTGCCGCACAATTCTTCCGGACGCCCGAAACGCTTGAACGGCGTCTGCCGGATGACATCCTCGCCGCGCTGGGTGAGCGACCCGTCGGGATTGGTGAGCAGCGCACGGTTCTGGTTGGTCAGGAAGAAACCCGGCGCGATGGCGTTGACGCGGATGTTCGACGTGAACTTCGTGGCCACCTCGTTGGCCAGGAAAGCCGTGAAGTTGGAAATGCCGGCCTTGGCCGCCGCATAGCCGCACACGCGGGTCATGGGACGGAAAGCCGCCATGGAACTGAAGTTGACAATCGCACCTTTTCCAGCTTCTACCATCGGGCGGAGGAACACCTGCGTGGGGATGACCGTGCCCGTCAGGTTCACGTTCAACACGCGCTCGAACTCTTCCACTTTCAAGTCGAAGAATGTCCCCGTGGGCGCGATGGTGGCGCCCGGCATGTTGCCGCCTGCCGCGTTGAGCAGGGCATCCACCTTGCCGTATGCAGCCAGGATGTCCTTCAGGTTGCCTTCCACCACGGAAACATCCATCACGTCCGTTTTCAGGAACATGGCTTCGCCGCCGTC
>CALUNJ010000026.1 GCA_944321975.1 uncultured Paraprevotella sp.
CCGAAGTTGGTGCAACGGTGGAGCTTGAACATGTCCATCTCCTCGAAACTGCCTTCGTCCAGCAACATGTCGATGCGTTCCCGGGCGGTGTATTTGCCGCGGGCGTGCTGTTTCTCAATGGCTTTCTCGCCCCCTCCCATGCGTGCCTTGGCACGGAGTTCCACCAATTCCTTGATTCTCTCTAACTGATTGCTCATAATATACTTTTGATTTAAGAACGATACTTTCTATGCCAGCTTCCGCCGCCATGGCGGCCTGCACGTTTCACATGCGGGAGCAAAGGTAATAAAAAGAATCCGCAATAAGCCTTCCGGCGTGAAAAAATAGTATAAAAAACACACGGAATTAGGACGTTTTTATTAACTTTGCTTACATAAAACAAAATAGAATATGGCACACTCCAATTCGCCCCTGGATTTAGGCATCCTTCCGATCAACAAACTCCTCGGGCAGTATGCCGTCCCGGCTATCATCGCCATGACGGCCTCATCGCTTTACAACATGGTGGACAGCATCTTCATCGGACACGGCGTGGGCGCATTAGCCATTTCCGGCCTGGCCCTCACGTTTCCCTTCATGAACCTTTCCGCCGCTTTCGGCGCCATGGTGGGCGTGGGCGCCTCCACCCTGATTTCCGTGAAACTGGGACAGAAAGACTACGAGTCCGCGCAGCAGATCTTCGGCAACGTCATCAGCCTGACCCTCATCCTCGGCCTGGCTTTCACCGTGGTCTCGCTCATCTTCCTCGACCCCATCCTCTACTTTTTCGGAGCCAGCGAAGCCACCCTCCCTTATGCACGCGAATACATGGAAATCATCTTGCTGGGCAACATCATCACCCACAGTTACCTGACGCTCAATTCCGTGCTCCGCTCGGCCGGGCACCCGCGCCTGTCGATGAACGCCACGATCCTGGCCGTGGTGGTCAACACCATCCTCAACCCGATTTTCATCTACGGGCTGGACATGGGCATCCGGGGATCGGCCACCGCCACCATCCTGGCACAGATCATCTCCCTGCTCTGGCAACTGCACGTGTTCAGCAAGCCCGGCGAACTGATCCACTTCAAGCGGGGCACCTACAAGCTGAAAAGCAAAATCGTGAAGGGCACGCTGGGCATCGGCATGTCGCCCTTCCTGATGAACAGCTGCGCCTGCATCATCGTCATCCTCATCAACCGCGGGCTGGGGCACTACGGGGGCGACCTGGCCATCGGCGCATACGGCATCGTCAACCGCCTGGCCTTCCTCTTCATCATGATCGTCATCGGCATCAACCAGGGCATGCAGCCCATCGCGGGCTACAACTACGGCGCACAACGCTACGACCGCGTGCTGAAGGTCCTGCGCCAGACCATGTGGTGGGCCACGCTGGTCACCACGTCGGGATTCCTCGTGGGAGAACTGATTCCGGAACTGTGCGTGAGGGCTTTCACCACGGATGAAGAGCTCATCGACATCGCCGTCAAGGGCATGCGCATCGTCGTGATGTTCTACCCGCTGATCGGCATGCAAATGGTCACGACCAACTTTTTCCAAAGCATCGGCAAGGCCAACAAGAGCATTTTCCTGTCGCTCACGCGGCAGCTCCTGTTCCTCATCCCGATGCTCATCATCCTGCCCCAATACATGGGGGTGAAGGGGGTGTGGCTGGCCATGCCCTGTGCCGACGCCATCGCCTGCTTCGTGGCCGCCGGCATGCTCATCCCGGAATATCGGAAATTTCAGAAACTAAACGCATAGCACCATGAGAAAACATGTCATCATCAACGTGGGCCGCCAGCTGGGCAGCGGCGGGCGCATCATCGGCAACCGCATCGCGAAAGATTTCGACATCAAGTTCTACGACAAGGAACTGCTGGACCTGGCCGCCAAGGAAAGCGGGTTCGACAAACGATTCTTCGAACGGAACGATGAGCACAAAGGATTCCTGAAACTGCTCTTCAGCCCCTTCGCCCCGCTGTTTGGCAGCAGCAACCCTTATGCCAACCAGTTAAGCGACGAGTCGCTCTTCAAGTTCCAAAGCGACGCCATACGCAAAGCCGCCCAGGAGCACTCCTGCGTGTTCGTGGGCCGTTGCGCCGACTACATCCTGCGCGACTTCCCCGACAAGGTGGACATCTTCATCACGGCCGACATGGCCGACCGCGTGAAACGGGTGAGCGAACTGATGGGCATCTCGGAAAAAGAGGCTGAGAAGCAGTGCGTCGAAGGCGACGAAAAACGAGCCAGCTACTATAATTATTATAGTGCCAAGACCTGGGGCGCGGCCTCGTCCTACGACTTCTGCATCAACTCTTCCGCCCTCGGCATCGACGCCACGACGGACATCATCGAGGACTTCATCTCACAGAAACTGAAAATATGAGACGCATCGGGCTGCTGTCGGACACACACGGTTTTTGGGATGCAAAATATGAGGAATACTTCGCCGAATGCGACGAAATCTGGCACGCGGGCGACATCGGCTCCACCGAAGTGGCCCGGCGGCTGGCCGGCTTCCGCCCCCTGCGGGCCGTATGCGGCAACTGCGACGGGGGCGACCTGCGCCTGATGTTCGGCGAGAAACTGCGCTGGCGGTGCGAGGAAGCCGACGTGCTCATGACGCACATCGGCGGCTATCCCGGCCATTATGCCCCCGCCATCCGCCGCCAGCTCTACGAACGCCCGCCGCGGCTCTTCGTCTGCGGCCACTCGCACATCCTCAAAGTGCAGTTCGACCCGAAGCTCGGCCTGTTGCACATCAACCCCGGAGCCGCAGGGCTGATGGGGTGGCACCGGGTGCGCACCCTCGTGCGCTTCACGGTGGACGGAAAGGAATTTAAAGACCTGGAAGTCATCGAGATTCCGCGAAACAACGAGGCGCAAGGCTGCTTGTGACCTCCCGGCACGACCACGCCAAGGACTCCCGCCGCCCGCAAAGAGGGCGAAACAGACATCCCCGCGAAACAAATTTGGACTCCGGAGGCCGTAGAAGCCGCCTTTTGTGCCCCGGACAGAAGACGGCAAGCCGCATGACATTGGCCGTCCACCCCGGATGGGGCAGTAGAAGTATAGCGGGGAACTGTTTTTACGTTTCCTCATCAAAGGGAAACGTCCCCCTGTCCATTTTCCCTGCGCATGGCAGGCCTTCGCACCCTCCGGCCGGATTTCCCCGCCGTGGGAAAGCTGCAGCCCCACCGGGTTCCACACGGCCTTGCCTTCGCCGCTTTCCTCTCCCCATCCGTAAACTCCATTCCCCGATCTATATCATACTATCCGGAAAGGAGTCCTTATCACGTTCATAATAAAGGGAATAAGAAAGACCTTGGAAGAGCCGGATTTTCCTCAAGTGATTCACATTTTTTTCTCAAGCGAAAAAAATGTGAATCACTTGAGAGAATTTTTCGTCCCTCTTGAGCGCGATTTCATGCGATTCCGCCACGCGGTATTTTCCCCCGCGAGGCCATAGAAACGTCATGATGCTTCAGCACTGCAAACTTTCAGACGATTTCCACTCATTTCCTGCTGCCCCGTTTTGGCGTGCGCCTGAGAGCATGGGCTTTTCGCCCCGCAACGGATGCCCCCTTCACGCGACCCACTACTTGAATCAAGAAAAAAGACACTTAAATATTTTTTGTTTTTAAAAATATTAATTAATTTTGTATTCGAATCATCAACTTATAAAACTAAACTCTCATGAAAAAAACGATTCTTTTATGCACGATGCTGATCGCATCCGGCCTCTACGGCCACAAAAGCATGGCTGCCGGAACACATGAGGCCCAGGTGGCAACCTATGCCGCTGAAGACACGTCAATGTACTCAAAATAAGACACAGGCTCCTAAAAGAAACATCACGACACGATGAAAAAAATGAGCGAAAAGTTGGAACAACACCTGAAAAACATAAAAATCACCAACTATCAAATCGTATTTTATCCGCATATTTAACCACCATTCAGCCATAATGTTGAACCATCATCCTAAAATCCACCTCCTGTTGTCACTGTTTTGTACCTTGGCGGCCCTCCTGCCCGCCAAGGCACAAAACACATACAGCGACCTGACGGTGAGCCTGCGGGGACATGTGTACGGCAAGGACGAAGGCACCCAAGGCATGCCCCTTCCCGGCGTGTCCATCCGTTGCGTGGCCCTCCCCGACTCCACGTACATCTTCAGTGCCACGACGGACCGCAACGGTTTCTACCAAGAAGCAGGATTCCTCGAAGGCAACGCCACCGGCATCCTCCTCACGTTCTCCTACATCGGCATGAAACCGCACGAACAACTCGTCAAGGCTCCCATCGGCCGCAACGACCTCGGACTGCCCACCCTGAAGGCCGACATGGACACCACGTGGATGGAGCCTCAGCCCATCACCATGCGCGAGGCCGTCATCGTGGAGCAACTGAAAAAGATGTATATGTCCGGCGACACCACGCTGTTCCGCACCGATGCCTACGAGATGCCCAAAGGCTCCATGCTGCTGGACCTGGTGAGGCGGCTGCCGGGGCTGGAATGTTCGGAGGACGGGAAACTGACCTACCTCGGCAAGCCCATCGACGAACTGCGGCTGAACGGCAAGGAATTTTTCAAGCATGACGCCACCATCGCCTTGCGCAACATGCCCGTGGAGCACCTGAAATACCTGAAGATCTACGAAGAGCTGGAGCGCGACTCGCCCAGTGCCGGCCCCGAAGACAAGCGCACCGTCATGGACATGGAGACGAAAGACCCGGTGAGCACATTCCTCGCGGGCAACCTCAAGGGCGGGAAGACCGCCGAGGAGGACGACTACATGGGACAGGGCGACCTCAACTGGCACAAGGTGGAAAAGGGCGAGGCCTCCGTGAAGGCCGAGATCAACACCTTGCCTTCATCGCTCAACACCTTGGGGAAATTCTCGACGGGCAATACCTATGTCACCGGAAGCCGCCAGGAAAAGTCCGTCGGCGCCTTGTTCTCACACTTCGGGAACAAAGCCAACGTGCGCGGCATCATCGACTATGAATACGGAAAAACAGGAGACCGGAGACTGATTTCCGACGAGACCTACCTGCAGGACAACAGCCAGATAGAACAAGACGAACTCTCCAGCATCAACCGGAACCAGGCCACACAGGGAAGTTTCGACATCGACGGACACGGGAAACAAATCAGCTGGAATGTCAACGCCCAGCTCGGCCACACCCGGACGCAAGACGAAACCAGGGGACAAGGCGACACGTATGCCGCCCCGTTCGGAACGGACGGCGAGGGCGCGGAACCCGTGCGCGAACTGCTGAACAGCCGCCGGAACGACTCGCAAACGGAACTCACCCGGAAGACGGCCCGCCTCACGGGCCACATGGGCTATCGTTTCGGCAAGGACAAAAGCCTCGACCTGAACTTCAGGCTGGATTACACCGGCACCGACAAAATGAACCGCGACTACACGGACGTGACCTTCCACCGCACGGGAACACACGACACGTATGACCGCATCAGCCACAACCTCTCCCACCAGACGATGCTGGACATCGGCTTGTCCTATGCCCAATCCGTGGGTGAAAGAGGCAGCCTGAGCCTGAGATACCAGTACGTCTACAACCGGAACCGCGACGACAAAGACTATTTCGACCTGGCGGCAGGCGACCCGTCAGACGACTTCGGCCACGGGCTCCACGTGCCCGACGACGCCGTGTACAACGCGGCATACAGCTACCTGAACCGTTCCGGCGAACAGTGCCACGAGTTGTCCTTCCGCCTGAACGCCCGCTTCGGCAAGTGGGACATGGGAGTGTCCTGCGGATTCACCCCCACCCTGCAGCACATCGACTACGAACAGGAAAAACGGCAGAACGACACGACGCGCGTCACCTTGGTCTATTCGCCCCAAATCAACGCCAACTACCGCCACGGGAAACATGCCCTCAGCCTGAACTACCACGCCTCGAACCTTCCGCCGGGACTGAACCTCCTGTTTCCCGTGGCCAACAACGACGACCCACTGACCGTCAGGGAA
Organism: uncultured Paraprevotella sp.; assembly: GCA_944321975.1. Taxonomy (GTDB): domain Bacteria; phylum Bacteroidota; class Bacteroidia; order Bacteroidales; family Bacteroidaceae; genus Paraprevotella. The sequence continues at coordinate 5,987 of CALUNJ010000026.1, forward strand.
GGAAACGAGCACCTCAAGCCGTCGGTCAACCACGGGGGAAGAGTGGCTTACAGCTATGACCGATGGCTGGACCTGTCGGCCGGCTGGAGCGGGACGTCGAACGAAACGGGCACGGTCACTACCTACGACCCCGAGACCGGCGTGCGCCACGTGCGCGACGTGAACGTCAACGGGAGCTGGACAGCCAACGGGTCGCTCCGCCTGAGCAAATACGCCGATGACTTCGACTATGCGCTGTCGGCCAGCTACCTGCACGACCGCCGCCCGGGGTTCATCGAGACGGCAGCCGCCTCCGCACCGCAAAAGACGGTCACGCGCTCCCACCGCTTCTCGCTCCAACCGTCGGCCGGCTATGCCCGGAAAGGTTTCGAAGCCAGGCTCAGGCCGTCCTGGAACTACGACGTGCTGGAAAGCCAGGGCTATGAAGGAAGGCGGATGCAACGCTACATGGTGGACCTGGACGTGGCCTACACGTTCGACTTCGGGCTGGGACTGTACAGCAGCTACGATTTCAACGCCTACAAAGGATTCAACGCGACAGAGGGGAAGGACAAAGAGCACATCTGGAACCTGGGCGTTTCCTTCAACACGTGGAAAAACAGGCTCACGCTCAAAGCGGAAGGCTATGACGTGCTGGGACAGCAATCGGGCTTCTCCTGCCTCTACTATCCGAACGGGACGGGGAAACGGGAAGCGCGCAACTTCGCCAAGGCATCCTACGTGCTTTTCACCGTGGCCTACCGCTTCACCACGCTGAAGTCGCGCCAAACGCCCTCGAACGGGCCTGCCGGTTTCTTCTCATCCCCCAACGTCATCATTGTCAGGTAAAGCACACGCACGGAAACAAGAGACGGAGGGACATGCGCCGCACTGCGGGCATGTCCCTCCGTCATCGTATGTCATTCATTCGTGGCCGCTCCTATACCGAACAAAGCAGGAGCACGATCAGTTGTGCCGTCAGGATGCGCAGGAACATCGTCAGCGGATAGACCGTGGAATAGCCCACCGCAGGCGCGTCGCTGTTGGACGATTGGTTGGCAAAGGCCAAAGCGGGAGGATCCGTCGTGCTTCCCGCAATCAAACCCATGATGGTGAAGTAGTTCAACTTATATTTCAAGCGCGCGATCAAGCCGATCACCAACAAGGGAATCACCGTCACGAGAAAGCCCGTCCACACGTAGGTCAACCCGTCGCCGGCCACCACGGTGTCCACAAAATGTTCGCCGGCCTTGATGCCCACGCTGGCCAGGAACAACGCCAAGCCAAACTCACGCAACATGAAGTTGGCACCCGTGGAAACGTAAGTCACGATGTGGAACTTATAACCGAAACGCCCGATAAGGATGGCCACGATAAGCGGTCCGCCCGCGAGACCCAGTTTCACCGGAGTCGGCACACCGGGGAAAGCAAAGGGAATGCTCCCGAAAATGATACCTACCAGAATGCCGACGAAAATGGCAATCAAGTTGGGATGATCCAGACGCTTCACGGAATTTCCCATCAAAGCCGCCACGCGGTCGACCGCATCTTCCGGCCCGACGACCACGATTTTGTCGCCCACCTGCATGCGCAGGTTACGGTCGGCAAACAGGTTCATCCCCGAACGCGAGATGCGCGTGACATTCACCCCATACACGGAACTGAAATGAAGCTGGCCGAAAGTCTTGCCGTTCATCTTCGGCTGGGTCACCACGATGCTTCTCGACACCATCGGCACATCCTGTTCCTCCCAATCCACATAATCCTCCGGGCCGATGAAGGCCATGATGGCCTCCGCATCGTCTTCGGCACACGTGATGAACAGATGGTCGCCCAGATAAAACTTCGTGTCGCGTGTCGGGATGCTCACATGGCCTTCGTGCAAGGCGCGCGAACAGACATAGTTGCGTCCCAGGAAATCGCGCACCTGCAACAAGGTCTTCCCGTTGATGGCCGCATTTTCCACCTTCAGGGTCATCCGGTGGGGCTTGGCATGCGGGTTCTCAGCCTGTTGGGCCAGAATACGGTCTTCCTCTTCCTGCAACTTGATGCGGCAAATGTAACGAATGGCAATCGTCGCGCCGATAATGCCCACCACCCCGAGCGGATAGGCACAGGCATACCCCGAAGCAATCTGGGGCAACGGCTGCCCGTCGGTGAACACTTGGGAAAGCGCCTCCGTGGCGGCACCCAGCCCCGGGGTGTTCGTCACCGCCCCGCAAAGCACGCCCACCATCATGGGCAAATTGCGCGGGTCGCTTGTGTCAAAAATGCAATAATACAACACCAGCATCACCGCGATGTTGAGCACCACGATGCCGGTCGCCAAGAGATTGAGCGTGATGCCCCCCTGCTTGAACGACTCAAAAAATCCCGGCCCCACCTGCAAACCGATGCAGTAGACAAAGAGAATCAATCCGAAATCCTGCAGGAAGTTCAAAGTGGACATCGTGCCGGTAAAACCGAAATGCCCTGCCAAGATGCCAGCAAAGAGCACAAACGTCACCCCCAACGAAATGCCGAAAAACTTGATTTTCCCCAAATAAATGCCCACAGATATCACCAACGTATAAAGGAATACGATGTGGGCAATGGAATCCGAATCAAACAGTAATTGTTCAAACCATTGCATTGCTTTCCTATCTTTTAATCCTTGATTTTGGGATTTCTCACAATCCCGCTACAAAAGTAGTCAAAAAAAGAACATCTTCTGAGTTTTTGCGCCCTATTTTTTTGCGCCTATACGAAAGTTTTGCTACTTTTGTTCGATTGATAATATTTTATTTAACATTATAGTTATGGCAGATAGCAAAGAAAAACTTTTCTCTGACTTCACCGCGCCCACCCGCCAGGAATGGATGGACAAGATCCAAGTGGACTTGAAGGGGGCGGATTATCAGAAGAAAATGGTGTGGAGAACCCACGAAGGGTTCAACATGGAACCGTTTTACCGCCGCGAAGACCTCGCAGGCATGGCGCAAACCGACGCCCTGCCCGGACAATTCCCTTACCTGAGAGGCAACAAGAAGGACAACAACCGCTGGTACGTGCGCCAGAACATCAACGCGGCCGACGCCCGCGAGGCTAACGCCAAGGCGCTCGACCTGCTGGACAAAGGCGTCACCTCTTTAGGATTCAAAATCCCGCGCAAGGAACTGAGCGCGGAATACATCGCCACATTGCTGGAAGGCATCAAAGCCGACGCGGTCGAACTGAACTTCCAGACCTGCCAGGGACATACCGTGGAACTGGCCAAACTCCTGGCCGCTTACTTCAACGGAAAGGGCTACGACCCGAAGGATCTCGTGGGAAGCATCAATTTTGACCCGATGCAAAAAATCCTCACCAAAGGAAAAGACACCACCCCGCTCATGAGCCAATTGGCCGAACTGGTGCAAACGCTCGCCCCATACCCGAAATTCCGTTGCGTAGCCGTCAACGCCGACACATTGTGCAACGCCGGCGCATATACCTACCAGGAACTGGGCTACGCCTTGGCTTGGGGCAACGAATATCTTTCGCAAATGGTCGAAGCCGGAATCCCCGCAGCATTGGCAGCCAAGAATATCAAGTTCAACTTCGGCATCGGCGGAGTCTATTTCATGGAAATCGCCAAATTCCGTGCCGCACGCATGTTGTGGGCCAACATTGTGAAACAATACCATCCGGTTTGCCCGCGCGAAGACTGCGAAAACACCGGAGCCGACAAGTTCTGCAACTGTGCCTGCAAGATGCAAGTCAACGCCACGACCACCACTTATAATATGACCGTATTCGACAGCTATGTCAACATGCTCCGCAGCCAAACCGAAACCATGAGTGCCGCATTGGCCAACGTGGATTCCATCGTGGTCACGCCTTTCGACGCGCCATACGAGACACCGACAGATTTTGCCGAGCGCATCGCCCGCAACCAACAGCTCCTGCTGCAGGAAGAAAGCCACTTCGACAAGATCGTGGACGTGGCCGGCGGTTCCTATTTCGTGGAAAAACTCACCCGTTCGCTGGCAGAACAAGCGTGGAAACTCTTCCTCGCCGTGGAAGACGCAGGCGGCTTCCTGGCTGAAGCAAAAGCCGGCAACGTGCAGAAGGCCATCAACGACACCAACGCCGCCCGCCACGCAGACGCCGCCAAGCGCAAAGAATTCCTGCTGGGCACGAACCAGTTCCCCAACTTCAACGAAAAGAGCGAAGGCAAGGCTCCGCTGGAAGCCTGCGGCTGTTGCCACAGCCATGGCGAAGGTTGCGAAAAGCCTTTTGCCAAGCTGGAAACCACCCGCCTGGCTGCCGATTTCGAAGCCTTGCGCCTGCAAACGGAAAAAGCAGCCAAACAGCCTGTGGCATTCATGCTCACCATCGGCAACCTGGCCATGCGGCAGGCCCGGGCGCAGTTCAGCTGCAACTTCCTGGCCTGCGCGGGTTACAAAGTCGTGGACAACCTGGGATTCGAAAACGTGGAGGAAGGCGTGGAAGCAGCCATGAAAGCCGGAGCCGACATGGTCGTGCTGTGTTCCAGCGATGATGAATATGCGGAATATGCCATCCCGGCCTTCAAAGCCCTCAACGGACGGGCCATGTTCGTCGTGGCAGGCGCTCCGGCCTGCATGGACGACCTGAAGGCCGCCGGCATCGAAAACTTCATCCACGTCCGCGTCAACCAACTCCAGACGCTGAAAGAATATAACGCTAAATTGGGAATCAAATGAGACAGAATTTTAAAGACATAGACATATTCGCCGGATTCGGCCATGAAAACGGCCAAGACTGGCAAAAAGGAAACGGCATCACCGCCAATTGGAAGACGCCGGAACAAATCGACATCCAGCCGGTATACACGAAGGAAGACCTCGAGGGCATGGAACACCTCGACTTCGCCGCCGGCATCCCCCCGTTCCTGCGCGGCCCGTACAGCATGATGTACCCCTTCCGCCCGTGGACCATCCGCCAATACGCCGGATTCTCCACCGCCGAGGAGAGCAACGCCTTCTACCGCCGCAACCTGGCGAGCGGACAGAAAGGCCTCTCAGTAGCTTTCGACCTGCCCACGCACCGGGGCTATGACCCGGACAACGAGCGCGTGGTGGGCGACGTGGGAAAAGCAGGCGTCTCCATCTGCTCGCTGGAAAACATGAAGACCCTGTTCGAGGGCATCCCCTTGAGCAAGATGTCAGTGTCCATGACCATGAACGGTGCCGTGCTTCCCATCTTGGCCTTCTACATCAACGCAGGACTGGAACAAGGCGCAAAACTGGAAGAAATGGCCGGCACGATCCAAAACGACATCCTGAAGGAATTCATGGTGCGCAACACCTATATTTATCCGCCAGCCTTCTCCATGAAAATCATTGCCGACATTTTCGAGTACACCTCACAGAAAATGCCGAAGTTCAACTCCATCTCCATCTCGGGCTACCACATGCAGGAAGCCGGAGCCACGGCAGACATAGAACTGGCCTACACGCTGGCTGACGGAATCGACTACATCCGTGCGGGCGTGAATGCCGGCATCGACATCGACGCTTTCGCCCCGCGCCTTTCCTTCTTCTGGGCCATCGGCATGAACCATTTCATGGAAATCGCCAAGATGAGGGCCGCCCGCCTTTTGTGGGCAAAAATCGTGAAGAGCTTCGGTGCCAAGAATCCGAAATCCATGGCGCTGCGCACGCACTCGCAGACTTCCGGCTGGTCGCTCACCGAGCAAGATCCGTTCAACAACGTGGGTCGCACCTGCATCGAGGCCATGGCCGCCGTGCTGGGACACACCCAGTCGCTCCACACCAACTCGTTGGACGAGGCCATCGCCCTGCCGACGGACTTCTCCGCCCGCATCGCGCGCAACACGCAGATTTATATCCAAAACGAAACGCAAGTGTGCAAGCACATCGACCCGTGGGCCGGCTCCTATTACGTGGAGACTCTCACCAATGAACTGGTACACAAGGCTTGGGCACACATCCAGGAGATCGAGAAACTGGGCGGAATGGCAAAGGCCATCGAGACCGGGCTGCCCAAGATGCGCATCGAAGAGGCTGCCGCACGCACGCAAGCCCGCATCGACTCGGGCGCACAGACCATCGTGGGCGTGAACAAGTACCGCCTGCCCCACGAGGATCCCATCGACATCCTCGAAGTGGACAACACCGCCGTGCGCAACGAACAGGTCGAGCACCTGAAGCAGCTCCGCGCCACCCGCGACAACGAAGCGGTCCAAAAAGCGCTGGCCGAAATCACCGAATGCGTGCGCGAATGGAACGACGGCAAGAAGAGCGAGCACAACCTGCTCGACCTGGCAGTCAAGGCTGCCGGCGTGCGCGCCACCCTCGGAGAAATCTCAGACGCCTGCGAAGCGGTCGTGGGCAGATATAAAGCTATCATCAGAACCATTTCACAAGTGTATTCATCTGAAAGCCAAAAAGACGCCGACTTCGCACGGGCGTGCGAGTTGACGGAAGAGTTCGCCAAGCAAGAAGGCCGCCGCCCGCGCATCATGATTGCCAAAATGGGGCAGGACGGCCACGACCGCGGCGCGAAAGTATGTGCCACAGGCTATGCCGACTGCGGATTCGACGTCGACATGGGCCCGCTGTTCCAGACTCCGGCCGAAGCCGCCCGCGAAGCCGTGGAGAACGACGTGAACATCCTCGGTGTCAGCTCGCTGGCCGCCGGCCACAAGACGCTCGTCCCGCAAGTCATCGACGAACTGAAACGACTGGGCCGCGAAGACATCATGGTCATTGCCGGCGGTGTCATCCCCGCACAGGACTATGACTTCCTCTACAAGGCCGGCGTGGCTGCCATCTTCGGCCCCGGCACGTCCGTGGCCAAGGCCGCCTGCGAGATGATGAAAATCCTGCTCGACAAAGAGGAATAAGCCGCACCGTCTTTTAACAAGAAACACGCTATCCCGCCCCGCCACGGAACACAAGTCCGCCGGCGGGGCGGTTTCGTTCCGGACCGTACCTCTGCATCCTCTTCCGGCTCCGGGACATCCATGACACAGCCGCAGACGAAGCCTGTTGTCAGCTCTGCCTGCGGCTGCGCATGATTCCCCGTGGCGCGGCACGGCGCCACCTACTTCTCGGAGATGAGCAGAAGCACGTCGCCTTCCTGCAGTTCCACGCTCCCGCCCGGCACGATGTAGCGGTCGCCCCGCTTGACCATCATCACCAGCACGCCCGGCGGCAAGGCCAGGTCGCGGATGTAGCGGCCGCGGGAAAGCATCTCGGCCGTGCAGGGCACCTCGCGCAAAGCCGTGCCCACATCCTCCGGGATTTCCACCCCGAAGTTGTCGCCCGTCTCCGGCGCATTGTCGGTCAGGCCCAGCCGGCGTGCCGCCCAAGGCAAAGACATGCCTTGGAAGAGCAACGAAAGGAGAGTGACGAAAAACACGATGTTGAAAATCTGCCGTGCCCCTTCCACCCCGGCCACCACAGGATAGGTGGCAAACAGGATGGGGGCCGCCCCGCGAAGCCCCACCCATGAGATGAACACTTGCGCACGCGGCGAGAACTTACCCCTGAAGGGCAACAGGCAAAGCCACACGCTGAGCGGACGGCCCACCACGATCATGAAGACACCCACCAGCACGCTCACCACCGCCACCGGAAGCATCTCGTGCGGATTGACCAGCAACCCGAGGATGAGGAACATCACCACCTGAAGGAGCCACGTCATGCCGTCGAGGAAACGGGTCACCTCGCGCTTCTTGAACAAGCGGCTGTTGCCCATCACCATGCCGGCCACATACACCGCCAGGTAACCATTGCCCCGGCACAGGTAGACGGAGCAATAAATGATGAAGACAAAGGTGAGCACCATGATGGAATACAGCTCGACATTGCGCAACCCCACGTGGTTGACCACCCACACCGCCGCACGCCCCAACACGTAGCCGCCCGCCACACCCACGACAAACTGCAACAGGAAGGAGGAGGCCACGCCCCAAGCCGTCACCTGTCCCGCCTGCATGCATTGGATGAGGATGATGGTGAGCAGATAGGCCATGGGGTCGTTGCTGCCGCTCTCCAGTTCCAGCAGCGGGCGGAGGTTCTCCTTCAGCCGGATGCGTTGCGAGCGCAGGATGTTGAACACCGAAGCCGAGTCGGTGGACGACATGGTGGCCGCCAGCAGCAATGAACCCACCAGGCTGAAACCGATCACGGCTTCGTGCTTCCACAACGAGATCCCGTAGACAAAAAGGCCGGTGAACACCGTGGTGAGCAGCACGCCCAGCGTGGCCAACACCGCGCCCGGCTTCCACACCGGACGGATTTCCCCGATCTTGGTGTCCATTCCGCCCGTGAAAAGGATGATGCTCAAGGCCACCATTCCTATGCTTTGCGCCCCGGAAGCGTCGTCGAACTGGATGCCCAGCCCGTCGGTCCCGAAACACATGCCTGCCACCAGGAACATCAGCAACGTGGGCACACCGAAGCGGTAGCCCGTCTTGCTGATCAGGATGCTGCAGAAAATCAACACGGCTGCCACCAGCAGCCCCATCTCTACGGATACGTTCATCGTTCTTGCTTTTCTTTAATATGATTAATACCCCCGGCCGCCCCACAGAACGGGCTGCCGGTTGGCACCAAAAGGAACATTTTCAGGAAGGCCTGCCGTCCCTCAACTTTTCTACTCATTTACACTTCGGCAAAGATACTCTTTTTCCCTCAAAAAGCGTATCTTTGCACCTCGAATTCATTCAGAAGAACCACATGATTGTCTGCATTGCCGAGAAACCCAGCGTGGGCCGAGACATCGCCAAAGTGCTGGGTGCCACACAAGACCACCGCCACTACATGGAAGGAAACGGGTATCAGGTGACCTGGACGTTCGGGCATCTTTGCGAACTGAAAGAGCCCCACGAATATTCCCCTCTGTGGAAAGCATGGAGCCTCTCTTCGCTTCCCATGATTCCGCCGCGGTTCGGCATCAAGCTGAAAAACGACCAGGGCGTGGAAGAACAATTCCACGCCATCGAACGGCTCATGCAAGCCGCCGACCTGATCATCAACTGCGGCGATGCGGGACAAGAGGGCGAGCTCATCCAGCGATGGGTCATGCAGAAAGCCGGTGCGCGCTGCCCCGTGAAACGGCTTTGGATCTCCTCGCTGACGGAAGAAGCCATCCGCGAAGGCTTCCGGAACCTGAAAGACCAAAGCGAATACCAGCCGCTCTACGAAGCGGGGCTGAGCCGGGCCATCGGCGACTGGACCCTGGGCATGAACGCCACGCGGCTCTACACCCTGAAATACGCCCAAGGACGCCAGGTGCTGAGCATCGGGCGGGTGCAGACGCCCACCTTGGCGCTCATCGTCAACCGGCAAAAGGAAATCGAGAACTTCAAGCCCGAACCCTACTGGGTGCTGACCACCAACTACCGCGACACGACCTTCACCGTCGTCACGGTGCAGGACGACGAAAGCGCCCCCGCCGGCAACAAGCCCGACAAAGAAAACAAGAACAACGACACGGCGCGGCGCGGCTTCGCCTCGGAAGAGGAGGGACGGAAAGCCCTTGAACGCATCAAGGACGCCCCGTTCACCATCACGGCCGTCGCCAAGAAAAACGGCACGGAAGCCCCGCCGCGCCTCTACGACCTGACCTCCCTGCAGGTGGAATGCAACCGCAAGCTGGGCTTCTCGTCGGACCTCACCCTGCAACTCATCCAGTCGCTCTATGAAAAAAAGGTCACCACCTACCCGCGTGTGGACACCACCTTCCTGAGCGACGACATCTACCCCAAGTGCAACGCCATCCTCAACGGCCTTTCCGGCGAATACGGTCCCCTGCTCCAGCCCCTACGCGGCACACCGCTGAAAAAGAGCAAAAAAGTGTTCGACTCCTCCAAGGTGACCGACCACCACGCCATCATCCCCACCGGCGTGCCCCCGCGCGGGCTCACCCCCGACGAACAGCGGGTGTTCGACATGGTGGCCCGCCGCTTCATCGCCGCCTTCTACCCCGACTGCCGCTTCGCCACCACGACCGTGACGGGCGAAACGGCCGGCATCCCCTTCAAAGCCACCGGCAAACAAATCCTCGCGCCGGGTTGGCGCGACGTGTACGCGCAAGAGGCCAAAGCGGCGGATTCCCCGGCCAAGCCCGCCGAAGAAGAACACGCGCTGCCCGCCTTCAGGAAAGGAGAAAGCGGCCCGCACGTGCCCGACCTGGCCGAGAAATGGACCCAGCCGCCCAAGCCCTACACGGAAGCCACCCTGCTCCGCGCCATGGAGACTGCCGGGCGAATGGTGGACGACGACGAGCTGCGCGACGCCCTGAAGGAAAACGGCATCGGCCGCCCCTCCACCCGCGCCGCCATCATCCAGACCCTTTTCAAACGCCACTACATCCGCCAGGAACGGAAAAGCCTGTTCGCCACCCCCACGGGAATGGAACTCATCGGCCTGATCCACGAAGAACTGCTCAAGAGCGCGGAACTCACCGGCATCTGGGAGCGCAAGCTGAGGCTCATCGAGAAAAGGGACTACGACGCCAAGACCTTCCTCGAAGAACTGAAACAGATGGTGACCGAAATTGTGCACAGCGTGCTGGCCGACAACACCAACCGCCGCGTCACGGAAACGCGAGACGAAACGCCGGTTCCCAAAAAGAAAAAAGCCGCGGCCAAGCCCGCCCGCAAAAAGCCGGTTCCCGCGCCACCCACGGAAGGCGCCCCCTGCCCGCTGTGCGGGAAAGGGCATATCATCAAGGGAAAGACTGCCTATGGATGTTCAGAATGGAAAAACGGATGCACGTTCCGGATGCCTTTCGAACAGTCCCGGTGACCCCGGCCCCTTCCCGTCGGCCCGACCCAAAGGGTTAGATCCCCTTATGTTGAAGGATAGAACTTATCCCATTAAGGGTCAACGGAATAAGCCCAGTCTTGGAACACGTGGATTTCTCTCAAGCGATTCACATTTTTTTCGCTTGAGAAAAATATGTGAATCTCAAGAGAGAAATTTGCATGCCTCTTGAGGCCCGTTTTGTCCCATTCCGCCATGCCCCCCATGGCTAAGGCCGTGAAAGATGCTTCCGCTTCAGAAACGCCAAGGTGCAGGCTCATCCCCGCGAAAATCCCGCTCCCCCCATTTTTAAGCCCTTTGGAGAAACCCTCCAGCCCTCCGCCCCGCTCCGTTCCGAACGGGACGGGATCTCCCTCCCGACCCGCATGGTTTTAAAAAAAGGTTAAAAAGGAAACTGCCGTCCATTTTACGTGTCGTCCGCACACGATTGCTGACGTTTTTTTTCCTATTTTTGCGGGGAAACTTAATTCTTAATCCATTAAATTGTTAACCCATGAAGCATTCATTGAAAAAGAAGTTACTCTTCATTCTTCTCTCAAGTTTCATCCTGCCGTTCACCGGCCGCTCGCAGACCATGCCGCGCCTCTTGATTGCAGGAGACTACCCGGATCCCAGCATCCTCCGCGAAGGAAACGACTACTACATGACCCACTCCTCTTTCATCTACTACCCCGGCCTGCTCATCTGGCACTCCACCGACATGGTGAACTGGAAGCCGCTGACGCGCGCCCTGAACTACTATGACGGGGGGTCGGTCTATGCCCCGGACCTGGTCAAACACAAAGGACGCTATTACATCTACTATCCGGCCAACGGGGTGAACTACGTGGTCTGGGCCGACCACATTGAAGGGCCGTGGAGCGAACCGGTGAGACTCGACATCACGGGCATCGACCCCGGACATGTGGTGGGCGAGGACGGAAAGCGCTATCTTTTTGTAGACAAAGGCTATGTGGCCCCGCTCAGCGACGACGGCCTGAAAGTGACCGCCGAAAGGAAGAAGGTGTACGACGGATGGAAGTGGCCGAAAGGCTGGCGGACAGAAGGCGACGACATGTTCCTCGAAAGCCCGAAACTCCTCTTCCGCAACGGCTATTACTACATGGTGTCGGCCGAAGGCGGCACAGCCGGCCCGGCCACCAGCCACATGGCCGTCGTGGCCCGCTCGAAGAGCATCTTCGGCCCATGGGAGAACTCGCCCTACAACCCGCTCGTACACACCTACAGCGCCAGCGAGCCTTGGTGGTCCAAAGGACACGGCACCCTGTTCGACGACACGGAAGGCAACTGGTGGATCGTCTACCACGGCTACGCGCAAGGCTATCACACCCTGGGCCGCCAAACGCTTGTCGACCCGGTGGAGTGGACCGCGGACGGATGGATCAAGCTGAAACAAGACGGCAAGCCGCTCCCCGCACAAGACCCCGGGAAACACGGCATGGAGCTGTCGGACGACTTCACGGGCGACAAACTCGGGCTGCAATGGACCTTCTACAAAGAATACGCCCCGGAAGCCCTCTCGTTCGGGAACGGCGCGCTGACCGTGAAAGGAAAAGGGAAGTCTCCGGCCGACGGGCGGCTGCTGCTGGTCGTCCCCACGGACAAGAGCTACGAGACGGAAGCGGAAATCACACTCGGCAAAGGAGCCACGGGCGGACTGTTGCTCTACTACAATGAAAAGGTGTTCGCCGGCCTGGCCTCGGACGGCAAGAAACTCATGCTCTACCGCAACGGCACGCAAGCCGAAACCCTCCCCTCCTCGTTCGGGCGGCACTTCCACGTGCGGCTGCTCAACCGTGCCAACCGCCTGGCCATTTCAGCCAGCCGGGACGGAAAGACCTGGGAACTATTGGCCGAAGGCATCGACGTGTCCTCCTTCCACCACAACCGGCACGGCGGGTTCCTGGCCCTGCGCCCGGCACTGCTGGCCGCCGGGAAGGGAAAAACCACCTTCGCCCGGTTCAGCTACAAGAATGCCATCCCGCAGGAAAAAGACATGGCCGCTTATCTCATGGTCTATCACCAGGATGAGGACCACAGCCTGCACGCGGCCATCAGCCGCGACGGCTACACCTTCACCGCCCTCAACGGCGGCAAGCCCATCATCGCGGGCGACACCATCGCCGAACAGAAAGGCATCCGCGACCCGCACATCTACCGCGGTCCGGACGGCGGATTCTACCTCGCCATGACCGACCTGCACATCTACGCCCAGCGCGAAGGCTACCGCGACACGGAATGGGAACGCGACGGCAAACTCTATGCCTGGGGCAACAACCGCGGGCTGGTGCTGATGAAGTCGTTCGACCTCATCCACTGGACACGCGCCAACATCCGCTTCGACAAACTGTCCAAGGAATTTGCAGAAATAGGCTGCGCCTGGGCGCCCGAAACCGTCTACGACCCGGAAAGCGGACGGATGATGATCTACTACACCATGCGCTTCGGCAAGGAACCGAACCGGCTCTACTACGTGTATGTGAACGACGACTTCAACCGCATCGAGTCCACGCCGCAAATCCTTTTCGAATATCCCGGCGGCGTGTCGGCCATCGACGGCGACATCACCCCCTTGTGGAACCCCGAAAAGCAGAAGATGGAATACCACCTCTTCTACGTGGCCCACGAAGACGGTTCGGGCATCAAGCATGCCGTGTCCGACCGCATCAACGGCGGCTACCGCTTCGACCCTCGCTGGATCGATTTCGAGCCGGGAGCCTGCGAGGCACCCAACGTGTGGAAACGCATCGGAGAGGACAAATGGGTGCTGATGTATGACGTGTTCAGCGTAAATCCGCATAACTTCGGGTTCACGGAAACCAGCGATTTCGTACACTTCGCCAACCTGGGCCGCTTCAACGAAGGGCAGATGAAGACCACCAACTTCCGCGCACCCAAGCACGGGGCGGTCATCCACCTGACCCAAGAAGAAGCCGACCGGCTGGAAGCCCACTGGAACCGTTGAACCCAAGGACTCCGAGGGAATCAAACCATTAACCTGATATTCAATTTTTAGCACAATGAAATGCAAGAAACTCTGGATGCTGCTGGCCAGCGGCCTGCTGGCATCCGCAAATCCTCTCCTCCGCGCACAGGAGGAGGGGATTCGCCTGGACTTCGACTTCGAACAAGTGAACGGCACCACCGTGACAGACGCCACGGCCGGCATCCGAGCCACACTGGCCAACGGCGCACAAATCGAAAAAATGGGCAAGTACCACGTGCTTGACTTAGGAAGCAACTCCGGCTACCTGGACATGAGCGAACAGACAGGAAACCTGTTTAAAAGCCTGGACAGCTACACCGTCTCCGTCTACTACCGCGTGGCAGAAGAGGCCTCGCTCTCCGGCGCGGGATTCTTCCTTTGGGCCTTTTCCACGTCCATGGCCTGCACGGCGACCGAAGGCAAATATTCCGCCTATCGCCTCAATGCCCAACGTTTTGCCAACTCCACCGGCGGCTACGCCAACGAAACCGGCATAGAACTCGCCCGGGAATCAGAAAAAGGCAAATGGATGCACGTGCTCTACACCCAAGCGGGTGCCACGGGCACCCTCTATCTCAACGGGCAGCGGATAGGCACCAACGGCCTCATGCCGGCCAACTCCGGAAACTTCACCTCCACCATCCCCTACGCATGGATCGGACGCGCCCCCTTCTCGGGCGACAACTACCTGCGGGAAACGCTCGTTTATGGATTCCGGCTGTATGACAAAGTGCTCGGCAGCGAAGAAATACAGACGCTGGCGCAAGTCACAGAAACCCTGGACTACGAATTCCGCTACGGCGAAGCGGGCGACTTCACCGGCTTGCAAGCCGCCATCCGGGATGCCCAAACATTCGTTGCCGAAAACGCCTCTTCCTATCCGGCAGCCGCGATCGCAATCTTCCAGGATGAAATCAACATGGCACAAACCCTCGTCAACGAAGGGCGGGTCAACCAAGCCACCATCGACAAACAAAAGGAAGCCCTCGATGCCGCAAAAGCCACCTTGCTCGCCGTGGAAGGATTCCAAATCGACGACCAAGGCATCACGGAGGGCTACGACACGGCACGCGGATTCCGGCATCCCGGCGCACTGCACACGGACGAAGACTTCGAACGCATCCGCAAACAGCTGGCAAACGGGAACTCCAAAGTGAGAGAGGCCTACAACGTCCTGGTCAACGCGGCATACGCACAATCCAATTGCGGGACAGCGCCCGTGGAAACCATCCTCCGCGGCGGAAGCGTGCAGAACTACATCAACGCCGCACGCGGCGCCACCATCGCCTACCAAAACGCCCTCCGCTGGAAAATCGACGGGAGTGCCGAACATGCCCGGCACGCCGTGGAGGTGCTAATGGCATGGGCACGCACCACCAAAGGCATCGGCGGCGATTCCAACTGGGCCTTGGCTGCCGGAATCTACGGCTACCAGTTTGCCAACGCGGCTGAATTGGTGCGCGACTATGAAGGATGGGCTCCGGAAGACTTCGCGGAATTCAAGCGTTGGATGATGAACGTGTGGTACCCTTCGTGCATCGGATTCTTGCGCGGGCGGAACGGCACCTGGGAAAACGCGGCCCGTTGGTGGCGATGCCCTGGACACTATTGGTCTAATTGGGGACTTTGCAACGCCCTGGCGGTCGTCAGCATCGGCGTTCTCTGCGATGACGTGTTCGTCTATAACCAGGGCATGTCTTTCTTCAAATATGACCAAGTCGGTACGTTTGAAGACCCCCGCACCACCAACCCGATCCCGAACGACGGACTCACGGAATTTCTGGGCAACCTCGTTGTGACCACGACAGAATCCGAACTGGAAACCGGTGCCTATGGGAAATTGGGACAAATGCAAGAAAGCGGACGCGACATGGGCCATGCCGCCATGGCAGCCGGACTTGCCGTGGACTTGGCACACATCGGATGGAACCAAGGCGACGACCTCTTCTCCTACATGGACCACCGGCTGGCTGCCGGTATAGAATACATCGCGGCACAGACCCAGAGCGTGGAAGGGCTTCCGTGGACAAACTACCACTATGCCACCAGCGGCTATCATTGGTCCGACTACCGGGCTTGGCTGCAGACCGGCCCTGCGCTGGGCGGCCACGTGCGCCCTTATTGGGGCACGGTCATCGGCCACTACGAAGGGATCAAGGGAGTGGAGATGCCGTTTTCCCAACAGGCTTACGCCCAAATGGGAATTGACGGCGGCGGAACCGGCGGAACCAGCGGGGCATATGACCACCTGGGCTACTCCGTGCTGCTGAACACCAGAGATTCCATCGCACCGCCGGAATTGGTGCCCACGCCGCTCACGCCTGTTATGGAATACAACGGGATCACCGTGGAACACAACGAACTGGGCGGACTGAAAAACACCTTCCTAATCGAACCGACAGAACCACTTCCGTCCGGCACCGTCGTCACCCTCAAGCCGCAGCTCCCTGCCGGCACCACCGACACGGGCAATTGGGAGTGGAACACAGGGGAAACCACAAAAGACATCACCATCGTGGCCGACCGGAGCGGAGTGTGGCGCGCCACCTACACCAACGAGAACGGCGTAAAGAGCGAACAGGTGTTCACTATCGCCGTGGAAGGCGACTGCATGGAAAGCGAAATGGAAACCTACATCACCGTAGACGGCATCAGGAGAAAGGCGAACTCAGCCAACATCTTGTATGGCAGCGAAGTCGTCCTCGAAGTCAACGGCAAAACAGGATGGGGCGCATATGAATGGGAAAACGGAGCCACCAGTTCGTCCCTCACGATACCCCACGTGACGACCAGCCGCGACATTTCCGCCGTATTCACCGGACAAGGCGGACGGAAACAAAAGGTGACCTTCCATCTCAACACGCAACTCATCCGCCCAAACATCACCATAGGCAACAAGCGTTATGATGACACGTTGATGGTGGTCGTCCAGCCGGGAGAAGAAGTCATCCTGGGCTACACACCTGCGGAATACCATGAAGGCGGAAGCTGCTTGTGGAGCGACGGATCCAAAGCCGACACGCTCAGGCTCTCCGACCTGCAAGCCTCCGGGGAATATGCCTTGACCTATTCAGCTAACGGCAACTCCACGACACTCACCTACACAGTCTATGTGGAAGAAGAAGACTACCGCGAAGTAAAAGCGGGCGACTATTACATCCGCCACGTGGAGACAGACACCTACCTGACCCACAGAGGAAGTGAAACCAAGCCCGCATTCGCCGCCAAAAACAAGGAACGGCCGGAAACCCAGCAATGGCGCCTGGAAAACGTGCCGCCGGCGTCCAGCTACAGCATCCAATCGCTGCTGGACCAATACTACCTGCGGGAGAACGGGGAGATGAACGACAAGGGGATTCTCAAACGTTTCCGCTTCAAAGGGGCGGCTGGCCGGGAAACACTCGCCCTGAAAGCCAGGAACGTCTATTGGAAAGTGAACCCGGACGGATCCATCGACTTCGACGGCACAGAGGCTCCAAACGATTTCCCGCTCGAACTGATCCCGGTGGAAGACGGCAGTAACATCATGGGGCATGAAACGGCACCCCGGCACATCGCCGCCATCAAGTATTACACCATAGACGGCCTCCTGACAAACCAACCGCGCGAAGGACTCTACATCAAGCAAACCATCTTCGAAGACGGAAGCAAGACACAGGAGAAAGTCCTGATCCGACAATAGGAAACCAAAGGGCATGAAAAGCCCCCGGAAAAAGCACACCATCTTCCGCCACAACCAAAAAAAGTGTGGCGACGGCGACGGCAAATGAAATAAAAAAATTATATTTGCACACCAAACGGAACGATGAAAAAATGGATGGCTTTTTTCGGGGGCTTTGTCTTCACGCTGTGGCTCATGGGCTGCAGCGCGGAAAGCAACGTGAAAAAAGGAGACAAGTTTTACGCCATCGGGGAATATTTCGAAGCCGGCGCGGAATACCGCAAGGCCTACATGCGCACCAAACCCAAGGAACGGGAAAAACGAGGGGAACGGGCCTATAAAGCCGCCGACTGCTACCGGCGCATCAACTACACCACGCGCGCCATGGGGTCATACCAGAACGCCGCACGATACCACTACAAGGACAGCATCCTCTACTTCTACCTGGCGGAAATGCAACGCAAAAACGGCGACTACAAGAAAGCCGCACAAAACTATGACATTTACCTGCAATACAAACCCGACGACACATTGGCCGTCAACGGGAAACTGAGCTGCGCCGTGGCACCGGTGTGGAAAGCGCACCCCACGCTGTACACCGTGAAAAGAGAACCTCTCTTCAACGGACGCCGATCGGACTACTGCCCGATGCTGGCGGGATTCGACATGGACCAACTCTACCTGACCTCCACGCGGCCGCAAGCCACCGGCAACGAGCTGAGCGGCATCACGGGCATCAAAGCGGGCGACATCTTCCTCGCCGAAAAGGACGAAAACGGAAAATGGCAACAACCGGAACTGCTGGAAGCCGAACTCAACAGCGAGTATGACGAAGGAGCCTGCTCCTTCTCGCCCGACGGGAAAACGATGTACTTCACCCGATGCACCTACGACCCCGAATATCCACGCTACGCACAAATCTACACTTCGGAACGCTCGGATGCCGCATGGGGCACGCCGCAACTGCTGGAAATCACCAAAGACACCCTCTCGTCGTTTGCCCACCCCACCGTGTCGCCCGACGGGCAATGGCTCTACTTCGTGTCCGACATGCCGGGAGGACTGGGAGGGCTGGACATCTGGCGGGTGCAACTCGGCGAACACGGGATGGGAGGGGTGGACAACCCGGGCGCGCCGATCAACACGCCGGGCAACGAAATGTTCCCGTCATTCCGCCCCAACGGAGAACTCTACTTCTCCTCAGACGGGCATGTGGGCATGGGCGGGCTGGACTTGTTCTGCGCCAAGCAGGACAGCACGGGCACCTGGACCGTGGAAAACCTGAAAGCCCCCATGAACTCACAGGGAGACGACTTTGCCATGACCTTCGACGGACTGCACAACCGGGGCTACTTCAGCAGCAACCGGGGCGACGCCCGCGGCTGGGACCACATCTACAGTTTCGAATGCCCGGAAGTGCTCATCACCGTGAAAGGGTGGGTCTACGAACGGGACGGATATGAACTGCCCGAAGGGTTGGTCTACATGGTGGGCAACGACGGGACGAACCTGAAGCTGAGCGTAATGAGCGACGGCTCGTTCACCCAGGAAATCAAGCCCCACGTAGACTACGTGTTCCTGGGAACGTGCCAAGGGTTCCTGAACCACAAGGAACAGCTGCGAGCCGACACGAGCAGCACGAGCAAAGAATATGTCCTGCAATTCCCGCTGGCCTCACTCACCCTTCCCGTGCTGGTAGACAACGTGTTCTACGCCTTCGACAGCGCGGAACTCACAGACTCTTCCACCCTCGCGCTGGATTCGCTCGTGACGCTGATGGAAGACAACCCGCACGTCACCATCGAACTCAGTTCACACTGCGACTACCGCGGCGCGGATGCCTACAACATCGCCCTCTCGCAACGAAGGGCCGAATCGGTGGTGAACTACCTGATCGGACACGGCATAGCCAAAGACCGGCTGACCCCTATCGGATATGGGGAGAACCGCCCGAAAATCATCCGCAAAAGGCTGACAGAGCGCTACCCCTTCCTGCACGAAAACGACACGCTCACGGAAGACTTCATCAAGAAACTTCCAGAAGACCAACAGGAAATCTGCAACGCGCTGAACCGGCGCACAGAATTCCGCGTGCTGCGCACCACCTACGGCTTGTATGACCCCGTCGAGGTCGCCAAACAGGCCGCCGAAGCAGCAGCCGCGCAAAAAGCGGCACAAGACAGCATTGCACGTGCAGCGGCTGCGGCTGCCACACAAAAGGCCAAGGCCGCACAAGACTCCGCCAGGCGGCAAAAAACGGCCACTCCCAATGCGGCCACCGCCCGGAAGACCGCAGCCGCCACTGGAAAAACGCCCCAAGACTCCGTCGGCGCAACGGCACCGCAACGGCGGGGGAACACCGCGCGCCGCCAGCCACGACGAAACCTCCCGGCAGCCGCCACGCCTAAAAGCCAGACTCCCCCCGCAACGACAGGGCAGAGAACCGGACAAGCGCAAAGGCCGTCACAACCCGACACCCACCAAAAGCAAGAATAGCGCCCGAAAAGGCCATTCATAGGAACATAAGAAACACAAACCGCGAAAGGGAAAAGACCTCCCTTACCAAGGAGGAGTGTGCCACGCGGCCTTACCCTCGCCGCCCCCTCGCCCATCCGCAGGCACCAGTCCCGAATCCATATCGTCCTATTTTGATAAGGAGACCACCCCGTTAATAGACAACGACATATAGATTACTTGGGACACATGTTTCTTTCTCAAGCGATTCACATTTTTTAGGCTTGAGAAAAAAATGTGAATCTCAAGAAAGAAATTTGCATGACTCTTGAGAACGATTTTTTCCTGTTCCGCCACGCGTTTTTCCCCTTCACGAGACAATAGAAACGTCTTCTGCTCCAGCACCGCAAACCTTCAGGCTTTCCCTACTCAATTCCTACTGCCACCCCGAAACAATTCCTCCCACTGGATTCCTACAGCATCCTAAACACCCGCAAAAATCCGCTTAAGACCCACAAATTCTTCGTTTGAGAAAAAAAACGAAAAGCCCAAGCGAAAAATCCGCGGCATGCTTGCACATTGACTTCGGAGCACACCATAGCCACACACCGTCCTGCCGCCCGCTTTCCGCCCGCCGTGAGGCATACACCGGAACGGCAACAACGCCTTGGAAACATGCCGCACACCCCGACGGAGCGTGCGGCACTTCTGTTTTCCCTTATCACGTAAGAATGGCAGTCGACGTGGAGGGCTGGTCGGCCAAATGCTCTTTCAGGAAAGCCTTGATCTGGTCTATCAAACGCATGCATCCTGCGCTCACCTCCTCGTCCTGGGTGGGATAGTCAAAGTTTCCAAACGCACGTCCTGTCCATTGCTCCGTCTTCGCCTTGCAATAATCCAAGAAGAGGTGGATTTTGTTCCAACTACTGTAATCCAAAAAACGGGTCAGCAAATTACGCTGCCTGCCTTCCATCACGACAATGAAATCCGCCTCCTGCAACAAATCTCCCACCTTCTCCGGCCCGCTGTTTGCCGCGGGTGTATCATCGTTGGGGGTCACTCCCCACACCGCCATGTCGGCAGATTCTACTTCAATGCCTGAAACATCTGCCTCTTGCAACTTCTTCTTGAAAAGATGTTCTGCAAAAGGTAATCTACAGGCGCACCCGGATCCAATAAATAGAATTTTCATAGCGCTACTCAGATTAAGTTACACAATCAGGTTTCCCTCAGGACGGCTCTACGCCTTTGTTCTGCCCATTAACATCTCTCACGCGCCAAATATAACATTTTCTCTTGTAAAAACAAACAAATACGCTTCTAAAAACACGAATATTAACGTTTATTGCATATTCCCGTTATAAAAAAGAAGAATCCCGCAGGGAATAAGGTACGAGATGCCCCGTGCGGATTTTCCATTCTGCCGGATAAAGATTGTTGGCCCTGCCCCCCACATTCTTCACAAAGCCCAACGGAAGGCCGCCATAAGCCACCAGGGCATAGCCTTTCGGCACAGCGGGCGGCAAAACGAGCGCTTCTTTGCGTAGATAGGCCACAGCCGTGTCGTAGTCCACCTCGGCCACGGGAAAAGCTGACGGGGCAACCTCGGCCGACAAGGCCAAGGCATGCAGGGGCATCCAGTCCTTCCCCTTCCGCTCCGCCAGCGGAATGCCGGCATGAATCACCTTGGCCGCCCGGCACAGCAAATCCAGCCGGCGCGACCAAGCAGCACGGAAGGCAACGACCCGCGGCCCGCAGTCACGGAAATCGAATGCCAAAGGATGACGCAGCCACGAGCGAAAAGCAGAATCCGCACCTCCCCCCTCGCCGGACTTGCCTTTCTCCCTCTTTCTCAACCGGGCGGGCATCCCGACGGCACTTTCCGCCCCGCAGTCTCCGGCATTGGTTGAAGTCTTGCGCAGGACGGAAAGAAAAAAGCCTTCTCCACGCACCAACCCTGGCAAAAAATGGCAAACAGGCAACAGCGGCCCGGCACACCCGGCATCCCCACGCAAATCGCCACACACATGCCAGGCTTCGTCAACAGCCAAAGGCAAGAGCTCTGCCCCGAGTTCGCGGGCAATCCAGTCCACGTTCTCCTCGTTCTCGTAAGGATTAAACGTGCAGGTGCTATACATCAACAGCCCCCCCGGCCGCAATGCCGGCCAAACCGCCCGCAAAATATCCCGCTGCCGGTCGCGGCACATCGCCACGCAGTCCATCGACCAGCCCGCCACGGCATCTGCCTCCTTGCGGAACATGCCCTCGCCGGAACAAGGGACATCAGCCACCACCACGTCGAAAAAGCCAGTCAGGCGGGAGAAGTCAGCCGGATAGCTTTGAGTCACCACCACGTCGGGATGCCCCCATTTCGTCATATTCTCGGCCAACACCTGTGCCCGCGCCCTCACCGGCTCATTGGACACCAGCAAACTGCCCTCCGGCAACAAGGCCCGAAGGTGAGTGGATTTCCCGCCCGGAGCCGCACAAAGGTCGAGCGCAACCACCGGAGAGTCCACATAACGGCGCACAGCCATCCCCAGCGACATGGAAGAAGCCTCCTGCACATAATAAGCACCGGCATGGAACCAAGGATCGGCCGTGAACATGGGACGGTCCTTCAAATAGCGCCCCTCGGCCGCAGCCCAAGGCACCTCCCCGCCGGCCGGCAAATCCAATCCTTTCACCTTGGCCGGATTCAACCGCACGCTCACGGAAGGTTCCTCCTGGAAAGCGGCCTCCAGACATCCATAACGCTCCTCGCCCAGCCACTTGCGGGCCCGGCACTCAAAATCTTGTGGGACTTTCATTCGCATAACCCTTCATTATCGGGATAAAAGTAGGCAAAAAAAACGATGCAGACAACTAATCCGGCATTTATGCCCCGCCGTCATGGAAAAAAAAGTATCTTTGCAAAGGATAATTAAAAAAGCTGTATCTGATTGATACACAGAATGGAATTGAAGAGTGTGAGATTTTAGGTAACGATTTAG
>CALUNJ010000027.1 GCA_944321975.1 uncultured Paraprevotella sp.
GGCCAGGTCGGAATAGAGCGAGCCGGGCATGGAGTCCTTCGAGGGAATCTGGTCCATGCGGTTGGCCACGATGGCCAACGAGTCGGCGTAGGATGTCATGTCGGTGAGCAGGACGAGCACTTTTTCGTTCTTCTCCACGGCGAAATATTCGGCGGCGGTGAGTGCCATGTCGGGCACCAGGAGGCGTTCTACGGCGGGATCTTCGGTGGTGTTCACGAAACTGACGATGCGGTCGAGTGCGCCCGCGTTGGAGAACACGTTCTTGAAGTAGAGGTAGTCGTCGTTGGTCATTCCCATGCCGCCCAGCACGATCTTGTCGGCGCGTGCGCGCATGGCCACCATGGCCATCACTTGGTTGAAGGGCTGGTCGGGGTCGGCGAAGAAGGGAATCTTCTGTCCCGACACGAGGGTGTTGTTCAGGTCGATTCCCGCGATGCCCGTGGCAATCAGTTCCGAGGGCTGCTTGCGCCGCACGGGGTTCACCGAGGGGCCGCCGATCTCCACTTCCTTGCCTTCGGGTTCCGGACCGCCGTCGATGGGCTGCCCGTAGGCGTTGAAGAAACGTCCGGCGAGCTGGTCGCCCACTTTCAGCGTGGGGGCTTTCCCCATGAACACCACTTCCGCGTTGGTGGGAATCCCGCCCGTGCCTTCAAACACCTGCAGGGTGACTTCGTCTCTTGCGATTTTGACCACTTGGGCCAGTTTGCCGTCCACCACGGCCAGCTCGTCGGCTCCCACTCCGGTGGCTTTCAGGGTGCAGGTGGCCTTGGTAATCTGGCTGATTTTCGTGTATACTTTCTGAAATGCTTTTGTTGCCATAGTTCCTCCTCCTTATGATTGCTTTTCCGCGACCATCGCGCGTATCTGCCGCTTGTAGTCTTCGAATGCCTCGCTCTTGTAAGCCGAGTAGTTCATCTGCTTGCACAGGTTGATGAGTTTCTTGAACCAGTCCATCACCTCCAGGAAGGTGTCGAAGCGGTAGTCCGCACGGCAGATGTCGATCACGAGGTCCAGGATGTCTTCTTGCCGTTCCATCGGGGTCACGGCGTCTATATCGTCGAAAGCGTCCTGTTGCAACACCACGTAGTCGATCACCTCCGATTTCCAGAAGGTCACGTGGTAATCCACCGGCACGCCGTCATCTCCCAGGATGTTGATCTGCTCGGCGATTTCCTTTCCGCGCAGCAGGCGGGTTTTCAGCTCGTTCACTTTCTCGGTCCAGTCCGGCCCGATGAGCTGGGCCACATAGGCTTCAAATTCCGGGTATTCGAGGTATTTGGAATAGGATTCGATGGGGTTCACCGCCGGATAGCGTTTCCGGTCGGCGCGTTCCTGTTCGAGGGCGTAGAAGCAGCGGGCCACCTTCTTGGTGTTTTCCGTGACGGGTTCCTTCAGGTTGCCTCCGGCCGGCGACACGGTGCCGATGAACGTGATGGAGCCGGTCGCGCCGTTGTCCAGGTAGACGTAGCCAGCCCGTCCGTAGAAGTTGGAGATGATGGCTGAGAGGTCCATCGGGAAGGCGTCTGGCCCGGGGAGCTCTTCCATGCGGTTGGACATCTCGCGCAAGGCTTGCGCCCAGCGTGAGGTGGAGTCGGCCATGAGCAGCACGCGCAACCCCATCGAACGGTAGTATTCGGCCAGCGTCATGGCCGTGTAGACCGACGCTTCGCGTGCGGCCACGGGCATGTTCGAGGTGTTGGCCACGATGATGGTGCGTTCCATCAGCTTGCGTCCCGTGTGCGGATCCACCAATTCGGGGAACTCCGTGAACACTTCCACCACCTCGTTGGCTCGTTCGCCGCAGGCGGCGATGATCACGATGTCGGCCTCGGCCTGCTTGGAGATAGCATGCTGCAGCACGGTCTTTCCCGTGCCGAAGGGGCCGGGGATGAATCCGGTGCCCCCTTCCACGATGGGGTTCATCGTGTCAATGGTGCGCACGCCGGTTTCCAGCAACTTGAAGGGGCGCGGTTTTTCGCGGTAATTTGTCATAGCCGTCTTCACGGGCCATTTCTGCACCATGGTCACGATGCGGTCTGTCCCGTCTTCGCCGGTGAGCACGGCCACCGTCTCGTCGCACGTGTAGTCTCCTTCCGGCACGATGCTTTTCACCGTGGCGTTGCCTTGCATGGCGATGGGCGCCATGATTTTCAGCGGCTGGTGGTTCTCTTCCACTTCGCCCAGCCAGGCCGATCCTTTCACCCGGTCGCCCGGTTTCACCAAGGGCTTGAAGTGCCATTGGCGGTCGCGGTCCAGGGGGTCGGTATATTGCCCGCGGCGCAGGAACACGCCATCCATCTTGTCCAGGTCGTTTTGCAGCCCGTCGTAGTTCTTCGACAGCATGCCCGGCCCCAGGGTCACTTCGAGCGGATGTCCGGTGAATTCGGCTTCCGCGCCCACTTTCATGCCTCGTGTGCTTTCAAACACCTGCACGTAGGCTTCGCGGCCTGTCACTTTGATGACTTCGGCCATCAGGCGGTCTCCTCCGGTGGTGATGTAACAGATCTCGTTTTGCGCCACCGGCCCGTCTGCTTCGATGGTCACGATGTTGGAGATGACTCCAACCACAGAACCTTTTGTTGCCATATGTTTAATGTGCTTTTTTGTCTTTTTTTATTTTTTGAATTCTTCGGGGATCTCGGCTTCCTTTCTCAGCCGTTCCACCAAGGAGCGGAACACGTTCCTGCCCCGTTCCCCGTCGATGCCCGCCCAGCGTTCCACGATGTCGAGTTTGAGCAGCAGGGCCAACAGGCGTTCCACGGAGAAGTGGCAGAAGAACGTGTGTTCTTCCAACCATTCCCATTTCAGCAGGTCCAGTTTGCGTTCCCGTTCCACGGGGTCTGCGGTTTCGTGGATGCGTATCAGGGCGTCCAGGTAGTCTATTTCCGTCCCGATCCCGAAGTCTCGGCTTCCTGAAGTGGCCAGGGCTTCCGTGATTTCTCCGCCGCCCACCAGCCTGGGGCCGGCCGGGAATCCGTATTTGCGTGCCGTGAGGGCTGTCAGGATGTTGCCCGTGTGCCGGCTGAATTCGAACCATTCGCGCACGAAGCGGTTGTCCGCTTCCGCCGCATAACCATAGTAGGCTGTGGCGAGCACGTCTTCCGGCAATGGGCCTTCTTCGGTTTCCTTCAAGGCGGGCCAGTCTGCGATGAACCGGTAGAAATAGGGCGGTAGCGTGCGCCCTTTTTCTTCGTCCGCTTTCACTTGTGCCACGGCTTCAGCCAGTTCCTCGCGCGAAAAGAGGCCCCGCGGGTCAAAGCCGGCGTTGTCTCCTTTTTCCAGAAAAGCCAACAAGTTGCGGTGGTCATATTTCAGGAAGAACAAGGCGGCCAGCTTGCGGTCGTGTGCGGAGAGTTGTGGCAGGTAGTCGGTTTTGAAGTCGGCCACGGTCAATCCCAGTTTGGTATCGTCTGCCGAAACGTCTGGCATGCCGGCCACCAGTGCGTAA
The DNA here is from genome assembly GCA_944321975.1 of uncultured Paraprevotella sp. Lineage (GTDB taxonomy): Bacteria > Bacteroidota > Bacteroidia > Bacteroidales > Bacteroidaceae > Paraprevotella. The sequence goes on from CALUNJ010000027.1 coordinate 3,449, forward strand.
TAATTCTTCATGGCATGCTCGCTTTTGTGGGGTTAGAAAAGCATTTCCACCAGCTTCGGGCGGAGGAAATCCTTGAAGTAGGCCGCAAGTTCCTCTGGCCCGAAGTCCACCCGGTAGGCCCCGTCTTCCGGCGCGATGGAGAAAGAGGCTGCCCTTCCGTTCACTTTTTCTATTTTGAGGCCTTTGTCCAGCATCTTCCTGGCGTTCTCCTTGACATAGGCGGTGAGGGCTTCCGCGTCGGGCGTGCCCACGGTCATGTCGCCTCCCGCGGCCCAGTTCTTGGCCATGGTCAGCACGAGTTTGCCCATGAAGTCCTTGTCGGAGGCCAGTCCGCGGGCCGCCTGCGCCGCCATCTGCGAGGAGATCAGGTTGGCCACTTCCGATTTCAGGGCTTCCAAGGCCTGCCCTGCAGCCAGTTTCAGTTCGGCTTTCGTGTGGGCTTCCTCCTCTTGGGCCTTTTTCCGGGCGCGGGCCACGATGTCGTCGGCTTCTGCCTGGGCCTTGGCCACGAGCCCCGCGGCTTCTTCCCGTGCGCCGGCCACGAGGCGGGCGGCCTCGGTTTCTCCTTTTTCCACGCCTTCACGATAAAGTTTATCGGTCAATTCTTGTATTTTTTCCATGAATATATAGTTTTTATCTTGTCCGTCTATCGTGTTTTCGTTTTCTCCCTTCAAAAATAGGGATATTTTTTAGATCTGGCAAAACAATATGGGTGAAAAACTTCGGGCATGGAAGAAAAAAGGCTTTTTATACACTTTGCCTGCATAAAAATGGGTTCCAGGCTAAATATTCTTGGGACTTTTGTCTTTTTTGTGCAAATAAAATCTTATCTTAGCCACCGAATTCCGAAGTTTGACCCAATATGACAGAAGGCAGAGATTATATCGCCACGTGGTTTTACCGCGAATCACACGAAGAAGCCAGCTTCTACCCGCAGGCGGGCGGAATGGGGGATTCGGCCTTGGTGCATTCCATTTACATGCAGATCCTGGTCCCTTTCCTCACCACGTTCCATCATTACAATGCCGACACGAAGCTCCTGTTTTTCACCAACCTGGGAGCGCACGAGTTGCCGGCGTTCCTCACGCGGCTTTTGTTGCGGACGGAGGCGGAAATCGTTTCCGTGCCCTACACCCGCAGGCCGCCGAAGGGCTGGTACAAGGCGTGGATGAACCAATTCTACCTTTATGATATATTGGAAGCGATGGAAAAGCGGATGAAGCCGGGCGACACGGTGCTGGTCTGCGATGCCGACTGCCTGTGCCGCAAGCCCCTGGACCGCCTGTTCGGCGAAGTGAGGCGGGACGGCAGCGCCCTGTATGACATCGGTTACCCGACCACCTATTCCATCAACGGCACGAGCATGGAGCAGATGGAGGGGGTCTACAGCCTGTGTTATGGCGAGCCGCCTTCCAAGCCCTTGCGTTACTATGGCGGCGAGTTCGTGGCGTTGCGCCAGGATGCCGTGGCGGGCATCAACCGGGAGTACGACCGCCTGTGGCAGTTCAACCTGGGGCTGCCGCCGGGCGGGCCGCGCATCCACGAGGAGGCCCAGATGCTCAGCCTGCTGGCCGAACGCCTGCACATCCGCAACAGTAACGGCAACCGCTACGTGAAACGGATGTGGACGGGGCCGCGGTTCAACAATGTCAAGCCCGGCGACGAGAATTACCCCGTGTGGCACTTGCCTTCCGAGAAGCGGCGGGGGCTTTATCGCCTCTACCTCTTGTTGGAGCAGGAGCGGAACATACGCGACGAGGCGGCTTTCTGGAAAAAGGCGGGGGAATACACCGGCATCCCGCATGTGGGGTTGAAAAAACGGATTTGGGACTTATACACGCAGGCCCGCATGAAGTGGCAGCAACGGTGAGTTAGCCTGGGGGTGCGCGGCGCATGGCTGAGAAATCACTCAAGGAGAAGACCGCAAGGGGATTGATGTGGAGCAGCGTCAGCAACGGTGCCCAGCTCTTTTTGGGCACGTTGTTCGGCATTTTCCTGGCCCGCATGCTTTCGCCTTCCGATTATGGCATGGTGGGGCTGTTGCAGGTGTTCACGCTCGTTTCCAACGTGTTGCAGGACAGTGGTTTCCGCACGGCCTTGGCCAACCGGAAGGAAGTGCGGCACGAGGACTACAACGCGGTCTTCTGGTTCAACGTGGGCGTGGGCAGCCTGTTGTATGTCGTGTTGTTCTTTCTTGCCCCTTTCATCACGGAGTTCTATCAGAAGTCCGACGCCGCTTCGGCCTACGACCTGTCCGAACTCACCCCCTTGGCCCGTTACGCCTTCCTGGGCTTCCTCATTTCCAGCCTCGGCATGGCACCTTGCGCCTATCTGTTCCGCACCCTGCAGGTGAAACAGAAGGCCATCATCACCGTGACGAGCCTCACCACGTCGAGCCTCGTGGCCTTGGCCATGGTCTATTGGGGCTATGCCTATTGGGGGCTGGTGACGCAGGGCATTGTTTTCACGACGTGCAACACGATCCTCTTCTGGTATTTCTCCCGTTGGCGGCCCACGTGGCCGGTCTCCTTCCGCCCGCTGAAGGAGATGTTCGGCTTCAGTTGCAAGCTCCTCGCCACGGACATCTGCAATGTGGTCAATGGCAGCCTGCTCACCGTCGTCCTGGGGCGTTTCTATTCCGTGCACGAGGTGGGGGTCTATAATCAGGCCAACAAGTGGACCTACATGGGGAGCAACATGATCACGGGCACGGTGAAGGAAGTGGCGCAGCCCGTCCTGCGCAACGTCTCCGAAGAGCGGGAACGCCACAAGCGGGTGTTCCGCAAGATGCTCCGTTTCACGGCTTTCGTGACCTTTCCGGCCATGTTCGGGCTGGCGCTTATCGCCCGCGAGCTGACGCTGATCACCGTGACGGCGAAGTGGCTCGACAGCGTGCCGCTGATGCAGATCCTGTGTGTCGGCTCGTTTGCCACTCCCGTGCAGTTCCTTTGCCTGAACCTGGTCATCACGAAGGACCGCTCGGACCTGGTGTTGTGGAATTCCGTCGGGGTGGGGCTGGCCCAGTTGGCCGTCATGCTCTTTTCCTATCCTTATGGCATCCACGTGATGGTCTGCGCCTACACCTGCGTCAACATCCTGGCGTTGGGCGTGTGGTTCTATTTCGTCCATCGCGAGATCGGGTTGCGCCTGCGCGAGGCCGTGTCCGACCTTTTCCCTTTTGCCGCCACGGCAGCCTTGGTCATGGCGGCCACGGCTTTTGTCACTTCGCCGTTGGACAACGTGTATCTGCTTTTTGCCGTGAAGATCCTGGTGGCGGCGGCGCTCTATGTCGGTGTGATGTGGCTTTTCGGCTCTTCCACCCTGAAGGAGTGTGCCGGCTATTTGCGGAAGAAGCGGAGTCCCGCCCGGCCGTGAACGTGCGCTGGACTTGTCCTCGTTCCCTCCCTTTCCCCTTCCGTAAAGTTCCCTTCCCAAGCCTGTATCGTCCTATTTTGAAACAGAAACCTATTTTATTAGGAATCAGTGGAATAAGAAACCATTGAGAGAGCGGGGTTTTTCTCAGGCGATTCACATTTTTTTCGCTTGAGAAAAAAATGTGAATCTCAAGAGAGAAATTGGCATGCTTCTTGATCGCGGTCTTGTCCTGTTCCGCCGCGTGGCTTTTCCTTCATGAGGCGGCAGAAACCACGTCCGTCTCGGCATCGCGAAATTTTAGGCAGTTCCCGCAAAATCCTGCTATTCACATTTTTTCCCTGTCCCCGCCGGGGGCTACTGCCCCTGCGCGATTTGTAATGGGAATGTGGGGCTCCGTTGGATGTATATCTCTTCGCAAAAGAGCTACGCCTGTTTTTAATGATTTGCAAACCAAACAATTGAAAAAGACATGCGGCCGGAAAAGTGTCCCTGATGCAATGAAAAATCAAAATCTTTTCAATTTAGGCCTGAAAAATGTGCTTCTATTAGAAGGAATTATTTATCTTTGCAAATAATTGTAGCTCTTTTGCGAAGAGAGTATACAACGTGACTACGAAATCCACTCAGGACATGGATGAAGATAGGCATGATCGTTTTACCGAGTTCCAATCTGTTGCGGCAGCTTCCAAAGTTGGCGGCGCCGTAGGCTTGTCCGTGATTCGGGAGCAGCCCCGGCACTGGTATGTGGCCGTTGTGTCCAACAACTCTGAAAAACAATGCGGTTTGCGATTGGCCAGATTGTTTGAACAATGGGCGGCCCGGGGCCAGGATTGCGAAGTCTACGTCCCGATCCAGAAAGAACGCCGCGTGTGGCGTGACGGACGGCGCAGGATGGTGGAACGTGTCGTGTTGCCGGCGTTGGTGTTCATCCGTTGCACCGAAGCGGAGCGGCGGCGTGACATCGCCTACCTTCCCTTCGTGAAGCGCTTTTTCGTGAATGTCGCCGGCGCGCCTGTCAACGGGCATCGCCCCGTGGCCGTTATCCCCGACCGGCAGATGGCCGACCTGAGGCGCATGGTGGAAGAAGCCGACGCGCCCGTGTCGTTCGAGGCTCGTCCGCTCCATGTCGGGGAGCGCGTGCGGGTGAACGGCGGCAAGCTGGTGGGCCTGACGGGCAACGTGTTGCGCGAGGCCGACGGCACGACGAGCCTCTTGGTGGGCATCGACATCCTGGGCTATGCCAAGGTGAGCATACAGAGGGACCTGCTCGACGCGATAGGAGGGTAGGCCGGAAGGATTAAGGAAAAATGCCCCATCCGTGGCACAGAATCAGAAAATTGTCGTAACTTTGTGGACACCTCGTAGGAAGTGCGCAAGCCACGGGACTTTCGCCGGAGGAAATACGCGGATGGCGAGGGATTGAAAAGAGGAGAAAGGCAGATGGACGGGATAGGAGGTTTCATGGGAAATGCCAAAGGGTTCGTCAGGAACCCTTTGGGCATCGTGGCTTTGTTCGTCTCCCTGATCTATGGGATGGCGTGCCTGGTGGTCACCAAGGGGCTGGAAGTGCTGACCCTGAACGAGCGCCTGGTGCTGATCGCCTTTATCGTCGCCTTTCCCCTCATCCTGCTGGTGGTCTTTTTCATCCTGGTCGTGTGCTTTCCCGGGCATCTGTACGGGCCTTCGGACTTCAAGGACGAGAAATGGTGGGTGCAGGTTATATTCGGTGATGAATTGCGTAACAAACGGGAGAAGGACGCGGAGGAGGTTCACCGCAGCGGGGAGGACGTGCCTTCGCGCCCGGACAGCCCCGCGAAGCCCGGGACACCGGACGCCGGCTTTAAGGACAACGCATCGTTGATGGCGCGGATGTCCCAGATAGAAGGCGCGGCCTTGAGCAAACTCAACGAAAGGTGCGGGCTGTTTTTCGCCCGCGACGTGAAAATAGGACGTAAGGACCGCTTCGTCTACTGTGACGGCTATAGCCGCAAGGATGGAGCGCATTATATCGCGGAAATCAAGTATGTCCCCGCAGCCAGCCCGTCACGGATCCATGTGATCAGGGAAGGCGTCGGCCGCCTGGTGTCCAGGCTCCATAATATAGGGATCCTGGAAGGGAGCCGGCTCATCGTGGGAGTGGTCTATGAAGGGGGCAGGGACGAAACCTTTGAAGAGAAAGCCCGGCAGGCATTGATCGACGTTTATCCTGCATTGGATGTCGTATTCTACCGCACGGAAGAGCTGGGCGTGGCCCAGGGATAGTCCCTTCTCCGGGGACAAGGGAAACCGCCCCATTCCATCCCCCTTTTTAAAGACTTTCATAAAAATCTTTTTTTTCAGCATCGGAGAGCCGCACAGGCATCCGCATGCTTCGTAAGAAACCTTCGGAAGGCGAACCCTCCGGAGCACTTATGGAAACGGGAAACCGAAGAAAAACTATCCCGAAAACGCCGACAGGATCTTCATATTAACGCCATTAACAGCCTGCGAAGCCTATTGTGAAAGGCACTCGCCGCTTTCTCCGCAGGCCGACACCAAACGGCGGGTGCCTTCTTACGCATTGATTTTTATTGGACGATGACAAATGCTTCAGAAAACAATAAGCGGATAGCCAAGAATACATTGCTACTGTACATCAGGATGTTTTTCATCATGGCGGTGGCGTTGTTCACTTCGCGTGTGGTATTGTCTACACTCGGGGTAGAAGATTTTGGTATTTTTAATGTAGTAGGAGGTGTTGTGTCCATGTTGGGTATACTCAATGGGGCGATGTCGGTGTCTACACAGCGTTACCTTACATTTGAACTGGGGAGGGGAGATGAGGTGAGACTGAAACAGGTGTTTAGTGTTTGCTTACTCATATTTATTATTTTATCTGTTATTATTGTGTGTTTGGCGGAAACCATTGGCTTATGGTTCCTTTGTAATAAGATGACAATCCCAAATGACAGGATGGCAGCAGCCATTTGGGTGTATCAGTTTTCCATATTATCTACGGTAACGTCATTGATAACAAATCCATATAATGCGACAATTATCGCTCACGAACGTATGAAAATTTATGCATATGTTGGGATAGTTGATGTTGTGTTGAAATTAGGAATTGTCTATTTGCTTATAATATTACCTGCAGATAGATTGATATCGTACGGTTACTTAATATTTTTAACTCATCTCATTACAGCTGGGATTTACATTTGCTATTGCTTTAGGCATTTTCCTGAAACTCGATATTCTTTTTATTGGGAGAAACCTCTATTTTTTGAATTGACTTCTTACTCAGGTTGGAACTTGTTTGGCTCAATGGCGGCTATAGTTAAAGGACAAGGTCTCAATATCTTGATTAACATGTTCTTTAATCCATCTGTCAATGCGGCAAGAGGCATCGCTTATCAGATAAACAATGCTGTAAATCAGTTCTTCACCAACTTCTTTAATGCAGTTCGACCACAAATCACTAAATATTACGCTCTAAATGATTTGGATAATTTATTTAAGTTGATCTTTAGAAGTTCCAAACTTTCCTTTTTTCTCATATATGCTTTGTCCTTGCCTATTATTCTTGAAACGCCTTATATTGTAGAACTGTGGTTAGGACAACTACCCGAGTATGTTGTTCCTTTTACGCGGATAATCGTTATAATTACCGCAGTTGATGCCATGGCTAATCCGTTGATGACATGCATACATGCAACGGGGAATATCAAGGTGTACCAGTCGTTAGTAGGCTCATTGACAATACTGAATGTGCCAATATCTTATTTCGTATTGAAATATACGGATAGTTCACCCATAATTGTTTTTGAGATTTCATTGGCTATTGCTGTTATTTCTTTGTTTATCCGTGTCTATTTACTTAAAAGACAAGTTAAGTACTTTCCTGCCTATAAATATATAAAAGAGGTTGTCGTCAAGTCTTTCTTTGTATCAGTCTTGGCTTTCCTGATTATGTATGGATTATCCATGTTTATGACGGATGATATTTTGCGATTAGTAGTAGATGTGTCAATAGGAATTCTGGTAATAGTAATATTGTTCTATTTTATCTGTCTTAACAAAGAGGAAAAATTATTTATAGTTAAGGTATACAATAAGATAATCCATAAGAAATGATTTCTTTAGCTGAAAAGGAATTGTGTACAGGTTGTGGGGCATGTGCATTTGTTTGTCCTAAGCAATGCATTTTGATGAAAATCAATGAAGTGGGTGTGATTTATCCGGAAATAAACCACACTGACTGTATCTCATGTAATAGATGTCAAAAGGCTTGTCCCATTATATCTCCTGTAGTAAGAAATAGTCCATATCATGCTTATGCAGCTTGGAGTTGTGATGATGAGGAGCGAAGTACGAGTGCCTCGGGAGGGATTGCATCCGAGATTTATAGATATAGCTTAAGCGAGGGATGGAAGATAGTGGGAGCTGTGCAGCAAAAAGATTTCTCCGTATCATTACAATTATCAGATAAGATAGAAAGCATTGCGCAGTTCAAGAATTCAAAATATGTGTTTAGCTCAGCTTACTCATTATTCCCACAAATAAAAGATGAACTAAAAAAGGGTAACAATATAACGGTTATTGGACTCCCATGTCAAATTGCAGCTCTTCGAAAGCTGTTTCCCGATCAAGGCAAACTCTTTCTTGTAGATTTGGTATGTCATGGTACAACTCCCCACGATTACTTAGTTCAGCACATTCATGCCATAGAAAAGGAATATGGTAAGAAAGCTATATGTATGTCGTTTAGAGACCCACATTTTTATACTCATACTTTTACTCTTACTTTATATGATGCTAAAGGTAAAAGATTCTGTGAGAGAAAAATAGAGGAGGACGATGCTTATCAAGTAGGATATCATAAGAAGATTACTTATCGTGAGAATTGCTATCATTGCCCTTTCGCTAATAACAGGCGCATGGGCGATTTGACCATAGCTGATTATCATGGCCTAGGAAAATGTGCGCCTTGTTCATTTTCAAGTAGGAATGTGTCGCTCATCTTGTCAAATAGCGACAAAGGAGAGGCTTTGGTCCAAGAGCTTATAGAGAAAGACAAGATAACGGCATATGAACGCCCCTTGGAAGAACCGATACAAGGAGAAATTCAATTGCGGCATCCTTCCATTAAGACTGCTGATCGTAGGGATTTTGAGAGGTTATACAAGGGTGACTTTACTCAGACAATGGCTGTTGTGTTACATAACAGGCAACGCCGTTTGCGTATTAAGGAAGCTAAGCAAAGGATAAAGAAATGCATTAAGAAGATTATATACCTTCTAATAGGCAGAAAATAATGAAAAAGAAAGTTTTGATAACAACTGTGCAAAAGGCACCAAATTTTGGTGCCAGCCTGCAAGCATACGCTCTTTGGAAATACATCTCAGAACTGGGTCATGACTGCAAAATATTAGATTTATTGAGACCTTATCACAAAGGTTATATTCCGACAAAAGGGTTTGAGCCATTTTGTCGGCATGAACGTTCTTGGTGGCTTAATTTTAGGATTGATTATGTTCGACCTTTAAAGGCAAAGATTCGTACTCTCTTCAAGAGTAATAATCAGGAGCATCCGGTGGATAAAAAGCTCAGATTCTCTAAGAAACTGTTTGAGGATTTTGACAACCAAATAGCTTATACAAAAACATATAAGAGTATAAAGGATTTATATAACGACCCTCCACAAGCCGACCTCTATATCACTGGCAGTGATCAGCTATGGAATCCTACTCAACCATATCCATTAGAACCATTCTTCTTGACTTTTGTCAGAAAAGGGGCAAGAATATCGTATGCAACTAGTGTGGGTGTTTCGAATGTAAGCAAGTATACTAAAAAGAAATTTTCTGAATGGTTAAAGGACTATGATGCTATATCTGTCCGCGAACCGGAAGCTGTTTCTCTGCTGCAACCTTTGGTATCACAAAGTGTAGCACAATGTTGTGACCCCACCTTTCTCCTACCGAAGATACAATGGACGAATTTTGCTGCAAAACGGCAAATAGGGGGTAAATACATATTCTTGTTTGTAGTAGGAGATGGAAGTCAAGCCTGTAGCTACGCAGAAAACTTACATAAGAAATTAAACCTTCCAGTTATTACAAATACGGAGTTTGCTGGATATGATTTCACGATTGTAAACAACATTGGCCCTTTGGAGTGGTTGGCGTTAATAAGAGACGCAGAAATGATGGTAACCACTTCATTTCACGGATGTGTTTTTGGCTTAATTATGCAGACCCCCTTCAGGGTTTGTATTTCAAGTAACCGTGGTTCGCGGATACTCAATTTGCTTAGACAAACAAAAAATGAATTTTTGCTATTGTCAGAAAGTAATTATACCATGGAAATACCCACAATTGATTTTGAAGAATCAGGCAAGTGTATTGAGCGATTAGGAGAAGATGGTCGCAACTGGTTGAACCAATATTTGTCGTAAGGTTACATATTGCTGATATGATAGTTTATTTAGTATTCTTTGTTTTCGTTCTGATATTCATTAAGGACTTTAGGAAGGGAATAATCATATATGCCCCTTTCAAGTTTGTATTCAGTTATGGTATACCTTCCCATGTCGGTCAATTAGGATTAGACTCGTTATTTACTTTCTTTTTATTTGTAGTATGGTTAATTAGGTATAGAAATTGTTTTAGAGATTATCCATTAAAAAGCTCATTTGTAGTTGCTCTCGTAGGTGCATTGGTACATGCTTTCAATCCTTTTTTTGCAATTACCGTACTATTAGACAGGATGAGTCCTTTCATGTATCTGGTAATGTTTTATTGGGCTATAAGAAACACAAAGGATTTCAAGTTGTTTTTTAGTACATTAGTTGTCTACGTTTTGTTACTGAACGTAAATGCGCTTTTAGAATGGTCTGGATATAATGTGGTGGGAAATATATTGCTTGACACAATGAGAGATGGCACATATTGGGCGCAAGATGTTGTTGCTCGTGGTATATTTGTACGTCTTCATTCTTTTGTTCCGCATTCTATCGGGTTTGGTGTTGAGAACATGGTGTTTTTTGCATTCTTCCTGATGATGTATCTTTACGGTAGACAAATTTGTAGTGGTAATAAGCTTATTTTCTTAATGTTATGGACTCTTTTGGGAATTTATCTCTCAGGTTCACGAAGTCCGCTCTTAGGTGGTGTCGTTATGTTGATTCCTTTGGCATTAAACGAGCGTTTTTTCAATCATAAAAACATTGGTTTTGCAATAGCTTTCTCGCTTGTTGTTGCAGTGTTTGCTGGCGGTTACCTTTCAACCATGTTTGAATCGCTTTCTTCGGACAGTATGACGGATATGGGTGGAGCAAGCTCCTTTGATATGCGGTTGATTCAATTGGAATATTCTGTATATTATTGGATGCAAAACTTCTGGTTTGGTAATGGTCATACATTTGACATATTTCAGGATGGAGTAGAGCAAAACGTAATTTTCGGTGCTGAATCTGTATGGTTTCCTCTTATGATGAGACAGGGGCTTATAGGTATGATTTGTTATGCCTTTGTTTATATTGATGCTTTCATAAAGTCAAAGGAAGCCACCCATAAATCAATTTGTTTTTATTTAATGCTTGGATGGCTTATTATAGATTCTGCTACGAATTTGCCGGGTATTAACATTCTATTCCCCTTCTTGTTCTATACCATATATTATAAATGGAATTTTCTCAAACAATCTTGCATATGATTTCCGTCATAATTCCTGTGTATAAGGTCGAGCAGTATCTTGATGAATGTGTCGAATCTGTGGTCCGTCAAACCTATGGGGACTTGGAGATTATTTTGGTGGATGACGGGTCGCCTGACGGATGTCCTGCCCTGTGTGACCGTTGGGCTAAGAAGGACAGCCGCATCAAGGTGGTGCATAAGAAGAACGGCGGACTCTCTTCGGCCCGCAATGCGGGGCTGGCTGTGGCCCGAGGCGAATACATTGGTTTTGTGGACAGTGACGACTATGTGGACACGGGCATGTACGAGGACTTGATGCGGGTGATGTTACAAGATGAGAAGACAATGGTGGTTTCATCGCCTATCATCCGCAACACCGATGGCGTGTTTTCGTCTTACAAGGTGGGCACGTATGAATATAAGGACGGTGACAGCATGACCTTTCCTGAGTATATGCAGATGTTTTTGGGCGGAAAGATGGATGCTACTGTGTGGAACAAACTCTATAAGCGTGAGTTCATACAGGTCTTGTTCCGCGAAGGCCGCAACAACGAGGACTATCTGTTCATGTACTACAACGTGAAGCATGTCTATGACACCCACCACTTGCTTGCCGTGTCCGCCACGCCGCATTACTATTACCGCAGCAACCCGCAGAGCATCTGCCATCAGGCTGCCACCTCGGTGAACAGGTTGTTCTTTGACGAGCTATATAATATGGTGGAGATTTGGGATGACTTGAAGACATGGAAGCCTCAGCTTACAGATAAAGTAGTGCCCATGCTGGAGGGCAAAATAATACATGCTTGCGACCAGATGATAAAATATCCGATGATAAAGGAAAAGCGGCCTAAAGACTGCTTGTTTGTTAATAAATGTTTGCGGGGGGGGGGTAATCCATACCTTCCGGAAAGGACGTTCGCTTGCAAGTAGCTTAAAACTGTTCCTGTTTAAGTATTTTCCGAAGGTGTATTGGTGGGGGCTGAAGTTGAAAGACACGGCACCATAAATCTCTGACGGCTTTTCTTCTTTACGGCCTGCCTTTGGAAAACGATGGGACGGTGACACCCGATAAAAATGTAACCCATTATGCAAAGGCAAAAAGTAATGAAGAAGTTGATTCTCTCAGGGGGCTGGTCGTATGGCAACCTTGGTGACGAGGCCATATTGATGACTTCGTTGGAGTTGCTCCACCAACGATACCCGGATTACACAATAGTGGTGCTTCTATATAAAAGGAACGAGACGGTGAAATATCTGGAAGCATTGGATTATGTGCGGATAGGGCAGTCGCTCCATTCGCGTATGTACGGAGTGCAGGAAAAGAAGATGGATTTCGGCGGAAGTTTTCTCGACGAGTTGAAGTCGCCGATAAAAAGAAGGCTCAACCATCAGTTGACTCCCATCAGGAAGAAGAAAGAACTGAAAAGATTCCTGGCCTCTCCTGTAGAATATTATAAGAAGTATGGCGCAGCCAAGGAATATTTTTCTGAATTGTGCAAGGACGCAGATATTTATGTAATGTCAGGCGGAGGCTATTTCAACAACTGGAATGAAATGATTCTTTCTAAATTTCTGGAGGTGCGCACGGCCAAAGCGCATGGACTGCGGACCTATATGATTGGGCAGACGGTTGGGCCTTTCAATGCATATGCCCGGCAGGTGTATCGTTTGGTGCTTGACCATATGGACGGATGTTTCTTCCGTGACACAGAGAGCGTGAAGGACACAAAAGCGTTGGGCTACAACTGTCTGACAGACGTGATTCCCGACATGGCCTTAGGCGAAGAGACGCTTTATGCCAAGGACAACTATATCGTCTTTGTGCCATTCCTCTCCGACTTGAACCGGCACATGGATGACATCATCGAAAACATCCGTGCCATTGTGGACGATGCGGGGTGCAAGGTGGTGATAACCGTGTCGCAACAATGGCCATGGTGCATGCAGGTGGCCATGAGCTTCTATATTGCAATGAAGGACAAAAACATCGAGGTAAGGTTTGCCATACCCGAAGACTATAAGGAGTTGGAACGGATCTTGTCGTCGGCTCAATTCGTATTCTCCCAAAACCTGCATGGCTTGATTTTGGCTTATCGGGGGCATACCCCAGTGGTAAGTCTGAACGACAGGCGCAAGTTTGTGTCATTCATGAAGGCCATCGGGCATGAGGAAAACCTCATAGCCCCGTCACACATAACAAGGTCAAACCTTTATGATTGTTTTAAGCGAAGACGTGAGTTCGATTTTAGCAATTGCAAGGAGTTTCAGCTACAAATCATGGAAGCCATTAGACAAACACTCAAATGAGACATGGGGAAAGTAGGTAATCTTTGGAAGAATCGTTTGCGTCCCTTGTTGCAGAATCTGTTTTTCAACACAGTGGGGCAACTCAGCGTCCGCTTGTTTGGCACGGCAGACAAGCGGGAGTTGAAGTATGAAATATCGTTGTGCCTTATATTCAAAGATGAGGGGCGTTTCCTAAAAGAATGGCTCGACTATCATCTTACCGTGGGCGTAGACCATTTTTACTTGTATGATAATAACTCCACCGACAACTACCGAGAGGTGGTGCGGCCATATATAGATAATGGTGTGGTAACGCTCATCGACTGGCCTTATCCGCAAGCACAAGTGAAATGCTATCAACATTGCCTTGAAACATTCTGTAACGAGACAAATTGGATAGGCTACATAGATGCAGATGAATTTGTATGTCCTAAATATGCTTCTACTATAAAGGAATGGCTTTCCGGATATTCCAAATTCCCGGCTGTAATGATAGATTGGTTGCAGTTTGGTACCAATGGGCTGATAGAACACGATTACAGTAAGAATGTGATTGAACAATATTTTTCCTGTTGGGATGATTTCTGGATGGGCAAGTCTTTTGTTAATACACGATTCCGGATATCGAATTGGCAAACTCAATACTTCCATCATCACTCTTATGTGCATTATTCCGTTTTGGGGTTTAAGGTTTCCATGCCTGCAGTAAATCAATTCGGTTTTATTTCTCCTATGGGGCATGAGTGGGGTGGTGGTAAACACAGGGTGGCACATTCAACCATCCAAATCAACCATTATTACACCAAGGCCTGGAACGTATATAAGGAGAAAATGCAGCGACCTGACGTATATTTTGTGAAGAATGCCAAAGACATGCAGAAGCTGCTTACAAGAGAGATGAAATGTATAAAGAGAAATTATACCATCTTGCGCTTTCTTCAGAAAATGAGATATAATAACGGGGAAGTTACTTTATAAGATGAAGCGATGAAACATCCATTGGTCAGTGTAATCATACCGAACTATAACCATGCCTTGTATTTGGACGAAAGAATACAAAGTGTGTTGAACCAAAGTTATGGCCGTTTTGAGGTCATCATCTTGGATGATCTGTCGAAAGACAACAGCCGGGAGGTGATGGAGAAATACCGGGACCATCCCCATGTGAGCCATATCGTATACAATACGGAAAATAGCGGGTCCACTTTCAAACAGTGGGCGAAGGGGTTTGCTTTGGCAAAAGGGGAACTGATTTGGATTGCCGAGAGCGATGATAGTTGTTCGCCTGAACTTTTACAGAAGCTGGTGGCTGAGTTTGAGAAAGATGATGATTTAGTTTTGGCTTATTCTCTTTCTCTGTTCATCGACGAGCATGGCCATCGTCATAAACCGGCCAATAATGTCATGAGAACCATGCATCTTGATGGTAAAGACTATATCCAGAGGTATATGGAATTCGGCAATCACATCAAGAATGCCAGTTGCGCTTTGTTTAAGAAAGAAGTGGCGGTTCATTTGAATCCAATCTATACCCGTTATAAAGGGAGCGGGGATCGGATGTTCTGGATTCTTATTGCCGAGCATGGCCGGGTGGCTATTGTCAATGAACTTTTGAATTACTTCCGCCGTTATTCATCTACGACAACTTCTCGGATGATGGTGAATGGCGTTAATTTTAGAGAGGGGTTTAAGACTTTCCAATATCTTTGTTCCCATAACCTGTTGAGTCGGTTTCATGTTTTCTTGGTCAAGGGATATTATTGGAATGAAATTTATAAGACCGACTTTGTTTCGGCAGATGTGAAAAAGGAAATAGAGGATTTATGGCAGGTTCCTCGTTTCAGGTGCGCATTTCCGATTCTTTTTATTAAGATTATCAATATACTTCAGAGTAAATACAAGATTTATATTTAGAGGAAAAGTGAACTTAGCATATGTCTTGGTTCTTAAAGGATGTAAGATAGTGGGCAATGACGAATAATATTTCAACACTTAAGAATTGTTACGGCTGTTCTCTTTGTGCGAGTATCTGTCCCAAACATATTATTTCTTTGAAACTTTCTAAGACGGGCTTTTATCAGCCTGTGATTGTGAATGATGGTGATTGCGTACAATGTGGGTTGTGTTTAAAAGTCTGTGCATACACCAATGCTTTGCCAAACATTGACAGGGCTATCGTGCAAGGATTCGCCACGTGGAGCAAAGAACCGGTTGTGAGGAGAATGGCTAGTTCGGGTGGTACTGGTTTTGAATTGGCACGATTGCTTTTACACAAGGGGTATAAGGTAATTGCAGTCCGCTATAATGCTGAACAACAACGGGCGGAGCATTATATTGCGGAGACTGAAGAGGACTTGATTCAAAGTATGGGGTCAAAATATATCCAAAGTTTTTCTGAAGAGGCTTTCCGTGCGATGAAGAAAGGCGGAAAATATCTTGTGACAGGGACTCCATGCCAAATCGCTTCCATGCGTCGTTACGTTCAAATGAAAAAAATGGAGGACGACGTAGTGCTGATGGATTTCTTCTGTCATGGCGTGCCGTCAAAACTCCTCTGGGATAAATATGTGGCAGAGCTTGAGCCAAAGATTGGCAAGGTGATCTATGCGTCATGGCGGAACAAGCGGGCGGGCTGGCATGATAGCTGGGCTATGGGGCTTGACGGCGATAAACAAGACTCATCTGTTGATTGGCATGACTCGTACAATACGTTAATAAGGGGTGGGAAAACTTTCTATTCTCGAAAACGGAGCGAAGGTGATCTGTTCTACAAATTTTTCCTAAGCGATGTATGTTTTAATAAGGCTTGTTATAAAGATTGTAAATTCAAGAATCTGCAATCTGCGGCAGATATTCGTATCGGAGATTTGTGGGGACATAAGTATGCAGAAAATGAAGACGGTGTAACTGGTGTATTAACATTTACGGAAAGGGGAGAGAAAGTTCTGCGAGAAAGCAATGTGGAAATTGTACCAGAAATCACAGAGGTTGTGACGGAAGGGCAGCTCAAGGGAAAAATCAAATCTCCATATTATTATACATTCCTTATAGCCTTGCTGAGAAGTCGATTAAATCTGGGTACTATATATAGAATAGTCCAAATGTTCCGCATTGGACGTATTATCGGATATAAATTGCATTTGAAATGAAAACAGTGGGTATAATCACGATGCATTGCGTGGTAAATCATGGTTCCGCCTTGCAAACGTGGGCTACGCAAGAAATTATACGTCGGTTAGGATATGCGGTAAAGATTATAAATTACCGTTATCCGAATGAGATTCATCCTCGGCATAAGAAAGGGCTTAAAAGGATTCTGCAATTCTTCTTGCATTTGGTGCAGGGATTCCCGCAAGTCAGGAAACGAAAACTTTATGAGAAATTTTGGAAGGAAAATTTTGATCTTACAAAACCTTACCCTCACAAGCGAACTATAATGGATAATCCTCCGCGGTTTGATATTTATGTAGCCGGGAGTGATCAAATTTGGAATCCCCAACATACCAATGGCGACGGAACCTATTTTTTGGATTTCGTTCCAAAAGGGAAAAAGAAAATATCCTATGCATCCAGCTTTTCTTGCAGTTCATTGTCTTCTGAATATGAAAAAGAAGTGAGCTGTTGGCTGCAATCCTTTGATGCCATTTCTGTCCGCGAAAAAAATGGAGTGAAAATCATTGACCGTTTCTTGCCCGGCAAGGCAGTGGTGACGTTGGATCCGACTTTGTTGATGACGCAAAAAGACTATCAACCGCTGATAGAGAAATCAGCGTTTCGATGTGATGAGCCTTTCATATTGGTATATTGTTTGAAGTATATGTATAATCCTTATCCGTATGCGACTCAATTCATAGAAGAGGCGGCAAGGCAGACAGGGCTGAAAGTAATCTGTGTGGATTTTACGGCGTTGCAGAGAATACATGCAAGGTCGGTTTATAATTTCCGGGACGGGCTTGGCCCATCGGAATTTTTGTGGCTCTTTGCCAATGCCAGTATGGTGATAACGACATCTTTTCACGGTACGGCTTTCGCTTTGAACTTCGGAAAGTCGGTATATTCCATTGTAAAGGATGAGAAATTCGGAGATGACCGTATGAAGAGCATACTTGAACTCTGTGGAGTTCCTGAACGTATAGTGCCCATGGGAACGGAGAATGTTCATTTTGATACAACGATAAATCGGGTGAAAGTACAGGAACGTTTGAATGAACTCAGAAAGTCTTCAATGGATTTTTTGAGAACTAATTTATAGTACATATATAGTCTGAGAGTATCGGTTAGATAAGGTTTTGGATGAACAGCAATGATTAAAGTAAGCATTATTGTCCCGATCTACAACGTTGAGCGGTATCTTGACCGTTGTATGCAGTCCCTTTTGAACCAAACATTGGAGGGGATTGAGATTATCATGGTGGATGATGAGTCGCCGGACGGTTGCCCACGGCTTTGTGAAGCATACAAGGCGAAATATCCAAATATAAAAGTCATACATAAGAAGAACGGTGGATTAGGTTTTGCCCGCAATTCGGGGCTGGAAGTGGCTGAGGGCGAATATGTGGCGTTTATTGACTCGGATGATTTTGTGGACATCGAAATGTTCCGGGATCTTTATGAATATGGAAAACGGAATGATTGTGATGCGGTGTTCTGCGGTTATAATATTTATCGCGACACGGAGCATGTGAGGCGGATGCAGGAAAATACGGATTATGTGTTGCGTCGGGGCGAGGAAGGTGTGAAGCAAGTGTTGCTTGACATGGTTGGTCCCGAACCGGACTATCATTCAGATGCGAAATTATTGATGTCGGTCTGGCGTGCGATCTATTCGCGCCGGGTGATTGAGGGGAACCGTTTGCGCTTTGTGTCGGAAAGAGTTTATATTGCCGAGGACATCATGTGGCATCTGGATTTCCTGCCATGCTGCAAATGTGTCGGTTTGATACCGCAAACACATTATTATTACTGCATGAACGGCACATCGCTCACGAGAACTTACCGTGCCGACCGGTTCCAGAAAGAATTGTTCCTTTATCATGCCCAAGAGGAAAAGTTGTGGAAAGCGGGATATGATGAAAAAGATTTCAGGACCCGGCTTAACCGGCAGTTACTGATGAAAACTCGGGCATGCATATCCCAACAAGTGGCTTTTATCCGTCAATTGGGGTATTCAAAAGCCCGGGAGAATATTTGCAAAATAGTCCATGCGTCGGAGTTGCAAACCATATTGCAAACTTATCCTTACGGCTTGTTGCCTCTGCGGCATAAACTTTTCTTTTTATTCGTAAAGTTCCGCTTTTACGACATGCTTATCTTTTTGTTTAAACTCAAAAAGTAATTAACCATTATATTCAAACGACATGAAAGCAGTAATCTTCGCCGGCGGCCTTGGCACCCGTTTCAGCGAGAAAACGCAGTACATGCCCAAACCGATGATTGAAATCGGGGGCAAGCCAATCTTGTGGCACATCATGAAGATTTATGCCGCCCACGGCATCAAAGAGTTCATCATCTGTTGCGGTTATAAGGGGTATGTCATCAAGGAATACTTCATGAACTACTTTTTGCACAACACGGATGTGACGGTGAATCTCTCGGACAATTCGGTGCAGTTGCTGGAGAATCATTCGGAAGACTGGAAAGTGACGATGGTCGACACGGGACTCAACACCATGACGGCCGGACGGTTGAAGCGAGTAAGGCCGTATATCGGGGAAGAGACTTTTTGCCTGACATATGGCGACGGAGTGACAGACCTTGACATTACCGACACGATTGCAAAACACAAGGAAAGCGGGAAGGCGTTGTCGATGACAGTCTACAAGCCCGCCGGACGTTTTGGTTCGGTGCATATTGATCCGAAGACAAACACTGTGCTGTCGTTCGAGGAGAAGCCGGACGGCGAAGGCAATTGGATTAACGCGGGTTTCTTTGTCTGCGAACCCAAAGTTTTCGACTTCTTGCCCGAGGACGCTGATCCGGTGATGTTTGAACGCCGGCCATTGGAGGAAATCGCAAAAGTCGGTGAGATGCACGCCTATAAACATTCAGGATTCTGGAAGCCAATGGACATGTTGAAAGACAACATGGAGTTGGAAAAGATGTGGAGCGAGGACAAAGCGCCTTGGAAAATCTGGTAACAAGAAAACAAAGAGCAATATGATAGACTTGTTTAATGGCTTTTATAAAGGTAAGCGTGTGCTCGTTACGGGGCATACGGGATTCAAGGGCAGTTGGCTTTCCATCTGGTTGCATGAATTGGGCGCGGAAGTCATAGGCGTGGCGCAAGAACCTTTTTCCGGGCGTGACAATTTCGTGCTTTCCGGTGTGGGGCAGAAAATAAAGGCGGACATCCGGGCGGACATCCGAGATGGCAGTAGGATGAAGGACATTTTCAAGGAATATCAACCTGAAATCGTGTTCCATTTGGCTGCCCAGCCCCTTGTAAGGCTTAGTTATGACATTCCGGTGGAAACCTACGAGGCCAACGTGATGGGCACCATTCATGTCATGGAAGCCTTGCGTGTCACCGAAAGTGCGAAAGTCGGCGTCATGATCACCACCGACAAGTGTTATGAGAACAAGGAGCAGATCTGGGGTTACCGCGAGGATGAGCCGATGGGCGGGTATGATCCTTATTCTTCCTCAAAAGGTTGCTGTGAATTAGCCATCTCGTCATGGCGGCGCAGTTTCTTCAATCCTAAAGACTATGACCGGCATGGCAAGAGCCTGGCCAGTGTGAGAGCCGGCAATGTGATTGGCGGGGGGGACTGGGCGACAGATCGCATCATCCCCGACTGTATCAGGGCGTTGGAGGCGGGACTTCCGATCGACATACGCAGTCCCCGATCGGTGCGTCCGTGGCAGCACGTGCTGGAACCGTTGAGTGGATATATGCTTTTGGCGCAGAAAATGTGGAACGAGCCTACCGCTTATTGCGAAGGTTGGAATTTCGGCCCGAGGATGGAGAGCGTCACACCCGTGTGGGATGTCGCTTTAAAGGTCATAAGCAACTATGGCTGCGGAGAGCTTCGCGACTTGTCCGATCCCCATGCCTTGCATGAGGCGAAGTTGCTGATGCTTGACATCACGAAGGCACAAATCAAACTGGGTTGGCAACCCCGGATGAACATCGACCAATGCATCGGACTTGTGGTGGACTGGTACAAGAAATACAAGGATGTGCCGGACGTATATGCGCTTTGTGTGGAAGAAATTGAACGATATTTATCTTATTCCGAACAGAAATGAAAGTAACCATATTGGGAACCAACGGGTTCCTTTCGCGTGCCATTGCCGTTTACTGTAACGGACAGGGCTACCCCATTGATATGTACGGGCTTGACGAACCCACGGGGCATGCTTATGACACCTTCCATAAGGTGAATCTTATGACCGAGGACTTGGATTACGGCGACTTGATCCAGTCGGATATCATTGTCTATGCCATTGGTGCGGGTATACAATCAAACTTGAAAGAAGGGAACGATTTGATTTACAACCTGAATGTCACGGCTCCGGTGAAAATCTGTAATGCGTTGAAAATGGCAGGATACAAGGGGCGCTTCGTCACGTTCGGATCGGTGTTTGAGATGGGCGAAACGAAAGAAGAGCGTTTTTTCACGGAGGAAGACGTGCTCACTTCCACTTCGCCTGCGCCGAATGATTACACGGTGTCCAAGCGCATGCTGAGCCGTTTCGTCGATTCATACAAGCATGACTTCACGCATTGGCATTTCTTCATTCCCACCATTTACGGTGAAACGGAGAACCCGCTCAGGCTTATTCCTTACACCGTCAATGCCCTGCGCCGTAATGAGCCCTTGCATTTTACGGCTGGCGACCAGACCCGCCAATATGTGTATGTGGGCGAGGTTCCGCGGATGATAGACCAGGCCTATGCCCGGAAACTGCCCAGCGGGCTTTACAACATTCAGGGTAAAGACACGCTGACGGTGCGTGAGCTGGTGACCTTTATCCATAAATATTTTGGGAAGGAAGTCCCCGAGGATTGCTTTGGCTCGGCCCGGCGCGCCGATGTGGGCATGAAGTATCTTGCGTTGGACGGCACAAAGCTGAAAAACGCCACGGGGTTCGAGGCAACTATAAGTTTAACCGACGTAATAGGCAAATATTGATGACGACATTGAAAGACAAAATCCGAATCATTCCGCGCCGCCTTATCCGGGATGGGCGCGGTTGGTTCCTGAAGGTGATCACCGGGACGGAAGAGAACCTTCCTGGCCATACGGGTGAAGTTTACCTCACGATGGGAAAACCCGGACAGACGAAGGGGGGGCACTATCACCCGAAAGCCGTGGAGTGGTTTACGCTTATTAGCGGCAAGGCGGTGTTGAAACTGGAGGATGTGCAAACGCACGAAAGGTTGCAAATGGAAATCGGTTTCGACGAGGCTCTCACCGTGTTCGTACCTAACGGCGTGGCCCATGCTTGGCAGAATGCCGGCGAGGACGATTTTATATTGTTGGCCTATACGGATCGGCTGTATGATCCGGCCGACACCATTGCTTACGAATTGTAGAAACGTAACTTCTTTTGTATGGGTAAAATATTGTCTGTGGTTATCCCCACATTGAACCGCTACGAATATCTGAAGCGCACTTTGGCGCAGATGTTGCCGCAAGTGGAGCGGAACCAGGCCGAGGTGGAACTTGTGGTGTGCTGCAACGCTTCTAAGGATGAGACCGATGCCTACATGAAGGGGGTGGTGGAAACACATCCCTTCATCCGGTATCATTATTTTGACGAATATGTGGAAGTGGGGGCAAGTCTCATCCGCTCTGTGGGGCAAGCCCATGGGGATTTTGTGGTGCTTTGGGGGGACGATGACATCCCTTTCCCTTATTTCGTGGAAACCGTTCTCGACATTATCCGCACATATCCGGAGGTCGGGATTATCCATTGCAACCGCTTGGCCGGTAAGGATGCGAAATATGATATCCGTGGGTTGAAGGTGCATGATGGAGAATATTATGAGCACGCCGGACTCTTGGATTTGGAAACCTTAGTCCAGAAATTCACTATTTCCTTAGGTTTTATTTCGTCGCTCATTTTCCGACGTGATTGTTGGGAGAAAGGCAAGGGCAATTTTTCTAAAGCGCATTACGGCTACGAACATTTGGCGATGATTGTCAGCGGGGCTGTGGGGCGGAAATGCTATTATTACAGTTTGCCCATAGAAATCCAACGTAATCCGCTTGAACGGGATTTCACGGTCAAGTGGCCTTTGTATCATTTTGTCGGGGTGCCTAACATGATGAAAGATTTCGACCGTTGGGGAGTGACGCGGAATGCTTTCGAAAATTGGGAAGTGACTCGCAATGGTTCTTTTATACACTTTGTGTGGAACATGATGTTTACTTCTTTGGATCGGAAACGATACAAACCTCTGTGTAAGGAATTAAATAAGTATCAGGATTCATGGTTAAGAAGGTGCCTGACCTATTTGATCGTGTGGGGAATGCCGATGTGTCTTTTTAGGTCATTGCGTGATAGACTTTATTAAATTTATAGGACATGAAGATTGACATCATCACGCTGCATCGTGCAGAGAATTACGGAAGTGTGTTGCAGGCCTTGGCGTTGCAGGTGAAATTGGAGGCGTTGGGTCACGATGTGCATATCTTGGACTATTATCCTGAACGGTTCACCAACGCCGGGTTGCTGAAGCGTTTGCAAAAGAAGAGCGACAAGTTGAAGAACCCGGTTTTATTGTTGGCAGCAAAAGCATTGATTTATCCGTCTTATCTTCGAAAGAACCGAATTTTTGGTGGCTTCATCGACCGGTATGTCAAATTGCGGGAGCCGATGTTCAGGACGAATGAAGAAGCTGCGCAGAAACTGGCTTTTGATGCGGACGCTTATTGTACGGGGTCGGACCAAGTGTGGAACAGCCATTGGAACGAAGGGGTGGAGAAGGCTTTGTTCCTGGACTTTGTGCCTGAAGGGAAATTGGTGTTTTCGTATGCGTCAAGTATTGGCCTTTCGAGTTTGCCACAGGCGGAAGTCGAAGAAACAAAGCGGTTGTTGCAGAAGTATGAGTATATTTCTGTCCGTGAGGATTCCGGGGTGCAGATCATGCGTGAGCTTGGCCGGGATGATGCCGTGCAATGCCTTGATCCCACGTTGTTGCTCGACAAGGAAGAATGGGAACCATATGTGGAAAAACGGACGAAGCAACGTGGGTATATCTTGACTTATAATTTGCATCATGACGCGAGGATAGACGATTATGCGGAAAGGTTGGGCAAGGAGACCCGGCTGCCTGTATGGAATATCAGTTATAACTGGCATGATGTGGTGCGGAAAGGGCATCTTTGCTGGTGTCCCCCGGTGGAGCGGTTCTTGTGGTTGATAAAGCATGCTGATTATGTGATTGCCGATTCTTTTCACGCGACGGTCTTTTCCATCATTTTTGAGAAACCGTTTGTCACCATCACTCCGGACATTGCCAGTTCGCGCATTAGCAGCCTTCTGCGCACCTTGGGACTCGGGGGACGGAACTTGGATGCGTTTTCGGATATTTCAATGATTCAGACTCCTGTTGATTATAAGATAGTGAAACAAAAATTGGCTGTGGAGCAGGCTCAATCGATGGCTTATTTGCGCAAAGTGACCGCCACGAAGGCTATCGTCCACAACCTCTGAAAATAGATACGGTTATGCCTATATTAGCTTTGCCAGAGAGGTGTACGGGCTGTGCGGCATGCTTCAATGCGTGCGGGCATGCGGCTATTACGATGGATCGGGATGGGGAAGGCTTTCTGATTCCGACTGTCGACCCCTCCAAGTGTGTGGAGTGCAAACTCTGTGAGAAAAGTTGCCCGGTGTTGCAACCTTTGTCTGATGCGGGAGCGCGGTCACCGAGGGCTTTTGCCATGTGGAGCGAGCC
Source organism: uncultured Paraprevotella sp. (assembly GCA_944321975.1). GTDB lineage: Bacteria > Bacteroidota > Bacteroidia > Bacteroidales > Bacteroidaceae > Paraprevotella. The sequence continues at coordinate 27,698 of CALUNJ010000027.1, forward strand.
GGATCGCCGGTTGAGCAGTTCGGGAGGGGCGTTTTCCGCTTTTGCCCGAAAGGTGTTGTCCGAAGGGGGCGTGGTGTTTGGGGCGGCTTTTGATCAGGACTTGCACTGCCGGCATGTGGAAATCCGGCGGGTGGAGGATTTGTCGCCTTTGCGGGGCAGCAAGTATGTGCAAAGCGAGATAGGCGATGTGTTCAAGCGTGTCAAGGAACATCTGAAGGCCGCCCGGAAGGTGTTGTTTTGCGGGACACCCTGTCAAGTGGCCGGCTTGAAGAGGTTTTTGCGGAAACCGGACGAGAATCTGTTGACGCTGGATCTGATTTGCCATGGAGTTCCTTCAGATGAGGTGTTCCAAAGCTATTTGAAAAAAATTTCGAGCCGCTTCGCGTCTGATCCGGAAGGCTTCGAATTTTGTGATCGAGATGGATGGGGTAAAGCCCCATCCATCTCGATTGGCGGTAAATTCCGCCCTATCTACGATGTGGATGCGCTTTATATGGAAGCATTCAACGCTTCAGCCATATTCCGAAAGTGCTGTTATCATTGTCCTTATTCCGGTCTGCCACGTGTGGGAGACTGCACATTAGGTGACTTTTGGGGGATTGGACGCTATGGCATACCGTTCAGGCACGACACGATGAAAGGGGTTTCACTGGTCTTGGCAAATACGGAACAGGGTGAAGAGGCAGTGCGTTGTTTGTCCGGTTGCTTTGTGGAAGAGCGTACGCTTGAGGAAGCGTTGATTGAGAACCACAATCTGAAAAGTCCTTCGAATCCACATCCTGACCGGGAGGGAATCATCCGGGATTTCCTGGATCCGGATGTGCCATTGAAGGTTATCGCATCCCGATACAGGCTCTTGGATCGCAGTTTCAAAACGAGAGTGAAAAATGTGGCTTCAAGGTTGGGCTTGTTTAATGTGGCCAAACGGGTGTATAATTGGTATAAAGTCAAGAGTTATGGCAAAGCGTAAACAGAAAATCTGCCTGGTCAGTTCCTGCGGCGGTCATTTCATGGAACTGATGCAATTGTTGCCTCTGGTGGAGGGCAAGGA
>CALUNJ010000028.1 GCA_944321975.1 uncultured Paraprevotella sp.
TAGGTGGTGTTGAAGCGGTTGTAGCGGATGGTGTTCACCGTGCCCACGCCCGTTTCGGTGGAGAGCGGGAAGGCCGTGTAGACGTTGAAGTAGTCGCGGTAGGTGGTGTAAGGCTCGATGCCGAAGAAGTATTCCACTTCCTGCTGGATGTTGGCCAGATAGTCGCCGTCGGAGATGTTCTTCGCGTCGTAGCCGTCGCCGAGGATGACGATGTTGATGCCGCCCGTGTTGCCGCGCGTGGCCTTCTGGAGCGTCAGCCATTCGTCCTCGCCATGTTCGTAGTCATACTGCGTGACGGTGCATTTGTGCGTGTATTCCTCGTTCTTCAGTTTGAACACGATTTCGCCCGTGCGGTCTTCCGAGCCTTGCGCCATGGCCTTGATGGTGAGCGTCACTTCGGCCTTGTTTCCACCGCTGGTCTGCGACAGCTCGCACCACGACGGCATGCTCTCCACTTCCCATTCGCCTTCGGCATCCACGACGAGCGTCTGCCGGTGCTCCGTGTTCAGGGCGCAGGCGAGCGACGGGCGGCACACCAGCTCGTGGTGGGCGGCGATGCGCTTGAACTCGTTCCAGCCCGGTGCGGCCTGGTATTGCGCGATGGCCGGTTCCGGCACTTCGAGGGTGAAGTTGTCTTTGGCTACGCCGTTGAAGGCTCCGACTTGCACATTCGCCGGAATTTCACCTTTGCAAACGATGCTGCCAATACCGTAACATCCTTCAAAGGCACCCCCATCGTTGAAACCAGTGGCTTCGTAGAGTATGTTTTCAAGACTTTCCGGGAATACCAATCCCTCAATGCTTCGACAGTTCGCAAATGCTCCAGCACCAATGGTTTGCAGACCTTCTGGGAATTCTATGACTCCCATTAAGCGCCAGTTGCCTGCGAATGCATTATTTCCAATGGATGCAATGTCCTTTGGTAACTTCAATACTCCTGAGAAATCGCAACCATAAAATGCGCCTTGGCCTAATGTGGTCAAATTCTTAGGCAATACCAGTTCTCCTTTCAACGGGGTATAGGCAAATGCGTTGGTTTGGATGCCCGTAATACCGTCGTGCAGTTGCAGGGTACCGTTAAGTCCGGTGTTTTCAAATGTGCTTTGCGAGATGTAGGTAACCCCTTGGGGGATTACTAGATTGCCAGTCAGGTTCTTACAGCCGGAAAATGCTGCATCACCTATAAATTCCAGTTTTTCAGGAAGAATAAGATTCCCGTAATACCCAGAGTTTCCTGAAAATACTTGGTGCCCGATGTATTTCAGGTTGTTGGGTAATTTCAGTTCGCAGGCGAAATGGCAACCATTGAAAGCTCCGCCTCTGTCTACGGCTCCTCCTCCGCCAATGTATTGCAGAGTGCTTGGTAGGGATAAAGTGCCCGTCAGGGAGTTGCACCACATGAAAGCACTGCACCCTATTTCGGTTACTCCTTCGGGAATGATGATGGAACCGGTGAGGTTTACGCAACTACGGAATGCAAGTTCGCCAATCGCATTTAATGTGTCGGGCAATACGATGCGTAAAAGAGAACTCTTCTCGTTCAGAGCATTTTTGGGAATTGTCCCATCCCGTTCTTCGTCGTCGTGTATTTGGCTTTCATCCCCTTTGATCCAAGGTTTGTAGCCAAAGGCACCACTCACTCTTACCTCTTTCAAATTCAGCGACTGGAGCATATCCATGGAGTCGCGCATGAAATAGAAGTCTTTGCTGTTGATGCGTCCCGTGATTTTCAGGTTTTTCACCTGCGTGTAGTCCTTGTTGGCCGCGATGATGGAGTCTTTCAGGTGCCCTGCGGTGGAGTGGATGACGATGTACTGCCGTGTGTCGGCATCGTGGCTCACGAGGTCGCTCTCCCACGGCGTGATGCTCTCGCTGATGAGCGTCAGGGTGTATTTCCCGCTGCTCTCTTTCTTGTCCACGCGGATGGAGAAGTTGTTCATCTTCCCGGCCACGTAGGTGAAGTCCTCGTCCTTGGAGAACTTGTAGGGCGTGCCGCCTATGGTGATGCTGAACAGCGTGGTGCCGCCCTTCACGGTCTGTGGCACGACGATGGCGCGCCATTCGTCGCCGGTGCGGCTGGGGATGGTGGCTGTTTCGGCCACATCGCCCGTCGCGGTCACCGTCCCGTCGGCGAGGTTGATGGTGGCTTCCCGCTTGAGGTTGGTGGCCAGCACGATTTTCTCCGTGTCCGTCCATTCCCCTGCGGCGAAGCCTTCACCTTCCACGAGGGTCACGCGGGCATTGGCCATGCGGTGCTGCATGGGCAGGCGGATGATCGTGGTCGTGGGTGCCACGTCGGCCACCTTGCCCCACAGGAAGTCGCTGGCCTCGTAGCCGCCCATTTCTCCGTCTTCCGGCATCGTGCTTTGGTCACGCTGCACGGTGAAGTCGTAGGCTTCGATGCTTTCGGGCGAGCCGAAGGGATAGTAGCCGTAGACGTCGATGTGGGTGTGTTTGTCTTTCCAATAGAGATCGTAGGCCGAGTTCCAGGCGTAGGCCGTCTCGTCGAAGGTGTGGCGCACGTTGTCGCCGCGGTTGCCGCTGACCTGGAGGGTGCCCGGTTCGTTGCCGTTGAAGTCCACGATGTAGACGCCCATCACGTCGCCGTCGCAGAAGCCGTTGTCGTTCACGCGCGCTTTGGCCAGCTGGTCGATTTCTCCGGAGAGTCTGATGGGGGCGGTTCCGTTTGCCGCGGGATCGTCTTTGAACAAGTCGTCGGAACAGCCGGCAAGGGTCAATATGCCTGCGAGCATGCAAGTGTAAATATGTCGGTGGGTACTCATGTTTTTGTGATTTAGAGGTTGGTTGTTGCTTGGATAAAAAAGGCGGTGGAGCCGTTTCACGGTTGGGGCGGCCAGGCCGATGTCACAACAAGCAGACAAATGACGGTAAGGAACACGGGAAAGTGGTTTGTCCGCCCGTCACTTGCTTGCCTGTCGCTTCATCAGGGTTCATTCTGCCGTGCCGCCATGGTCGATGCCGTCGTCTTCCCATTGGTCGATCGACACGTTGATGCCGTTGCTGGTCTTGCTCAGGACCACGGTGAACCTGTGCCGCTTCCCGCCTTCGAAGGTGAATGCTTTTTTCAGGTTGAATTCCCGTCCGTCGACCGTCACGGTGATCAAGTTGCCTTCTCCCACGCTTTGTGGCACGATGAGGGCTTTATATCCGCCGTCGGTGGGAAGAGGGGTCACGATTCCGGCTTCCCCCGTGGCCGTGACGGTGGCCGTGGCGAGATTGACCGATGCTTTCGTCTTGACGCCATTGATTCTCACCGAGACATCGGCGGCGGCGAGGCTTTCTGCCGTGAAGCCGTTGCCGGGAACAAGGGTGATCGCCATTTGGCTCAGCATGTGGCGCGACGTGATGGTGACGGCGGTTTCGGCCGGGGGCACGTCGGCGGCGGTTCCGATCAGCAGGTCGCTGGCCTTGTAGGCGGTTTCCGCACTTTGGTCGGCACTGGTTTGGAAAGGCATGGCTTCCACATCGCCGATGGTGGCGGCATAAGGATAATAAAGGTAGAAGTCGGCATGCGTCTTGTCGTCGAGCCAATAGATCGGAGTGTCGGCCGTCCAAGTGCCGTCGTAGGTGAACCGCATGTTGTCGACATGGTTGCCTGTGGCTTGCAGGGCGTTGGCCGATCCGTCGGCGTTGTGGTTGACGACGTATAGTCCGATTTGGTCTCCGGACTCGAAGGCATAGTCCGTGACACGTTTTCCTGAAATTTCTTCCAGTACCGTACTGATCTGGATGGGCAACTTGGCAGACGTGGCGGGCGGAACGGTGGGTTCCGGTTGTTCGTCGTTGCCGGATGAGCATGCACACAAGGTTAATGTCGTGAGCAGCATGACGGGGAGCATTCTTGTTTTCTTCATAACTGTTTGTTTTAAGGTTATTGTTCTACATGGATATGGTTGGTATGTCTTGGCCGGGCGTTGAGTCCGGCGCGGTTGATGTCCCGTTTATGAGTTTGAGGTTTGCAGCGTGGAGGACTGTGGGAAATAGCATTTCTTAACCTTTCCGCCGTTTTTTTACAAAGATAGGAAATAAAGGGCGAACCAAGCAAGTTCATAATGGTTCATAAATGCGAAAAGGTGATTTTTGCGGATGGGGCTTACGTGGCAAATCGGGCCTGGGCGGTGTGGATGGGCATGCGAGGCGGTGGTGCGTTGCCCGGGTGCAGCATGTGTAGCATTTATCTTATAAGAAGGGGATAGAGAAAGAGAACAGGTGTTGTCTGTTTTTAGTTTTTTTTTTGCGTTTATGCCTTGCTTTCATGAAAAATAACTATTTTTGCAACCTTGAAATAAGACAATAAACAAGAGATTATGATAAAAATCACTTTTCCCGATGGCTCTGCGCGCGAGTATGAAGCTGGCGTAACGGGTTTGCAAATTGCAGAGAGTATTTCGCAACGATTGGCACAGGACGTGCTGGCTTGTGGCGTGAACGGCGAGACGGTGGAACTGAACCGCCCGCTTGACAAAGATGCCTCCGTGGTATTGTATAAATGGGATGACGCCGAAGCCAAGCATGCTTTCTGGCACACATCCGCCCACTTGATGGCGGAAGCGTTGCAGGAACTTTATCCCGGCATACAGTTCGGTATCGGCCCGGCCATTGAGAACGGGTTTTATTACGACGTGATGCCTCCCGAGGGCACAGTGATCCGTGAAAGTGATTTTGGCTCCATAGAAAAGAAAATGTTGGAACTGTCACAGCGGAAAGAGGCGGTCGTGCGGGCGGAAATCTCGAAGACCGACGCGTTGAAGTTTTTCGGCGAACACGGTCAAACCTATAAAATGGAGTTGATAGAAGACCTGGAGGACGGGCATATCACGACTTACACGCAGGGGGCTTTTACGGACTTGTGCCGCGGCCCGCATTTGTTGAACACGGGTGCCATCAAGGCTGTGAAGGTGACGGCTGTTTCTTCGGCCTATTGGCGCGGCGACGAGAAACGTCCCCAGTTGACCCGCATCTATGGCATCTCTTTCCCGAAAAAGAAGATGCTCGATGAATATCTCGCCTTGCTGGAGGAAGCCAAGAAGCGCGACCACCGCAAGATTGGCAAGGAGATGGAACTTTTCATGTTCTCGGAGAGAGTGGGGAAGGGGTTGCCCATGTGGTTGCCCAAAGGCACGGCCTTGCGCTTGCGTCTGGAGGACTTCCTGAAGAAAATCCAGAAACGTTACGGCTACCAGCAGGTCATGACTCCGCACATTGGCGGGAAGAACCTGTATGTGACTTCCGGCCACTATGCCCATTACGGCAAGGATTCTTTCCAGCCTATCCATACGCCGGAGCCAGGAGAAGAATATATGCTGAAGCCGATGAATTGCCCTCACCATTGCGAGATTTACGCATGGAAGCCCCGTTCGTATAAAGATCTGCCTTTGCGCATCGCGGAGTTCGGCACGGTGTATCGGTATGAGCAGAGCGGCGAATTGCACGGATTGACGCGTGTGCGTTCCTTCACCCAGGATGACGCCCATATCTTTTGCCGTCCCGACCAGGTGAAGGATGAGTTCATCCGTGTGATGGAAATTATTCAAATTATCTTTAGCGCGCTGGACTTTAAGAACTTCGAGGCGCAGATTTCCTTGCGCGACCCCAATGACCACGAAAAATATATCGGATCGGATGAAGTGTGGGCAGAGGCGGAACAAGCTATTGTGGAAGCCTGCAAGGAGAAGAACCTCCCGGCCAAGGTGGCCTACGGGGAAGCCGCATTCTATGGCCCCAAACTCGACTTCATGGTGAAGGATGCGCTGGGCCGGCGTTGGCAGTTGGGCACGATACAGGTGGATTACAACCTGCCTGAACGCTTCAAGCTGGAATACACGGGCGAGGACAACCAGAAACATCGTCCGGTGATGATCCACCGTGCGCCTTTCGGTTCCATGGAACGTTTCTGCGCCGTGCTCATCGAGCACACGGCCGGGCATTTCCCCTTGTGGCTTACCCCCGACCAAGTGGCTATCCTGCCGATTTCGGAGAAGTTCAATGATTATGCCAAGAAATTGTGCGCTTATTTTGATGAGCAGGACGTGCGCGCCATTGTGGATGACCGGAATGAGAAGATTGGCCGTAAGATACGCGACAATGAGATGAAGCGCATTCCCTATATGTTAATCGTGGGCGAGAAAGAAGCTGCAGAAGGCACGGTTTCGGTGCGTAAACAGGGAGAAGGCGACCAAGGAAGCATGAAATTTGAGGATTTTGCCAAAAAAATCAATGATGAAGTGCGCAATATGACAAATAAGTATTAACTTTGTGCCCGATTTTAACCCATTGAACAGTTATAATTTAAAGAAACAAACAGAAGAGAATAACTTTTTTGCATGAAGAAAGACAATTTGAAAGAGCAATATCGTATCAATGAACAGATACGGGTGCGCGAAGTCCGGATAGTGGGCGATAATGTGGAATCCGCAGTCGTGCCGACCGCCAAGGCTTTGCAAATGGCGGAAGCGCAAGGAGTGGATCTCGTGGAAATATCTCCCAATGCAGTTCCTCCTGTTTGCCGTCTGATCGACTACAGCAAGTTCCTCTACCAACTGAAAAAGCGGCAGAAGGAAATGAAGGCGAAACAGACGAAAGTCGATGTGAAAGAGATCCGGTTTGGACCGCAAACCGATGATCATGATTATAACTTCAAATTGAAGCACGCTCAAGGGTTCTTGTCAGACGGGGACAAAGTGAAGGCTTATGTGTTCTTCAAGGGACGCAGTATTTTGTTCAAGGAACAAGGCGAGGTGCTGTTGCTCCGCTTTGCCAATGATTTGGAAGAATATGGAAAGGTGGAGCAGATGCCGGTGCTGGAAGGCAAGCGCATGACCATCTTCATTGCCCCGAAAAAGAAGGTGCAGCCCAAGAAACCATCGGCCGATGCGCCGGCATCAGGAACTTCCGCCCAGAAAGTTGAACGGAGCCAGCCCAAAGCCAATGCGCCTAAGGAATATGAGGGACCGCGTGTAGAAGGGGAAGATTGAGGGAAGTTCAGAGGAAGAGAAGTGCGTAACGCTTGGTATATGCGTTGCCACAATTAAAATAACAATTTAAAATAAAACAAAATGCCAAAACAGAAGACTAATTCCGGTGCCAAAAAAAGATTCGCTCTTACCGGAACAGGTAAAGTGAAAAGACATCATGCTTATCACAGTCACATCTTGACGAAGAAGACGAAGAAGCAAAAACGCAACTTGGTTCACGACACCATCGTGGTGACCGACAACCTGAAGCAGGTTCGCGACCTCCTCCGTATGCGTTAATTAAAAAGTGAGGCGAGTATTAACAAAAAGTTATTAACCGAATGCTTTAGCCCGAAGTTCGTCCGCTGGAACGGAAAGGAAAGTGGATGGCGCTAACATTCAAAAAGCAGACAAATTATGCCAAGATCAGTAAATCATGTTGCTTCAAGAGCAAGAAGAAAGAAAATTTTGAAATTAACCAGAGGTTACTTTGGTGCACGTAAGAACGTATGGACCGTAGCGAAAAACACATGGGAAAAGGGTTTGACCTATGCCTATCGCGACCGCAAGAACAAAAAGCGCAACTTCCGTGCGTTGTGGATTCAGCGTATCAATGCTGCCGCTCGTCTGGAAGGCATGTCTTATTCCCAGTTGATGGGTGCCTTGCACAAGGCCGGCATTGAGATCAACCGCAAGGTGCTTGCCGATTTGGCCATGAACCATCCGGAGGCATTCAAGGCTGTGGTTGCCAAAGTGAAGTAAGGGAAAAATATTTTTTTAGTAGGAATAATATGAGGTGTATTGCTTGGCAATGCACCTTTTTTTGGCTTACTTTGTAGCTGGAATCCCAAGTGAGCGGAAAAAATGGAAGAAATTAAAATAGAACAATGATGGAAAGAAAACTGAAAGATTATGCCCTGCTGACATTGAAGGGAATGTGCATGGGCGCAGCCGATGTGGTACCGGGCGTGTCGGGCGGGACAATCGCCTTTATCGTGGGCATTTACGACGAGTTGATTGACTCAATCAAGGGCATCAACGTGCATGCCTTCCGCTTGTTGTGCAAGGGACAGTTGAAAGCCTTCTGGAAAGCCATTAATGGAAATTTCCTGTTTTCTTTGCTTCTCGGTATCGGCATCAGTGTGTTTTCGTTGGCTAAGCTGATCACTTATCTTTTGGAGACTGAACCGGTGTTGGTCTGGTCTTTCTTCTTTGGCTTGGTGCTGGCTTCCACTTGGTTTGTGTCAAAGGACATTAAGGAATGGAACTGGAAAACCATATTGGGTTTTTTGGCGGGTGCGGTGGTGGCTTTCTACATCACGGTGGCTACTCCTACGGAAACGCCGACGAACTTGTTGTTCATCTTCTTTTGTGGGGCCATCGCTATTTGTGCCATGATCTTGCCGGGTATTTCTGGAAGTTTCATCTTGGTTTTGCTTGGTAAATATTTCTATATTATGGAAGCCGTTGAAACGCTTGACCTTGTGGTCTTGGGCATTTTCGCCTTGGGCTGTTTCCTTGGCATCACAAGTTTTTCTCATGTGTTGTCTTATGCCTTGAAGAAGTTCCGCAACGTGACGTTGGCCGTCTTGTCTGGTTTCATGCTGGGCTCTTTAAATAAGGTTTGGCCTTGGAAAGAGAAAATCGAAGAAATGGTTGAAGGGCAGAATTTGATTGTGGAGCAGAATGTACTTCCTGGCGAGAGTTTGGCGGAAGGCGTCGTGCTGATGTTGATCGGTTTTATCCTGGTGTATGTGTTAGAGAAGATTTCTGCACGAAAGGCTTGAAGCGGCATATGGATAGGAAAAAATATTTCTGGGTGTTGGTGTGCCTGTGCATACTGTCTTTGATGCTTTTCCTGGGGCAAAGTTATTTCCATACGCGGGGTGAGCCACGGGAGGCGGTGGTGGCACTTTCCATGTTGCAGCAAGGAAACTGGATCTTGCCGGTCAACAACGGGGTGGAACTGGCGTTCAAGCCTCCTTTTTTCCATTGGTGCGTCGCGGCGGTTTCCATGGTGGCCGGAACGGTCAATGAATACACTTCCCGCATGCCTTCGGCCCTGGCCCTGACGGCCATGGTGCTGGTGGGGTATGTTTTTTATGCCAAGCGCAGGGGGGCGGAAGTGGCCTTCCTGGCCGCTTTGATTACGTTGACCAATTTCGAGGTGCATCGTGCCGGAGTGGCCTGCCGGGTGGACATGGTGTTGTCGGCCATGATGGTGATTGCCCTTTATCAATTATATAAGTGGGGCGAAAGAGGGTTGAGGGGATTTCCTTTGGTGGGCGTGTTATGCTTGAGTGCTGCGGCGCTGACCAAGGGGCCTGTGGGAATCGTGTTGCCTTGTGCCGTGCCGGCCGTGTTCCTTTGGATTCGAGGGAAAGGTTTTTTCCGGGTGTTTTTTTCTTTTCTGATGGTGGCCGTTTCGGCTTGCGTGTTGCCTGCCGTGTGGTATGTGGCGGCTTATGCCCAGGGAGGCGAGCGTTTTCTTGACCTGGTGCTGGAAGAGAATGTCTATCGTTTGATGGGCAAGATGTCCTACGCTTCGCATGAGAATCCGGCTTGGTACAATGTGGTGACGGTCGTGGCCGGTTATGTGCCGTACACGTTGCTGGTGGTTTTCTCTTTGTTTGCCCTGCATTACCGGAGGCCGGCGGGGCGCTTGCGCACCTGGTGGTTGCGTTTCAGGACCTATATCCGCCAAATGGATGACGCACGGCTTTACTCTTTGCTGTGCATTGTCATCATTTTTGTGTTCTATTGTATTCCGAAGAGCAAGCGCAGCGTATATTTGTTGCCCATTTATCCTTTTATCGCTTATTTCTTGGCGGAATATATCGTGTTTCTCCGTCATCGTCATTTGAACGTGTTGCGCATTTTCGGCAGCGTCATGTCGGGACTGGCGGTGTTGCTGTTGCTGGTGTTTGTGGCTGTCCGTTGCGATTGGGTGCCGGACACCTTGTTCAGTGGCCGGCATGCGGCAGAGAATATTGCTTATATGCATGCTTTGAGTGATTTCCCGTTGTCTGTGGGGGGTGTCCTGATCGTGGCTTTACCGGTTGTGGCGGCTTGGTGGTATTTCCGGGTGCAACGGATCAATGCGGCCGACAACGGTATTATTTATGCCTGCATTGGTGTGATCCTCTCTATCTTCTTTGCTTTGGACGGAGTCTATCAACCCAAGGTGCTCAATGTGAAGTCGGACAAAGCTGTGGCCGAGGAGGTCGCCCGCATTGTGCCGGAGGGCAGGTTGTATTCTTTCCGCACGGACGTGTTTGTGGAGAACCGTATGCATCCGTTCACGGTGAACTTCTATTTGGGCGATCGCATGGTGCCTTTCGACTGTTTCGATCCGGGGCCTGAAGGTTACGTTTTTATGGGCGATGACGTGGTGGCGGCTTTCCTTGAACGTTATGGTGGAACATATATGCTGGAAGATGTCTATGATTCCCGTCACCGGAGTTGTGATGACAAGCGGAACAATCATCTTTACCATTTCCGTCGTCTGACGCAATCTGTTGAATGAAATGTGGGTGCCATCCAAACGTTTCTTTGCCACGTTTGTCCGTTTCGGGCTGGTTGGAGGATTTGCCACGGTGCTCCACTATGGGCTTTACTATCTGTTGCACTTCCTCATGGGGGCCAATGCGGCTTTTACGTTGGGCTATGTGATTTCGTTTGTGGCGAATTTCTATCTGACTTCTTATTTCACCTTTGGCACATCGCCTTCGTGGCGGAGGCTGTGGGGCATGTGTGGCGCCCATGTCGTCAATTATTTGTTGCAGGTCGGCTTGCTGAATCTTTTCCTTTGGCTGAAAGTGCCGGAAGTCTTGGCTCCGCTGCCGGTGTATGTGATAGCTGTCCCGGTGAATTTTATATTGGTACGTTTTGTGTTTACAAGAAATGGAAAGTGACATGGTAGATTTGGTGATAGTTGTGCCTTGCTATAATGAGGAGGAGGTTTTGCCCGAAACCACCCGTTGTCTTTCTGGTTTGTTGAACGAACTGGAGTCCTCCGGGAAAATCGGAAGCGGGAGAATCTTGTATGTGGACGACGGCTCGCGCGACCGCACCTGGGAACTCATCTGCGGGTTTTCGGCCGCTGAACCTTTGGTGTGCGGGCTGAAGTTGTCGCACAACTCCGGCCACCAGCAGGCTTTGTGGGCCGGTTTGGAGTGGGCGGCCGCACATGCGGCTGCGGCTGTTTCGATTGATGCGGATCTGCAGGACGATGCGCGGTCGGTCGTCGGGATGGTGGATGCATGGCACGGGGGGGCGGATGTGGTGTATGGAGTGCGCAGGGAACGGAAGTCGGACACTTTTTTCAAGCGCCATACGGCGCAGGCGTTTTATCGCCTGATGAACGCGCTGGGCGGAGAGGTGGTGTATAACCATGCGGATTTCCGTTTGATGAGCCGCAGGGCTTTGCAGGCGTTGGCGGCTTATCCTGAGCGCAACCTTTTTCTCCGGGGGATGGTTTGCGCTTTGGGGTTTCCTACGGCCAAGGTGTATTATGACCGGAAGGAACGCATGGCCGGTGAGTCGAAATACCCCTTGAGCAAGATGGTCAGTTTCGCCTTGGACGGCATCACTTCCTTTTCCGTCCGTCCTTTGCGCTACATTGCCATGCTGGGTTTGCTGTTCATCCTGATTTCCGTGGCTGCCATTGTCTATGGCGTGTCGATGCACTGCCGTGGAAACACGATTCCGGGCTGGACCTCGTTGTTGGTGTCCGTGTGGTTTATTGGCGGTTCCATCCTTTTGGCCTTGGGCATTATCGGGGAATATGTGGGAAAGATTTATAAGGAAGTCAAGCGCCGCCCCCGTTATTTCGTGGAGGCAGAAGCCGGGATGTCTTCTTTCCGCGGTTGATTCCCGGCTGCGTGGTGGTGTGTGTGAATCAAAGAATCCCCCAAAGGCGTGAGGGGGCCGGCATGGCCTTGTGCCCTTGGGGGATTCTCTTGTCCCGGCTTACTTACTTTTTCGGGAGCCGGGCCTTCGGGTCGCTATATCTGGAAAGTTTTGGGGTCATCCCATTTTTCCTGTCAGGTAAGCGCGGGTGCGTTCGTCTTTCGGGTCGTTGAACATCTTGTCGGTCTTGTCGTATTCGATGAGTTCGCCAAGATACATGAACATGGACATGTCGGAGATGCGCATGGCTTGCGACATGTTGTGTGTCACGATCATGATGGTCACTTCCTCTTTCAGTTTCACGATCAGGTCTTCCACGTGTTTGGTGGCGATGGGGTCGAGGGCGGATGTCGGTTCGTCGAGCAGGAGCAGTTCGGGCTGCAGGGCCAGCGAGCGGGCGATGCAGAGCCTTTGTTGCTGTCCGCCGGAGAGGAAAGTGCCGCGCTTGGTGAGCGAGCCTTTCACTTCGTCCCAGAGCGACACGTTGCGCAGGTTGCGTTCCACGATTTCGTCCTTCTTGCTTTTGCTCAGGCGGATGCCGTTGAGGATGTAGCCGGCCAGCACATTGTCATAGATGCTCATCGTGGGGAAGGGGTTGGGACGCTGGAACACCATCCCGATCTTCCGGCGCACCAGATTGGGTTGTTCCTGCATGATGTTCACCCCGTTGAGCTGTATTTCTCCCGTGACTTGTATGTTCTTGTACAATTCATGCATGCGGTTCACGGCGCGGAGCAGGGTGCTTTTCCCGCAACCAGAGGGACCCATGATGGCCGTGATGGTGTTGCGCTGCACGGCGGCCGAAACGTTTTTCACGGCCGTCACCTTCTGGTCGTAAGAGATGCTGACGTTCTTGATTTCCAGGATGGGATCTGTTATATTTTCCATTTTTTTGCGATTCTTTTGGCGATTAAGTTCAGACAAAGTACGAATGTGAGGAGGAACAGCGAGGCTCCCCAGATGAGGCTCTGCAGGTTGGGGTCGTTGAAGAACTCCCAGATGAGCAGGGGCACGGCCGACATGGGCTTCGACATGTTCCAGCTGATGACCGCGCTGCCCAGCGTGGTGAACATCAGCGGCGCCGTCTCGCCCACCACGCGGGAGATGGCCAGCAGGATGCCCGTGAAGATGCTGCCGAACGAGGCGGGCAGCATCACCTTCAGCATCACGCGCCAGTAGTTCCCGCCCAGCCCGAGTCCGGCTTCCTTCAGCGTGGCCGGAAGGATTTTCATCGTCTCCTCCGTGGAGCGGATGATGAGCGGCAGCATCATGATGAAGAGGGCCACGCTGCCGGCGTAGGCCGAATAGCCCTTGGTGGGCACCACAATCCAGATGTAGGTGATGATGCCGATGATGATGGACGGCGTGCCTTGCAGCAGGTCGGTCAGGTAGCTCACGGTCTTGGCGAACCAGTTGTGGCGGTATTCCGAGAGGCAGATGCCGCAGAGGATGCCCACGGGGATGGCCACCACGGCCGCCAGGGCGAGCATGAGGAACGTGCCGACGATGCCGTTGGCGATGCCGCCCGGCACGCTTTCGCCGCTGGCCATGGCCGCCATGGCCTTGTAGGCGTTGGGCGTGGCCTCGGTGAGGAACGACCAGCCCAGCTGGTCCCATCCTTTGATGAGCACCTCGCCCAGGATGGCGACGAGGGGAACGGCGGTCATGGCCGAAAGGACGCACACCGTGACGTAGAGCAGCCTGTTTTTCAGAATTCTGAATTTCAGTTTGTTGTCGATAGTTTTCATTTTTTCCCGTATTGGAGGTTACACGTGTTGCGCACGGCGGATGAGTATTTTCCCGATCATGTTGATGATGGCCGTGATGAGGAACAGCAACAGGCCGATGGCGATGAGCGACGAGAGTTTCAGGCCGTCGGCTTCGCCGAACTGGTTGGCGATGATGCTGGCCATGGTGTTGCCCGTGGTGCGCAGCGTGTCGGGCATCTGGTTGGTGTTCCCGATGAGCATCGTCACCGTCATGGTCTCGCCCAGTGCGCGTCCGATGGCCAGGATGTAGGCCGAGAAGATCCCAGAGCCTGCCGTGGGGAAGATGACCCGCCGGATGACTTCGGCGCGTGTGGCTCCAAGTCCGTAAGCCCCTTCTTTCAAGTCTGAAGGCACCATCTTGATAAATTCGGAACTCAGCGAGGCGGCGTAAGGGACGATCATGATGGCCAGCACGAAGGCGGCCGTCAGGATGCCCGAGCCTTGGGGGGAGAGGTTCAGGTGCATGAAGATGCCGCGCAGGGCATAAAATCCCCACAGGCCGTAGATGATGGAGGGGATGCCGGCGAGCAGGTCCACGATCGTGCTCAGCACCGTGGCTATCTTTTTCCCCCGGAAATATTCTCCGGTGAACAAGGCTACGGGGAGCGAGAACGGGATGCAGATGAGCAGTGCCAGGAGCGTGGTGAGCAGGGTGCCCGTGATGAACGGGAGCGCGCCGTAGCTTTCCTTGCCTGACGTGGTTACCCAGTCGTCTGAGAAAATGAAGTTCCAGAACCCGAAGTGGCCGAATGCCGGCGACGCGTCATACGACAGCGAGTAGATGATGCCGCAACAGATGACCGGAATCAGGATGGCCGACAGGAGCAATAAGGACCTGAATATTTTATCTTGCATGGCTCAAAGTTTTGAGGTCGGCTTATTTCAACACGGGCTGCCCGTCGTAGGTCACCTGTTTCAGGTTCGCGAGGCTGATTTCCACAGCCTGTTTGGGCAGCGGCGCGTAGTTCACGGTTGCGGTGGTTTGTTGGATGGAGTCGCTCAGGATGTATTTCATCAGGCTCAGCGTGGCTTGGGCTTGCGACAGGCTGCGGCCTCCGTAGTTCTGCTCTTTGTAGAACACCAGCCAGGTGAAGCAACTGATGGGGTATGCGCCCGGAGCGTCGGCGTTGGTGATCGAGCAGCGGGTGTCCTGCGGGATTTCTCCGGCAGAAGCCGAGATGCTTTCGGCGGAGGGGGTCACCATTTCGCCGCGTTGGTTGCGCACGTTGGCATAGGGGATCTTCTGGGCAAAGGCATATTCCGACCCGATGTAGCCGATGGAGTAGGGAGTCTGTGCGATGATGCCGGCCACGCCCGGGTTGCCTTTGGCGGCCTGGCCTACGGGGAAGTCCACCGTCTTGCCGCTGCCGTAGGTGTTTTTCCACGATTCGCTCACTTTCGAGAGGTAATCGGTGAAGATGAACGTCGTGCCGCTGCCGTCTGAGCGGTAAGCCTGTATGATGTCTTTGGCGGGAAGTGCGGCCCCGGGGTTCAGTTCCTTCAGGCGGGGATCGTCCCATTTGGAGATTTTTCCGCAGAAAATATCGGCGATGACATCGCCCGAAAGATTCAGCTCTTCCACTTCCGGGAGGTTATAGGCGATGACCACGGCACCCATGCAGGTCGGCACGTGCACCACGGGGTTCATCTCCTTCATCTCCTCATCGGTCAGGAAAGCGTCCGTGCCGGCAAAGTCCACGATTTCGTCTTTCAGGTTGCGGATGCCTCCGCCGCTGCCGATACCGCCGTATGACACCTTGTCGCCGACTTGCCCGCTATAGCTTTCGAAGGTCATGGTGTAGAACGGAAGTGGGAAAGTGGCTCCTGCGCCGCTCATTTCCACGGTTTCACGTCCGGTTCCGTCGTTGGCCACCTGTTGGCCGCCGCAAGAAGTGATTGTCAGGGCTGCGAATGCTGCCATGATTGGTAAATAAATCTTTTTCATATTTTATGGTTTTGGGTGTTCTTGCCATTTCACGCTGCAAAGTTCTCTTTTTCCTGTGTCAAAAGTGTTACAATCTTGTGAAGATGCAAATAAGTTTATGGGCATGGGCTGGTCCTGAAGGGGAAATACGGCCGATATGGCCTTCCAACGGGCGGCCGGGCGGCTGACTTCCGTTTTTTCTTTGGTGTGTGGATGAAGAGGGGAGGAGGGGGACGTGCTGGTGGCTGTAAGCTCTTTTTATGGATTTTGAATGAGCCTTTGCCTCCCGTTTTTTTCCTCAAGCGATTCACATTTTTTTCTCTTGAGGTTTGCGCGTTTTTCTCAAGCGAAAGATTTTGGTTTCTCTTGACCTTCTTTGTCCCGCCGTTTCCCGGTTTCCTGGTTCGGGCTTGTTTGTATGGAATTCGGATGGTGTCCGGCCGCGCCGGCCGTGCATGGTCTGTCAGGGTACGGGAAAGGGGGCACCCTGCGTGTTACAGGATGCCCCCTTTTATGGCAGGAGCCGCACCGATGATGTGATGAAAACTCCGAGCTAATAAGATTTGAGCGCCCGCCACCTTTGTAATCCACCGGCATTTCTGCTACCCTAAGGCGTGGCCCGCCATTGGTGGTCGAAGCATTCTCGGTTTTCAGAAATAATTTGATGAGTATCCCAATCTAACCGATGCGGCTCGTTTTTTCTTTAGGACAAAGATAGGGCATTGCGTTTGAATATGCAAATAAAAACTGCCTTTTTTTGCCCTCGGCCCGGATTTTCCTTTGTCCTGACCCTTCTTTGGCGGGTTTGGGCAAGAACGGGGGCTTTCAGCGGAATGCTTTCAGGATTTTCTCCAATTCTTGTTCCGAGATGATTTCCACGCTGCCATGTTTCACGGCCGTGGGGTTCTTGACGTCTTTGTCGGCCACCGGATACCACTTGTGCTGCGCGGGGTCGGTGCATCTGGTGTAGCTGATTCCCTTGTCGCCGTTAAACTTGTCGAAATAGAGGAACCATCCTTTCCCGCCGATGGCGGGGAACACTTCCGGGCCTTCCACTTCGACATACCTGGAGGGCAGCATGGGCGTGGTGCCCTCGAAGCGTTGCACGTCCGGGTCGAGGCTTTTCGAGGTGGCGCAGCGTATGGTCTTCTCTCCGTTGCGCTCGTCCTTGTAGTAGGCGTAATAGGTCCCTCCGTGTTTCAGGATGGTCATGTCGATGGCGGTGAATCCCGGGTCGAAATACACGGCGGGCACGGAGAAGTGGAGCCAGTCTTTCGTCGTGCAATAGTGGTGCACCTGGCGGTCGCCGATGCGCGATGACCAGTAGAGGTAGAACGTGCCGGTCGCTTCGTCGTAGGTGAACTCCGGGGCCCATGCGTTGGGCGATTCCGGGCCGCCCTTTTTCCCGTCCATGAGCATGATCTTGCCGGATTCCGTGTCGGTGCCCCCGTTGGCGGCTGTCCAATGGATGAGGTCTTCGGATTCCCAATGGAACAGTCCCGGATTGTCCCATCCCCATGTATGCACGAGGTGGAATTTGGTCTTTCCTTCGTGGATGACGCGGCGCAGGAATGGGTCGCGGAGCCAGACCTTGTCGTCGTAGGCGTTGAAAACGGGGCGGCTTCCGTTGATATCGGTCCAAGTCCGCCCGTCGCGGCTGTAGGCATAGAAAAGGTGCTGGCTGCTGCCTTTGAAGTACGACATGAGGTAAACGCTGTCCGACGGCTGTATTTCCGGCATGGCCTGCCGTTCCGGGACAGGGCTTGTCGCCAGTTCTGCCACGGGGGTATAGTCATAGCGGCGCAGCCCGGCATCGATATATTGCCCGCCATGTCCCTGGCTGGCGTGTATGGCCATGACGTTGTCGCTGTTCGGGCGCAGGGTGGCCAAGGCTTCTTCCGAGATGCGCTGCAGTCCGTAGCGGGTGGTATATCCTTTGGCTTCGTATGCTTTTACGCCGTTGATATACACGGCGCAGTCGTCGTCCTGGTAGATCCACAGCCTGAGGTCCTGGATTTGCCTGCGGCTGAGGTCGCCGATGGCGAAGTGGCGCCGCAGGTAGATGTCGCTCGTCGTCCACGGACTGCGCGGAGACACGTTGGGCGGGTTGCCTCCCCCGAATCCTCCGCAGGCTTTTGCCCAATGGCTGTCGTCGAAGCCGGGTGCTTGCCAGCCTTCGGCCGGGCTGTCGGTCGTGTAGCTCCATGTTTCGCCTTCCGAGGTGTCGGCTCCTTGGAGCACGATGTCCGGATGGGCGCGGAAGCGGATGAGGCGTTGGATTTGTGCCTTCACCTCGTTGCGGAGTTCCGGGGCGATCTTGAACACCTTCCGGTCGTAGGTGAGCAGGCCGTTGAGTTCCTGTTCCACGTCCGAGGTCTGGGTGTAGACGGAAGCCCACAGACCGCGTTCCTGCAGGCTTTGCAGCACGGCGATGTAGTCGTTGAACCTGCGGGCCAGCGCCTTGCCGTCGGGCACGGACGTGTACTCCATGTCGTTGCCTTTCCACAAGTGGCCGTCCACCTTCAGGGTGATGCCGCCGTATTCCCCGCACACGGCCACTCGCTCGTTGAGCGGGTTGGACTGAAGGGCGGGCACGGGATAGCTGTGTTGGTCGATGAAGTCGCCCACCTCGAAGTCCACCCATCCGCTGGCGGCGTTGATGAGCCGGGTGTCGTCGGCTTTTTGTATGGCCTCCACGCCTCGCCGGGTGTGCAGGTCGTTGCCCGAAGCGTCTTGCCCCCACCCTTCGTTGTAGGCCACCCATGTCACGATGCACGGGTGTTTCTTGAGGCTGTTGACGATGCGGGTGCATTCGTCGTAGAAGTTTTGCTGGATGGACTCTTTGTCCCCGAGGCTTCCTTCTCCGCCCCCGTTGGGCATGTCTTGCCAGACGAGCATGCCCTTCTTGTCGCAATAATAGTACCAGCGGGCAGGCTCCACCTTGATGTGTTTGCGGATCATGTTGAAACCTGTCGATTGGAGCACGTCCACGTCATAACGCATGCCTTCGTCCGACGGCGGCGTGAGGAGCCCGTCCGGCCACCAGCCTTGGTCGAGCACCCCGAACTGGAACAGCGGCTTGTTGTTGAGCATCAGGCAAGGATGCCCGCCGGCCATGCCGCGGCTGATCTTGCGCATGCCGAAATAGCCTTCCACGCGGTCGGTTTCCCTTCCGTCTTCATGCAGGCTGATCACCATGTCGTAGAGGTGCGGCGATTCGGGCGACCATAGTTTGGCATCGGGGATTTCCAACGTGAAAGGGCTGTTGGCCTTTTGCCCGGAGGCGGAGGCGACCGTTTTGCGACCGTCTTTCACGACGATGTCCGCGGTGGCCGAAGGGTTGTCCGAAACGACGCGGAGGGTCACGGTGCCGGCGTCGATGTCGGTCGAGACCTCATAGTCTTTGATGTATGTTTTTTCCACTGGTTCCATCCACACGGTTTGCCAAATGCCTGACACCGGGCTATAGAAACATCCTCCGGGTTTGACCGTTTGTTTTCCTGTGGGTTGTCCTCCTTTATTTGTCGGGTCGTTGACAGCCACTTGTATCTCTTGGGTTCCGGAGGCGTGGAGGAAGGGCGTGATGTCGAAGGTGAACGGGTCGTTGCCTCCCGTGTGCCGTCCGGCCTCTTTCCCGTTGATGTAAACGGCGCATTGCCAGTCCACGGCTCCGAAGTGGAGCAGCGTGTGCTTGCCTTCGTGCGACGGGGGGAGGGTGAAGTGTCTCCTGTATATGAATGTGGAATAGGTGTTTTCTTCGAAGTCCGTGTCCATGATGCCGGACAAGGCCGATTCCACGGGGAATGGCACGAGGATTTTCTGTGTGAAGGCCTCCGGTCTTTCCCAGTAACTCAGGTTGACCGTGGTGGCCTTGCAATAATCCCACGGGCCGTTGAGTGAAGTCCAGTCGTTGCGTTTCATTTGCGGGCGCGGGTATTCAGCCCACACTTCTTGCGGGTCGATGTTTTCTCCCCAGGTAGTCATGATGGGGGCCTTCTTCTTCTTCCAGTCTGCAGCTGGAAGCTGGACGGCACAACATACGGCCAGCGCAAACGATGCGATTTTAAGGAAGTGATGATTCATGATATAAAAACTTGTTTTTGATTTGGTTGCAAAAATAGTAAAGGGATGTCACGCCAATGTACATTTATAGGAAAAATGAGAATGCGGCTGAAAGTTTGACGCAAAATAACCATTTCATGACGTAAAAACAGAGATTTTTATTTTGTTCTCCGCCCGGCAACGCTTATCTTTGTACATGCACAGAAAAAACAGACACATGCAAAGATGATGAAATTGCTATTCTCAATAGACTACCAGACCCATTGGGGGGAAGATATGCGGGTCGAACTGACATGTGTGGACCTGCGGGGGAAAAGCGACACACAGATTGTCCCGCTGGAGACGCGCGACGGCCGGAAATGGAACGGTGAATATGCGGTGAGAGACAGCCGTGTCCTCAGGTTCCGCTATGTTTATGGCGTGTACCGGGACGGGGCGTGCGTGCGAAGAGAATGGGATGTGGTGCCGCGCTGTTTCAAGGCTGACACGACAAAAACTTATATTTTTCCGGATCAATGGCGCGACGCTCCGGTTTTTTCTCATCTGTACACTTCGGCTTTTACGCGTTGCATCAGGCCGAAAGTGTTGAAGAAAGAAGAATATTCTTATTTTGGCGCTACCCTGATGCTGCGTGTCGACGCTCCTCAGCTTGAGGAGGGACAGGCGTTGGCCTTGTTGGGCAATCAGCCGGCCTTGGGCGAATGGAACCCGAATTTCGCATTCCGGATGAAAGAAGAGGGGCTGTATGGGTGGAGCGTGACTTTGAGCGCGGCGGGGCTGACCTTTCCTGTGGAATACAAGTATGTGGTGGTGGATGCCGCGAACGGGGATTTCATAGCCTGGGAAGAGGGCGGCAACAGGATGTTGCCTGCCGACGGGATCGGCAAGGACGAGGTGCTGGTCGTTTCGGACAGTCCGCTTCGCTTGCCTACAGACCGTTGGAAGGCGGCGGGGGTGGTCATTCCTGTCTTCTCACTGCGGAGCGAAGGGAGCTGCGGCGTGGGTGACTTTGGCGATTTGAAGGCCATGGCCGACTGGGTTTCGCTGACGACCATGCGCGTCATGCAGGTCTTGCCTATTTATGACACGACCATCCATAAGACCTGGCTGGATTCTTATCCTTACAATAGCATTTCCATTTATGCCTTGCATCCGCAATACATGGACTTGCGGCAACTGCCTCCGTTGGCCGATCCCGTGGCGGCAAAAGAGTTCGAAATGCGCCGCCAGGCGTTGAATGCCCTTGCGCAAGTGGATTATGAGGCGGTAAATGAGTTGAAGCAGGAGTATCTTCATCTCCTTTTCCACCAGGAAGGCGGGAGGGTCTTGGCTTCAGTGCCTTTCCAGGATTTTTATAGGGAGAACGAGCATTGGCTGGTGCCCTATGCGGCGTTTTGCGTGTTGCGCGACCGTTTTGGCACGGCCGATTTCCGCACTTGGCCGGAATATGCGGAATATCGCACCGAAAGCATCCGGGCTTTCTGCAGGCCTTCGGAGCCTGCCTACGGGGAGATTTCCTTTTATTATTATGTGCAATACTGCCTGCACATCCAATTGAAGGCAGCCAGCGAGTATGCCCGGTTCAAAGGGATTATCTTGAAGGGGGACATCCCCATCGGCATAAGCCGAAACAGCGTGGAAGCCTGGGTGGAGCCGTATTATTTCAACACGGACTGTCAGGCCGGCGCGCCGCCCGATGACTTTTCGGTGAACGGGCAGAACTGGGGCTTCCCCACTTATGATTGGGAGGTGATGTTGGAAGACGGCTGCAATTGGTGGGTGCGGCGTTTCCGCAAGATGGCCGAGTATTTCGACGCCTACCGCATAGACCATGTGTTGGGATTCTTCAGGATTTGGGAAATTCCCATCGATTCCGTGCACGGCCTGTTGGGGCATTTTTCGCCGGCGTTGCCGATGAGCGTGGCGGAGATTGAGGGCTACGGGCTTCGTTTCCGTGAGGAGTATTTCACGCGCCCGTGCATCAATGATTGGATTTTGGCCCGGATTTTCGGCCCTCGTGCCGAAGAGGTCAAGGCGGTCTATCTGGACGCCGCGGACGAAGGCCGTTATGCCATGAAGCCGGAGTTCGACACGCAACGCAAGGTGGAAGCGGCTTTCGCGGGCCGGAACTCGGAAGGGGACGTGGCATTGCGCGAAGGGCTGTATGCATTGATCAGCAACGTGCTGTTTATCGCCGATTCGGAGCACGAAGGCATGTACCATCCGCGTATATCCGCCCAATTGGATTATCTGTACCAGACGTTGGACGAGGGGGAAAAGAATGCCTTCAATGCGCTTTATAATGATTATTTCTATCGGCGCCACAATGGGTTCTGGTATGACCAGGCCATGAGGAAACTTCCGGCCCTGATCGCGGCGACGCAGATGTTGGTCTGTGCGGAAGATCTCGGCATGGTGCCGGAATGTGTGCCATGGGTGATGGAAAACCTGCGGATTCTCACGTTGGAGATCCAGACTATGCCGAAGAAGCCCGGAGCGCGTTTCGGACATCTGGAAGAGAACCCTTATCGCAGCGTGGCCACCATTTTCACGCACGACATGCCCACGCTGCGCGGATGGTGGGAAGAAGACTCGGAACGCACCCAGCAATATTTCACCGAGATTTTGCAAAAGGACGGGGATGCGCCGGCGGAGATCCCCGGTTGGCTGTGCGAGGAAGTGGTGGCGCGCCATCTTTTTTCGCCTTCCATGCTCTGCCTGATCTCATGGCAGGACTGGATGTCTATCGACGACGCGCTCCGGTGTCCCGACGTGGCGTCCGAACGGATTAACGTGCCATCCAATCCGCGCAATTACTGGCGCTATCGTATGCACTTGTCGATAGAAGAGCTGATGAAGTGTGACGAGTTGAACGAGAAGATACGTCTGTTGATCGCACACAGTGAACGGGATTGATTACAGGTTCAGGGAAGCGGAAATACTGGCAGGCGGAGTCCGTTTCAGGGTCTGGGCGCCCACGGCCGAGGCGGTGCAGTTGTTGTTGTACAAGCAGGGGAAAGAGGGCGTTCCTCACGATGTGGAAGACCTGGGGAAGGCGGAGGACGGCTGTTGGCAGGTGCTGGTGCCGCTCACGGCGGTAGGAAAGTTTTATCAGTTCCGTGTCCGTGCCGGGGGAGTCTGGAGGCCGCCTTCCCCGGGGCTTTTTGCCGTGGCGGTGGGGGTGAACGGACAGCGTGCCTTCGTGGCCGACTGGGGCAAGACCGACCCTGAAGGGTGGCAGGAAGATGCCCCGTTGGGCTTCCTTCATCCGGCAGATGCGGTGGTCTATGAAATGCACCATAGGGATTTTTCCGTTTCTCCTGACTCGGGGATATTCCGGCGCGGGAAGTTCCTGGCCTTGGCCGAGGGGGCAACCCGTTCCCCGGATGGCGTCCGCACGGGGGTGTCCCATCTGGTGGAGCTGGGCGTGACGCACGTGCATCTTCTTCCTTCTTTCGATTTTGCTTCGGTGGACGAGAGCCGTCCTGACATTCCGCAATATAATTGGGGGTACGACCCGTTGAATTACAATGTGCCCGAAGGGTCGTATGCCACCGATCCGTTCGACCCCTTGTGCCGCATCTATGAATTCAAGCAAATGGTGATGGCCTTGCACCGTGCCGGGCTTCGGGTGGTGCTCGACGTGGTGTATAATCATACTTACACTGTGGATGGCAGCAATTTCGAGCGCCTGGTGCCGGGTTACTTTTTCCGCCGGAAAGAGGACGGCACGTGGGCCGACGGCTCGGGCTGTGGCAACGAGACGGCTTCAGAACGCGAAGGGATGCGCCGTTACATGGTGGAAAGCCTTTGTTATTGGGCAAGGGAATATCACGTGGACGGGTTCCGTTTTGATGTCATGGGGCTGCATGACCTGGAGACGATGCGGCAGGTGCGCGATGCTTTGTCGCGTCTTAATCCGTCGGTGTTGCTTTATGGCGAAGGCTGGTCGTCGCGGCCGGCACGGATTCCGGCGGAGAATTGCGCGCTGAAGGAGAACATGGCGCGGTTGCCCGGGGTGGCGGCTTTCGGCGACGAGTTGCGCGACGGTTTGCGCGGGGAATGGACGAGTGCCACCGGGGGCGGTTTCCTTGCCGGTCTTTCCGGTTTTGCCGAGAGCGTGCGTTTCGGCATTGTGGGCGGGGTGGCGCATCCCCAGGTGGATTGCAGCAGGGTGAATCATGCGGACCGCCCGTGGGCGGGAGTGCCGTGGCAGATGGTAAACTATGTGAGTTGCCATGATGATTGGTGCTTGGCCGACCGCCTGGCTGCCGTCTGTCCCGACTTGCCTGAGGGCGAGAGGCTCAAGTTGTGCAAGCTGGCTTTGACGATTCTGCTTACGTCCCAGGGCATTCCGCTTCTTTTTGCCGGAGACGAGTTCTTCCGCAGCAAGCATGGGGTGCGCAATTCTTATAAGAGTCCGGATGCTGTGAATGCCATAGTCTGGTCGGACAAGCGCCGCCATGGCGATTTGTTCCGTTATGTCTGCGGGTTGATTCGTTTGCGGCGTGCTCATCCGGCTTTC
Organism: uncultured Paraprevotella sp.; assembly: GCA_944321975.1. Classification (GTDB taxonomy): domain Bacteria; phylum Bacteroidota; class Bacteroidia; order Bacteroidales; family Bacteroidaceae; genus Paraprevotella. The sequence continues at coordinate 24,166 of CALUNJ010000028.1, forward strand.
CGCATGCGCTCGGCGGACGAGGTCGCGTCGAAGTTGGCCTTTTTGTCTTCGGGGAGCGAGACGCTCATAGCCTATACGTTGTGCGAATCCGGCGAGATCGGGCGGGAGCATTTCCTTCACTTGTTTTTCAATGCTTCGCCGCATGTGGCGCAGGTTCATGTCTCCGGTCCAGGCTGTCGGGTGCTGTGTCGTGACGGCGAAGTGTCCGAAGAGGGTTTGGGGGACGTTCCGGGCGGGGTGCTGGATGTGGCTCCCCGCTCCGCACTGATTGTGGAGGCCACAGGAAAAGCGCGAATCGTCCGTTTGGGAAAAAAGGGAGCGGTAGAAATGCAGTAGGGCGTTTTTTTTCCCGTTTCCTCACCAAGGGGAAATACACCCTTTTCCTTTTTTTCGTATGACTGGCCTTCGTGCCCTCCTGCCGGATTCCTCCGGCCTGGGAAGGCAAGCCTCGTCTTTTTTCCTTACCGTAAATCTCATTTCCCGATCCATATGCCCGTGTTTTGAAAGAAATTTTTATTTTGTTGACAATCAGTAATATGTGGGATGTCTTGAAACGCTCGGATTTCTCTCAAGTGATTCACATTTTTTTCTCAAGCCAAAAAAACGTGAATCTCAAGAGAGAAATTCTCGTTCCTCTTGAGCGCGATTTCATCCTATTCGCCACGTTTGTCTTTTCCCTCGCGAGACGGTAAAAACCTATTCCAATTCAGCACTGCAAACTTTTAGATGATCCCCGCTAAAAATCTACAGTCCCGAAAAAAGAGTTGACCTCAAAGGGAAAAAGTTGCTTTTTGGCGGGCATGAGGGGGCGGAAAAGGGCTTTTTTCTCCTGTCCCGGCCATTTTTTCGTCTTATTCGTAGGAAAACGCAAAAACTTTCACTATTTTTGTTTGATACTTTATGTGGGTGGGGTGAAATCTTGCTCCATGTAGGAATCAAAACTCATAAAATAATCGTAAATCATAATAGAGGATGAAGAAGCAATTGAAGAAAGTCCTTGTCTTGGGTTCTGGCGCGTTGAAAATCGGCCAGGCCGGCGAGTTTGATTATTCCGGTTCACAGGCGTTGAAGGCTTTGCGCGAAGAAGGAATACGGTCGGTGTTGGTAAATCCGAACATCGCTACGATCCAGACTTCCGAAGGCATTGCCGATGAAGTTTATTTCTTGCCCGTCACCCCTTATTTTGTGGCGGAGATTATCAAAAAGGAACGTCCGGACGGCATCCTTCTGGCTTTTGGCGGACAAACAGCCCTGAATTGCGGCACTGAATTGTACCGTGAGGGCATCTTGGAGAAGTATGGAGTGGAGGTGTTAGGAACTTCGGTGGATGCCATCATGTACACGGAAGACCGTGACCTGTTTGTGAAGAAACTGGACGAAATCCCGATGAAAACCCCCAAGAGCCATGCCGTGGAAAACATGGAAGATGCCTTGGCGGCAGCCCGTTCCATCGGCTATCCCGTCATGATCCGTTCGGCCTATGCCTTAGGCGGGCAAGGAAGCGGGATTTGCCCCGACGAGGAGCATTTCGTGGAATTGGCCGAGAGCGCCTTCACGTTCGCCCCTCAGATCTTGGTGGAAGAATCTTTGAAAGGTTGGAAAGAAATCGAGTTTGAGGTCATCCGCGATGCGAACGACCATTGTTTCACGGTGGCCAGCATGGAGAATTTCGACCCCCTGGGCATCCATACCGGGGAATCCATCGTGGTGGCGCCTACCTGTTCGCTTACCGACGAACAAGTGTCAATGCTTCAGGACCTGTCGAAGGCGTGCATCCGCCACTTGGGCATCGTGGGCGAATGCAACATCCAATATGCTTTCAATGCCGAGACCAATGACTATCGCGTCATAGAAGTGAACGCCCGTCTGAGCCGTTCTTCGGCTTTGGCTTCCAAGGCCACGGGCTACCCGCTGGCGTTTGTGGCCGCCAAGATTGCATTGGGCTACACGCTGGACCAGATCGGCGAGATGGGCACTCCGAATTCCGCCTATGTCGCTCCTTCGCTGGACTATCTGATTTGCAAGATCCCGCGTTGGGACCTCACCAAGTTCGAAGGGGTCTCCCGCCGTATCGGTTCGAGTATGAAGTCGGTGGGCGAGATCATGTCTATCGGACGTTCGTTTGAGGAAATCATCCAAAAAGGGCTGCGCATGATAGGCCAGGGCATGCATGGCTTTGTGGGCAATGACCACGTTCGTTTTGACAATGTGGAAGAGGAGCTTGCCAATCCGACGGATCTTCGCATTTTTGCCATCGCGCAAGCCTTGGAGGAGGGCTATTCGATTCGCCGCATTTATGAGTTGACGAAGATAGATCCTTGGTTTATAGAACGGTTGAACAATATTGTGAAGATGAAGAAGGAACTGGAGAGCCATAGTTCCTTGGCCAGCCTGACGCCCGAGTTGTTGCGCGAAGCCAAACGGCTCGGATTTTCAGACTTCCAGATTGCCCGTTTTGTCATCAAGCCCCATGAGTCAAACATGGAGAAGGAGAATCTCCAGGTGCGCCAGTTCCGCAAACAGTTGGGCATTTTGCCGGCCGTGAAGCGCATCAACACTGTGGCTTCCGAACATCCGGAACTGACGAATTACCTTTATATGACTTATGGCACGGAAGGCCACGATGTGAATTACTACAAGCATGAGAAGTCCGTGGTCGTTCTGGGATCCGGCGCTTATCGCATCGGTTCGTCTGTGGAGTTCGACTGGTGTTCCGTGAACGCGGTGCAGACTGCGCGGAAGTTGGGCTACAAGTCCATTATGGTCAACTATAATCCCGAGACGGTTTCCACCGACTACGATATGTGCGACCGGCTTTATTTTGATGAATTGTCGTTCGAGCGCGTGCTTGATGTGATCGACCTGGAGCAGCCGGGCGGCGTGATTGTCTCTGTCGGCGGGCAGATTCCGAACAACCTCGCCATGAAGTTGCATCGTCAGTCTGTTCCCGTGCTGGGAACCTCGCCCGTGTCCATCGACCGGGCGGAAAACCGGAACAAGTTCTCGGCCATGCTTGACCGTTTGGGCATCGACCAGCCGGCCTGGCAGGAACTGACAAATATCGATGATGTGAAGGCTTTCATTGAGAAAGTAGGCTATCCCGTGTTGGTGCGTCCTTCTTACGTGCTTTCCGGCGCGGCCATGAATGTTTGCCACAATGAAGAGCAGCTGACGCGCTTCCTGGCCATGGCGCGTGAAGTCTCGAAAGAATATCCCGTGGTCGTGTCGCAGTTCATGCAGGAAACGAAGGAGATAGAATTCGATGCCGTGGCCCAAAACGGGGAGGTGGTGGAATATGCCATTTCGGAACACATTGAATATGCCGGGGTGCATTCCGGCGACGCGACGTTGGTGTTCCCCGCCCAGCATTTGTATTTTGCCACGATGCGGGCCATCAAGAAGATCAGCAGCCGCATTGCTGCCGAGTTGAACATCTCGGGCCCTTTCAACATCCAGTATTTGGCCAAAGGCAACCAGGTGAAAGTCATCGAGTGCAACTTGCGGGCTTCGCGGAGCTTCCCGTTTGTGTCCAAAGTGCTGAAACGCAATTTCATTGAGACAGCCACACGCATCATGCTGGGTGCGCCTTATAGCCGTCCGGACAAGTCGGTGTTTGACATTGACCGCATCGGGGTGAAGGCTTCGCAATTCTCTTTCGCACGTTTGCAAAATGCCGACCCGGTACTTGGCGTGGACATGTCGTCCACGGGCGAAGTGGGCTGTTTGGGCGACGATTTCAACGAAGCATTGCTGAACGCGTTGATTGCTACGGGGTATAGTGTTCCGCGCAAGTCCGTGATGTTCTCTTCGGGGCCGGTGCAGTCCAAAGTGGACCTGTTGGAGCCGAGCCGCATGTTGGCTGCCAAAGGGTATGAGATTTATGCCACGGAAGGCACGGCGCGCTTCCTGAATGACAACGGCGTGCCAGCCATTGCGGTGCATTGGCCGGACGAACACACCTCGGCGGAGAACAATGTGTTGAAGATGATCGCCGCTCATAAGTTCGACCTGATTGTGAATATCCCCAAGGATCACACGCGCCGCGAACTGACCAATGGCTACCGCATCCGGCGCGACGCCATTGACCACAACATTCCGCTGATGACCAATGCCCGTTTGGCGAAAGCATTTATTGAGGCTTTCTGTCAGATGGATTGGCACGACATCCAGATCAAGAGCTGGCAAGAATATAAATGATACCTTTAAACCAAGAGAATGCCTCCTTCCCGTTGTTATGGCGCGAAGGAGGCGTTGTTTTTTTCAGATTTCGGGCATCCTTTTTCTCCCGTTAGAAATCATTGGGGACAAGGGAGGGGACGGTGTAGGTTCGTCTTGATATAGTCGTCGGCTGGCAGGCGTAGCGGTAGTAGGGTAGGGACTGTCGTGTAACGACGGAAACTTTATAATAAACTGATTGAGACCTCTGCAAAACTGCGGCAAAAGGCCTTGGTGATTAGCTGATTTTTTTGTATCTTTAAGTCATGAAACAAGA
>CALUNJ010000029.1 GCA_944321975.1 uncultured Paraprevotella sp.
TGTTTTCCGGGGTCACTCCCGCCAGTTCGGGGTCGATCATGATGCGCCCGCAATATTCACACACAATGATTTTCTTCCGCATGCGGATGTCCAGCTGCCGCTGGGGCGGAATCTTATTGAAACAACCGCCACACGCATCACGCTGCACGTAGACAATCCCCAACCCGTTGCGGCTGTTCTTGCGGATGCGCTTGAATGCCAGGAGCAGGCGCGGCTCGATCGTGGCCTCCAAGGCCTTGGCCTTCTCGCGCAGCTTCTCTTCCTCGGACTTCGTTTCCGAAATAATCTCGTCCAGTTCCGACTTCTTCACGTCCAGATCGGCCCGGCGCTCTTTCATCTCTTCGGTGCAATGGGCGATCTCGGCGTTCTTCTGCTCTATCGCGGCACGCGCCTCGCGGATCCGCTTCTCATTCAACTCCACGTCGAGCGACTGATATTCGATTTCCTTGCTCAACGACTCGTATTCGCGATTGTTGCGCACGTTGTCCAACTGCTGCTTATACTTCTCGATGGAAGCCTTGTTGGCTTCAATCGTGTTCTTACGCGCCGCGATGTCGGCATTCAGGCCGTCGATTTCCCCATGGATTTTCTCGATGCGGGTGGACAAGCCTTCGATTTCATCTTCCAGATCCTGCACTTCCAAGGGAAGCTCTCCGCGCAAGGTCTTGATCTTGTCGATCTCGGAAAGCATGGTCTGCAACTGATACAGGTTTTTCAACTTTTCCTCAATGGACAAGTCCGCCGTTTCTTTCTTGCTGTCTTTTGCCATAAACGTTCCTACAAATATTTAATGGGGTTAGTGTCTGTCGCCGTCACATAAAGTGGCAGTCCCGGACACGCCTCACTGATGATTGAATAAAAAATCTCTTTCGTATATTGTTCGCTCTGATAATGCCCCAACACGGCAATCTGCAACTCCTGCTCGTGCCCGAAATAGCGGTGATAGTGCATCTCGCCGGTCAGGAACGCATCGGCCTGCCGGGCCACGGCCTCCTCCAAAAGGAAATCGCCGGCTCCCCCGCAAAGCACCACCTTCTGAATGGGACGCTGCAACAATTCGTTGTGCATCAGGCATTCCACCTGGAACACAGACTTCACACGCTGCAGGAACTTCAGCGAATCTTCCGGTTCGGGCAACATCCCCGACACGCCGCTGCCGGCCATGACCGTATACTCGTGCCCCCCGTCTTTCACCTTCACGGGATGGGGCAACAACAGGCGCACCTGTTCCAGCTCCAGCTTTTCGGCGATTTTGAAATTCACGCCGTCTTCCGCATTGTCCAGGTTCGTATGCGCCGCATAGACGGCAATGTCGTTGCGGATGGCCTTTCGCACGCATCTCTCCACGTAATTCCGGTCGGCCACCGTTTTCAGCCCCTGGAACAACAACGGATGATGAGCCACCACAAGGTTGCAGCCCAAATCCATGGCCTCCTCGAGGACTTCTTCCGTCACGTCAAGACACAATAAAGCCCCTGATGCTTCCGCCTCTGTCAATCCGACCTGCAGGCCTGCATTGTCATAGCTTTCCTGCAAGGGCAAAGGCGCGAATCTTTCAAGGGCAAAAACCACTTCTCTAATTTTCACGTCGTAGAAAATTTCCGCAAAATTACGAATTACGGGAATAGTTTCCAAAAGGAAATGAAAGTTTTAGCGTTTATTTGCTTTCCCTTTCCGGAACACCGGACGCAAACGGCCAAAAGCGTCGAAAGTGCGCCGGGCGGACAAATGAATCGTGATGACCAACGAAAGCATGGAAGCCACCACCGTGATGACACTGATCATGAGCTGGTACTTAATGGCCACCTCCGGCAGCGAGCCGCCCAGGATCTGGCCAATCATCGTGCCGGGAAAAGACACAATGCCCAACACCGCCATGTTGGCAATGCAAGGCGAAAAAGACTTGACCACGGCCGAACGCAGAAAGGGAAGCGTGGCCTCAAAGCGCGTGGCCCCGTTGCCCAACAAATAATAGTACATGTCCTGCTCGCGCTGCAAGTCGCTGTAATAGACATTCACGGCCATGATGTTCACCGTCAGCATGTTGCCAAACAAAACTCCCGCCACAGGAATAAAGAAGCGGGCGGCAAACACATGGTCGGCATGCACCACAAACCCCAAGAAATAGAGCGACACCAACAACACGGTGGACAGGAACCCCACAAACACCGGCAAGAACAACACCCGGTAGCGCAAATTCGTGCGGCTCACCGCAGTATAGGCCGCAATCACCGCCATGGCCGCCATCCACAAGGCATTCACCCAAGCGCTGTCCCACTGGAACAGGAAGCGCAAATAAAAGCCGATGAGCAACAGCTGGATGGTCATCCGCACCGTGCCGACCAAGGCAGAAGCCAGCAGCCCCGTGCGGAACTTCCACAGGAAATAAAAAGGTATCAGCATGAGCAACATGCCCACGCCCAATCCCGTATATGTCAAATCCACCGTATTCATCCTTCTATTTTCCCTTAAAGCCTCACCACCCGGTCGCAAGCTGCCATGAAGGCCTTGTTGTGGGAGGCGGTCAAGACAGCCGCCCCCCCGTCGGCCGCACGGCGGAACAATGCAGCCACCCGCCCCGTGCTTTCCTCGTCCAAGGCCGAAGTCGGTTCATCGGCCAGCCACAAAGGCTTGCCCAACAAGGCAGCCGCCGACAACATGATGCGCTGCTGCTGGCCGCCCGACAACTGTCCCGCCTTGCGGCGGAACAAGGAAGACTCCAGCCCCAAGAGTTCCCACAACCGGAAAAGCGACTCCTCGCTGAACGCCACGCCACGGTTGGCTTTCAGTTCAAAGGGCAGCCGCACCATTTCCTCCACCGACTCGGCCATGGGCAGCATGCGCTGGGGCACGTAAACCGTCTGCTGCCGGATCCGTTCCACCGTGTGGGACGAAAGTTCCAATCCCCCCACCCAGACCCGTCCGGACTCCAACGGCAAGAATCCCAACACCATACGCAGCAAGGAAGTCTTTCCGCAGCCAGACTCGCCGGTTAGGCACGCCCATTCCCCGGATTTCAGATTCAGATTGAAATCACGGAACAAGACACGCCCGCCCAAACGCAATGCCGCCCCTTCTATTTTCAGCATATCGTCCATTCTACGCACAAAGTTAATAAAAATAAAGTCATTATTGGCAAAAGATTCGTATCTTTGCCCAAACTGTTGAATAAGAAGTATCGGTTTAAACTATGGGGTTACTCTATAAAGCACGCACGGCCAGCCTGGAAGAACGCTGGACTCAAATCCGTTTCGAAGAAGCGAACGGACCGGAAAAGATGGAAATGAGGGAAACGTTTCTCCCCCCCGAATGGTTCCCCCAAAGCGGGGCACAACTGACATGGCCCCACGCGGGAACGGACTGGAAGGAAATGCTCAGCGAAGTGACGGACTGCTACGTGCGCATGGCTTACGAAATCGCATCGCGCGAACCTCTATTGGTGGTCACTCCCGAACGCGGACACGTAGAAAAGATGCTGAAAGAGAAATTGCCTTCTGCCGTTTTCAGACAAATCCGTTGGGCGGACTGTCCGACGGACGACACCTGGGCGCGCGACCACGGCTTTATCTCGCTGATGGACGAAAAAGGTGCACGGCTGCTGGACTTCTGTTTCAACGGATGGGGACAGAAATTCCCGGCCGGGCAAGACAACCGCATCAACCGGCACCTGGTGGAACAACACGTGGTGGAAGGCACCTATACCGACTGCCTGGACTTCGTGCTCGAAGGAGGAGCCATAGAAAGTGACGGCCAAGGCACCATCCTGACCACGTCGGGATGCCTGCTCGCCCCCAAGCGCAATGAAGGGATGAACCGCGCCGACATTGAGGAACACCTGAAGCGGACATTGCATGCCCAGAGAATATTGTGGCTCGACCACGGGCATTTGGAAGGAGACGACACGGACGGGCACATCGACACCTTGGCCAGGTTCTGCCCCGGACAAACCATCGCTTACGTGAAATGCACGGACCAAAATGACAGCCATTATGAGGACTTGTCGCTGATGGAAGAGCAGCTACACACGTTCAGGACCCTCCAAGACGAGCCTTACCAGTTGGTGCCCCTCCCCATGCCCGATGCCATCTATGACGAGAACGGCCAACGGCTTCCGGCCACATATGCCAACTTTTTCATTGTCAACAGCGCGGTGCTCATGCCCACCTACAACCAACCCGTCAACGACGAAAACGCCAAAAAGGCATTGCAGAAGGCATTTCCGCAACATGAAGTGGTCGGCATCGACTGCCGCGCACTCATCCGGCAACATGGCTCGCTCCATTGTTGCACAATGCAGTTTCCCGTCTCTGTGCTTAAACCTATTCAAGAATAAATGATGAAGAAAATACGCATCGGACTCATCCAACAGTCCAACACCGCAGAACTGAAGACAAACTTGTGCAAACTGGCCCGAAACATAGAAGATGCCAGCCGGAAAGGCGCACAACTCATCGTTCTTCAGGAACTGCATAACACATTATATTTCTGTCAAACGGAAGACACACGCAACTTTGACCTCGCAGAACCGATTCCGGGACCTTCCACGGGCTTCTTCGGCGAATTGGCCAAACAGTTCGGCGTGGTCCTGGTCACCTCTCTGTTCGAAAAAAGGGCTGCCGGGCTTTACCATAACACCGCCGCCGTGTTCGACACCGATGGCAGTTTGGCCGGAACTTACCGCAAAATGCACATCCCCGACGACCCGGCCTATTATGAAAAATTCTATTTCACCCCGGGCGATTCAGGCTTTCGCCCCATCCAGACTTCCATCGGCAAATTGGGCGTGCAAGTCTGTTGGGACCAATGGTATCCGGAAGGCGCGCGGCTAATGGCCCTCCAAGGAGCCGAACTGCTCATCTATCCCACCGCCATCGGCTATGAAAGCAGCGACCCCGCGGAAGAACAGGAACGCCAACGCGAGGCATGGACCACCGTACAGCGGGGACACGCCGTGGCCAACGGGTTGCCCGTGATTGCCGTCAACCGCGTAGGCTATGAGCCGGACCCCTCCGGGCACACCGGAGGCATCCAGTTCTGGGGCAGCAGTTTCGCCTGCGGCCCGCAAGGAGAATTCTTGGGCCGTGCAAGCCAGAACCAAGAAGAAAACCTCGTCGTGGACATCGACCTGGAACGTTCCGAGAACGTGCGCCGCTGGTGGCCGTTCCTGCGCGACCGCCGCATTGAGGAGTTCGCCCCGCTCACACGCCGTTTCATTGATCAATCATTTTAAATAACCATAAACAGGATAAAGGAATATGTCATCTTCACTTAGATTTGAAGTCGTAGGCGAAGCATTCAAGAAAAAAGCCATAGGCGTGCCTGCCCCTACGGAAAGACCCTCTGAATTTTTCGGGAAATATGTGTTCACCAGACAGAAAATGTACAAGTATCTCCCGGCTGACGTATATGAAAAGATGTGTGACGTCATAGACAATGGCGCATCACTCGACTTGAAAACAGCCGATGCGGTTGCTGCAGGCATGAAGAAATGGGCCATGGAACTGGGCGTGACCCATTGCACACACTGGTTCCAGCCTTTGACCGAAGGCACGGCAGAGAAGCATGACGCATTCGTGGAACACGACGGCAAAGGAGGAATGGTGGAAGAATTCTCCGGCAAACAGCTTATCCAACAAGAACCCGATGCCTCCTCTTTCCCCAACGGGGGCATCCGCTCCACCTTCGAGGCACGCGGCTATTCGGCCTGGGATCCTGCCTCTCCGGTATTCGTCATCGGCGACACCTTGATGATCCCGACCATCTTCATTTCCTACACCGGCGAAGCACTCGACTACAAAGCCCCGCTGAAGAAAGCCATCCACGCCGTAGACAAGGCTGCCACCGACGTGTGCCATTATTTCTACCCCGATGTGAAAAAAGTAATTTCCAATTTAGGCTGGGAACAAGAATACTTCCTGGTCGACGAAGGTTTATATGCCACCCGCCCGGACTTGCTCATGACAGGACGCACCCTGATGGGGCATGAGTCGGCCAAGAACCAACAAATGGATGACCACTATTTCGGCTCAATTCCCGAACGAGTGGCCGAATTCATGAAAGACCTCGAAATTCAAGCCTTAGAACTGGGCATCCCTTGCAAGACACGCCACAACGAAGTGGCACCCAACCAATTCGAACTGGCCCCCATTTTCGAGGAAACCAACCTGGCCGTGGACCACAACATGCTGCTCATGTCACTCATGAAAAGAATCGCACGGAAACACGGATTCCGTTGCCTGCTCCACGAAAAACCGTTTGCCGGCATCAATGGATCGGGCAAACACAACAACTGGTCATTGGCCACCGACACGGGCATCCTGCTGCACGGCCCCGGACGCACGCCGACCGACAACCTGCGTTTCGTCACCTTCATCGTGGAGACGCTCATGGCCGTTTATCGCCACAACGGCTTGCTCAAAGCATCTATCATGAGTGCCACAAACGCGCACCGCCTTGGCGGGCATGAAGCCCCTCCGGCCATCATCTCGTCGTTTCTCGGAAAACAATTAAGCGACATATTGGAGCATTTGGAGAACTCGACAGACGACGAACTGATCGACGTGGCCAGCAAACATGGCATGAAACTCGACATTCCGCAAATCCCGGAACTGCTCATCGACAACACCGACCGCAACCGCACCTCGCCCTTCGCATTCACCGGCAATCGGTTTGAATTCCGCGCCGTCGGTTCGCAAGCCAACTGCGCGGCAGCCATGATCGTAATCAATGCAGCCATGGCAGAAGCTCTCATCAATTTCAAAAAAAGGGTAGACGCCCTGCTCGACAAAGGCGTGGACAAGACCAAGGCCATCCTGCAAGTGGTACGTGAAGATATCAAGACCTGCAAACCCATCCATTTCGACGGAAACGGTTACTCGGAAGAATGGCAAGAAGAAGCCAAGCGACGCGGATTGGACACAGAACGCAGTTGTCCGTTAGTGTTTGACCGTTATCTGGACGAAAGCAGCGTGAACATGTTTGAAACCACACACGTCTTCAACCGTAACGAGATTGAAGCCCGCAACGAAATCAAATGGGAAACCTATACCAAAAAGGTGCAAATCGAAGCGCGCATCTTCGGCGACATGTGCATGAACCACATCATACCCGTGGCCACACGCTACCAAAGTGCGCTCATCGACAACGTACACAAAGTGCAGGAAGTGTTCCCCCATGAAAAATCAGCCAAACTCAATGCTAAAAACATTGAACTGATTGAAACCATCTCGGCACACACCAGTTTCATTGCCGAAAACGTGGAACAGATGATCGAAAACCGGAAAGTGGCCAACCGCATCGAAAACGTCCGGGAAAAAGCCATAGCCTACCATGACACCGTGGCCCCCATGTTGGAAAGCATCCGGTATCACGTGGATAAACTCGAACTCATCGTGGACGATGAAATCTGGCCACTCCCCAAATACAGGGAACTGTTGTTCATCCGCTGACCACGTTCTATCAAGTCTTCCTGGTTACAAGACCAGGAAGACCACTTATTTGTTCACCCATCACATTCATAATTATCATGAAAGACTTTATCCAAAAGGCATTATTCATTAGTTTATGCCTCCTTTTACTCACAAGTTGCCATCAAGCCGACGGACGTTTCCCGGTTTTCCCCGATCAGCCTTCGACCAAAGCACGTGATGGCTATAGTTGGGAAATCGTGTCGGGCGCGGGACTTAAATTCTGGGCACAACGCGACAGCAATACGTGTGTGGTCACCGACGCCATTCTCCAAGGAGCCGTCGTGGAACAAAAAAATAGCCGCACACACAACCGGCGACAAGTCATCAAAGTATTCCCGCTAAAGCACGGAGACATCAACGACGTGCTGGACCTGCTACGCGGAACACCCGGATGGGACGACTCGCAGACCTGCAAATTCAAGAAAGAAGACTGCGACAGGAAAGGCGTGACACGCTATGTGTTGATTCCTCAAGGGGATTACGCCGAAGAATTCGAAACACGAAGCAAAAACGAAGCAATCCCCTCCACCTGCAACGGATGGGGCGTGGGCAACAGCGGAACACGCTACTTTGAAATCCATGACAGCCACCCCGATCAAGCCGTGTTTGTGGAAATCGGACAAGAAGCCCCGCTTTTTGACCCGGAAAGCATCGTGCTTACAGATGTTCCAGTACAAAACGTAAAAGGAGAACTGGTCATCGGACATGAAACCCGATCGTTCGTTTCTACCAACGACACCACGTTGTATTGGATTGTGGATCCGAGCGGAAACCTGCTGCAAGAATACGACAACGCGACCCAAGGCACACGGAGCGGCTATCCTGTGTATGCAGAACTTCAGATAAAGTCCATGGGCAAGTCGGGCGAAGGCTTCGCCGCCCACTATGCGGGAGTTTACCAAGTCACCGGGGTGAACAAGGTGCAAACCGTGGAAGTGTCGCCCGACATCAATCATGACAGCCGGAAAATACAAACGGCCGTGCTCAACCGCATCGTCACCATCACAACCGCCGATGTAATCTATACCCCGGTTCCAGGAGAACCCGACGTGGAAATCACAGCAGCCAACAACCTGTTGCCTTACCTGGAAACTTTCACTGACCGAAACGGCACGTTCCTGCTCAACATGAAACGCTACCCGCACCTCACCTCTACCTCACCCGTCAGCATCGAACTGAAAGCACCGCCCGTCACATCCATACGGAACGCAGGCTCTGGCTTGCTCATTCTGAAAGACGGAATCGAAAGCGACACCACGCTCCACATTGCCGTGGACGGCGACATACTCTGCGGCCCGATAAACTGCAACAACCTGTACATCACTTCATCCGGCAATAAAAGCCTAAAAGTGAACCAACAAGTCCGTTGCCACAAACTGACGCTTGACATGCTGGGCAATGGCAACATCAAGTTGGAAGGGGGGCTTTCCTGCGACAGCCTGCAAATCCAAGCCAAAGGCGGTGGAAGCATCTTGATCTCAGGGATTGACTGCACTCATTTGACAACTTCCGCCCCGTATTGCCACCTCACGCTTTCCGGCACTTGCGCCAATGCCACATTCAACCAGGCCGACGAACACTTCCTGCACATTGAAAAATTGCAATCCGCCCGGCTCAAGTTCAAAGAATAACTTTCAGACACTCATTTTCTTTATCATAACAGCACCTCATGAAAAGACTATTCATCCTGATTGCCACGGCCATCGCCATTGACGGATTCGCGGAGGGCAAACGCACCATTTCCTACGATGGGAACGAAGTGCGCGAAGTGAACGTCACCGCATTTAACGCCATAGAAACCTCATCGGCCGTCAATATCCTCTACACGCCCCGTGAGGGAGAACCGCAAGTGGAAATTCATGCGCCGGCCGACGCCATGCCCCACATCGACGTACACGTCACCGCCGACAACGTCCTTACAGCGACGTTCGTCCCATCTGTGAAAGAAGAAAAACAGGAATGGAGAAAAAAAGTGGCAATCCATGTGGCTGCTCCTCCGGTCACTGCCCTGAAGGCAACCAGTGCCGGCGACATCATTCTGCAAGGAGACTTAAGTACCGGCCGCCCCGTGCATCTCACCACGCATAGTTCGGGAAACATCGTCGCCCGTACCATCCGGTGCAAGGAACTCCACATCGAAAGTTTCAGCAGTGGCGAAGTGATTGTGAGAACTGCATCTTGTGAAGAAGATGTCTCCTGTCAAGCCCGCAGCGCGGGAAACATTATCCTGAAAGGACTTGAATGCAACAGCCTCCAAGCACAATCCCACAGCAGCGGAGACATACATATCGACCACTTGTCTTGCCAGGATGTGGAAACCCAGACCCAGTCAAGCGGAGACATTTTGTTATCCGGCACTTGCCAACAAGCCTCCTTCAATGCCTCCAGCAACGGAAGAATCTATGCCGGGAAGCTCCAGGCTACCGCCGTAAAAGCATCGGCCTCTTCGTCTGGAAGAATCGAGTGCCAGGCAATCCACAGCCTGGAAGCCGGAACATCAAGCCATGGAGAAATCACCTATAAGGGAAATCCCGCAAAAATCAACACCAACGGCAAAAACATTTCACCCGACAGCTGGATGGAGGGATATTGAGATCGCACTTCTTTATCCGACAAAGGCTGCGGGCTGAAAAATAACGCGGTTCAGCCCTCTCCACTTAAGACTCGCCTGAATACAAGGTTCGGGCAGAACGCCCCTCGTGTCCTTCCATACAACCGCGCCCCCGGACGCAAGCCGAAATAAAAATCGTGCTCCGGGGGCGTGCCGACATATTAAGATACATCTTAATGAGACAGGTGCCTGTGGCGCACGGTCTTGATCCTCGCCCACCCCGCAGGCCCCACAGCAATCAACGTCACCGCCAACAAGATCAAGACGATGCCCACCAAGTTGCCGCCCGTAAGCGTCTCATGAAACACGAACACTCCTACACACAAGGCCGTCAGCGGCTCCAATGCACCGAGAATAGCCGTCGGAGTGGCACCAATATAATGAATCGCCTTTGCAATGGCCACCATGGAAAGCAACGTGGGGAAAAGTGCCAGCCCAACGGCATTGACCCACTGCCACCCATCGGTGAGCATTTGCAGGTCCGCACCTCCGCGCAAACGCACCACATAAATCACAGAACCAAACACAATGGCATAAAAAGTCAGTTTCAACCCCGCCATGTCCTTCAGCACGGAACGGTTCACCCCCACAATGTACAACGCATAGACCAACGAGGAAGCCAAGACGTAACAAACGCCCGTCATACTCAGCGTCGCCCCTCCCTCGCCCTCATAAAGCATCGTGATGCCCACAAAAGCCGTGGCAATGGAAGCCATCTTCAACGCATCGAGACGTTCTTTGAAGAAGACAGCCATAATGACCGCCACAACCACGGGATACATGAACAAGATGGTCGAAGCGACACCTGCGTCCATATAGTTGAAACTTTGAAACAGGAAAAGGGAGGAAAACGAGAACAACAACCCCATCACCACCAGCGGCAGCACTTCTTTGCGGCGCAAAGCAAAAGATTGCCCGTTGAGTTTCATCATCAACGCCAACAAAAGGGCTGCAAAACCATAACGGTAAAGCAGCACGGAATCCACCCCGATGCCCGCGCCGTAAAGGGGCAAGGCAAACAGCGGATTCAACCCATAACTCACAGAAGCTATGATGCCATAGACATAGCCTCTCACTTTCAAGTTACCCATCGTCTTTCCTCTTTTTTTCTTACTTCATCAATATTGATTCCAACTGCTCATTTCGTCCATAGTCTTACGGATTTTCTTTCGCGTCTCGCCTGCCGGATAACCCAGCGAAATCAAAAGGGGCACACGCTTGTTCCCGATGCCTAACAATTTCTTCACCTTTTTCTCGTCAAACCATCCCATGATACACGTGCCCAACCCAAGCTCTGCCGCTTGCAGGCAAAAGTGCTCCACGGCGATTCCCACGTCAAGCAACGAATATTCCTTATCCTTAATCACACTTCCGATGCGTGCCGTGAGATTCATTTTCTCCAACACCACCGCCACAATCACCGGCACATCGCGGGCAAATCCGTTCATGCCCAGCCCCGCAGCGGCCTCCCCCACCTTGTGCACCAGTGGCTTGTCGTCCACCACGACAAATTTCCACGGCTGAGAATTGCAGGCCGAAGGAGCCAACCGCGCCGCCTCAAGACACTTCACCACCTGTTCGCGGGCCACGTCCCGCGCTTCATATTTCCGGTCACTTTGCCGTTGTTGCACCAATTCCGAAAACTCCATAATTATCCCTTTCTTGAAATTCGCCGCAAAATTAGATATTTTTCGGGAATCGCGGGCGTTTTCGGGCAGAAATAAAAGTGTCCCGGCAAAATCAGTTCATCCCGTCCCGTGAATCCACACATTTATTTGTAATTTTGCATGCCAGTCGGGGACAGAAGAAGGCAAAACCGTAATACAGGTTGTCATGCCCGTAATTCTGATAAAGTGGAAAATCAGTTTTCCCGTTAACTTTGCGTGCCTGACAGACATGCTTTCAGAACGCCATAGCAAAATGCAGAACTCACGCCAAACGATCACAACCATGCCGGTGAATCCCTCCGGACGGCATGCCATTCTCGACCTCCTGCGCGGCATTGCCTTGCCGGGCATCGCCTTGGCCAATTTCCCGGAATTTGCCCTCTACACCTTCCTGAGCCCCGAGGCTGCCGCATCCATGCCCTCGGCCGATGCCGGCCAGGCGGCACGTTTCCTGCAATACGTGCTCATTGACGGAAAATCCCACGCCATCTTCTCCCTCTTGTTCGGCATCGGATTTTCCATTATTATCCACAATGCCATGAAACGTGGCGCCAACGGGCTACGCATTTTTTACCGGCGCATGCTCCTCCTATGGAAAAACTTTCAAATTAGTCAGAAAAGACCGCACAGAAAAACAGCAATATGAGAAATAACAAACCCACCCAGACGCCTCGTGCGAACACCGACAGCCTATTGTTGCTGATACGGGGAAAAAGCCCCATGACCCTACGGCAGCAACTGCATCTCACCGTGTTGCTCAGCATCCCGGCCATCGTGGCCCAGTTCTCCTCCATCGCCATGCAATACATCGATGCCTCCATGGTAGGAAGCCTGGGAGCGGAAGCCTCGGCCTCCATCGGCTTGGTGTCCACTTCCACTTGGTTGTTTTCGGGCTTGTGTTCGGCCGCCGCCACGGGCTTTTCCGTCCAGGTGGCTCACGCCATAGGCGCCAACGACCCCGAGCGGGCCAAGTCCGTCCTGCGCCAGGCCTTCATGGCCATAGGCATGTTCAGCCTCCTTCTGGCCGCCACAGGCACTTCCATCAGCGGGGTGCTGCCCTCGTGGCTGGGCGGCGACCCGTCTATCCGGCGCGACGCCTCGCTCTACTTCCTGATCTATGCCCTGTCGCTTCCGGCTCTCCAGTTCCACATCCTGGGCAGCGGAATGCTGCGGTGCAGCGGAAACATGAAAGTGCCCAGCATCCTGAACGTCATGATGTGCGTGCAAGATGTCATCTACAACTTTTTCTTCATCTTTCCCTCGCGGGAAATTTCCACTTTCGGCATCGACTTTTGGGTTCCCGGTGCCGGATTGGGCGTGGTCGGAGCGGCCCTGGGCACCATGCTGGCCGAAGTGGTCACGGCCATCCTCATGATCACCTATTTATGCACACGCTCGTCCGCACTGAAACTCACGGGCACACACGGGCATTTCCGGCCCACGCGGAACACCATCCGTCAGGCTGCCGCCATCGGCTTTCCCATGGGAGTGGAACATGCCTTGATCTGCGGGGCACAAATCATGACGACCGTCATCGTCGCCCCGCTCGGCATATTCGCCATCGCGGCCAACTCGTTTGCCATCACGGCCGAAAGCCTGTGCTACATGCCTGGCTACGGCATAGCCGAGGCCGCCACCACGCTGACCGGCCAAAGCCTCGGAGCCGGACGCAAGGAACTGGCCTTGCGCTTCGCCCGCATCACCGTGTGGCTCGGCATGGCCGTCATGGGGCTCATGGGAGTGGTCATGTACGTGGGTGCGCCACAGATTATCGGCGTGATGACCCCGGTAGAAGAAATACGCTCGCTGGGAATCATGGCCCTGCGCATCGAAGCGTTTGCCGAACCCATGTTCGCCGCCGCCATCATCGCCTATGGCGTGTTCGTGGGGGCCGGGCGCACCCTCGTCCCCAGCCTGATGAACCTGTTCAGCATCTGGGCCGTGCGGCTCACGATGGCTGCCGCCATGGCTCCGTCGATGGGGCTGAAAGGGGTGTGGCTCGCCATGTGCATCGAATTGTGCTTCAGAGGCTGCATTTTCCTCATCCGGCTGGAGCGGAAGAAATGGATGAAATAGGCCGGAGAACCGTAATCCGGGTTATCACATCCGTAATTTTTCTACGCGAAAATTCCGCAATATGGCGTATCTTTGCCTCGTGAATCATGCCGGGCGGCCCCGACAGCGGCCCCGGCCCATCATATTCGAAACAAAATGATCCACACACATTAAAAACAACAACGATAATGGAAGAGATAAAAAACAAGGAGTTTGGAGGCGAACGCCCGTTGTTTGCCTCACATGACCTTCATCTGGACCACGTGACCATCCTGGCTGGTGAATCGGCCATCAAGGAGTGCAGCAACATCGTGGCGACCCACTGCCGCTTCGAGGGCAACTATCCTTTTTGGCACGTGCATGGCTTCACCATCCAGGATTGCTATTTCGCCGTAGGCGGACGCTCGGCCTTGTGGTATTCCGACCACCTGAAAATGACCGACACGGTAATCGACGCCCCCAAGATGTTCCGGGAAATGAACGACATATACCTTGAGAATGTCACCATGAACGATGCCGACGAGGTGTTCTGGCGCTGCCACGATATCCGCATCAAGAACCTCAAGCTGCACGAGGGCACCTATCCCTTCATGTTCAGCCATGACATTTACGTGGACGGGCTGGAAAGCGACAGCAAGTATGTGTTCCAGTACGTGAAGAACGTGGAGATCCACCATGCCAGGATCACGACGAAAGACGCGTTCTGGGAAGTGGAAAACGTCACGATCTACGACTCCGAACTGAATGGCGAATACCTGGGATGGCATTCAAAAAACCTGCGCCTGGTGAACTGCCACATTTCGGGCGAGCAACCGCTCTGCTACGCCCACGGCCTGATCCTGGAGAACTGCACCTTTGACGCCGCATGCGACCGCGCATTCGAATACTCCACCCTCGAAGCCGACATCCGGGGAAGCATCACCCACATCAAGAACCCCACATCAGGCCACATCGTGGCCGATGCCATCGGCTCCGTCACCCTCGACGAAAACATCAAGGCTCCGGCCGACTGTATCATAGAAACCAGGAAATAACCACATGCGATACGATTTTGACGAACTGATCAACCGGCGCGGCACCAACTCTTACAAGTGGGACAGCGCAGCGAAAGCCGACGTGCTTCCGCTCTGGGTGGCCGACATGGATTTCCGCACGGCGCCCGCCATCACCGAAGCCCTCTCGCGGCGCGTGTCACACGGCATTTTCGGCTATACGCGCGTGCCGGAAGCCTACTACCAGGCGGTCACCACATGGTTTTCCCGCCGCCATGGATGGCACATGCGCAAAGAATGGATGATTTACACCTCGGGGGTCGTTCCCGCCATTTCCGCCATCATCAAGGCACTGGCCCGGCCGGGCGACAAGGTGTTGGTGCAGCCCCCGGTGTACAACTGTTTTTTCTCCTCCATCCGCAACAATGCGTGCGAAGCGGCATGCAGCCCCTTGCTGCGCACGGGCGACACCTACCAGATGGACTTCGACGACCTCGAGCGGAAGGCCGCCGATCCCAAAGTGAAAATCATGCTACTCTGCAACCCTCACAACCCGGCCGGAAGGGTTTGGACACGCGAGGAACTCACCCGCATGGGGGAAATCTGCCTGCGCCACGACGTAACGGTGGTGGCCGACGAGATTCACTGCGAGCTGGTGTTCCCCCCATACGCTTACACCCCGTTCGCGTCTGTCTCCGAAGAATTCCAACGCCGCTCGGTGACTTGCATCTCTCCCTCCAAGGCCTTCAACATCGCCGGACTTCAGATTGCCAACATCGTGGCCGAGGACGACGACATGCGCCAACGCATAGACAGGGCCATCAACATCAACGAGGTCTGCGACGTGAACCCGTTCGGTGTGGAAGCCACCATCGCGGCCTACAACGAGGGGGAAGAATGGCTCACACAGCTGATCGATTACCTGCAAGGGAATTATGACTACATGAGGGATTTCTGCGCGGAACATCTCCCCCGGTTCCCTCTGGCCAAGCTGGAAGGCACCTACCTGGTGTGGATGGACTGTTCCGCGCTCCGCCTCCCCTCGGAAACGCTGGAACAGGCGCTCATCGAAGAGGCCGGGCTTTGGCTGAACGCCGGAGCCATGTACCATTCCCCGCAGGAAGGTTTCATGCGTTGGAACATCGCCTGCCCACGCACGCGGCTGGCCGAGGCATTGGAACGGTTCCGCAAATTTGCAGCCTCACGATAAGGGCAGCGGCTCCCAACCTTTTCGGGCATGCTTTCTCCTTGTTCAGGAAAAAGTGTGCCCGAATTTGCTTTTCCGGCACGCCGGCCCAAGAGGGGCGGACGGGAAATCCTATCGCACGATGGCCGGAACTTCCCCCGAAGCCTGTATTTGCCCCAAGGGCTTCCTCGAATTGTCAGTACTTTTCAACGTTCCATTCTTTAGGGCAGGGGACCATGAATCTTTCTCAAGCGAAACTCTTTCGCTCCGCTTGAGAAAAAAATGTGAATCGCTTGAGATAAATCGGAAGGTTCCTTGAAGAATACACCAAAGCACTCCGGCCTGAGGAACCCTTCCTTTTCCCAAGAGGAAATCCTTCCGCGCTCAACCGCCCCCCCATCGGAGCATTTCAGGCACAGACAGCAAATCTGTAAAAAGGATTCACCCCATGGAATCCGCGCCGCCTCTTTGGGAAAAGGGAAAGACGCGGCCAGACCGCACCCTCCCGCTCCCCCTCCGGCAAGGAACAGCCGGTCATCTTAGTTTTTTCTTCACCACGGCAGGACAGCCTGCGGCAAGCGAGTCGTCGGGAATATCATGCGCCACGACACTCCCGGCAGCAATAATGCAGCGGTTGCCAATGGTCACTCCGGGGCACACCACCACACTTCCGCCCAGCCAGCAATCCTCGCCAATGGTGATGGGATGGCCCGTTTCCTTCGGTTCGCGCCGCCCCAAGTAGTCCATCGGGTGCTGGGGAGTATAGAACTGGCAGTTCGGCCCCACTTTGGTGTGCCGGCCAATGCGGATATATCCCGCATCGAGCATGATGCAATTGCAGTTGACAAACACGTGGTCGCCCAAAACCACCCCCGTGCCATGATCACAATGGAAAGGAGGACACACGGCAGAAGTCGGGGGAATCCCCGGAACAAGTTCCTCGATGGTGGCCCGGTAGTCTTCGTCACTCATCAGCATGGTGCGCAACTTGCGGCACAATTCTCCCGCATGATCCAGGCTCTTCTGCACTTCCGGATCCGTAAAGTCATAGAGTTCCTCACTCCGCATTTTCTCGATTTCACTCTTCATTCCAACTTTCTTAATCAATATCCAACTTCAAAACTTAAAAAAACGATCAGGGATAAACCTCTCGCAAAGGATGAAAGAGGCGAAGGAGGGCAAAGACCTTGCAGCAGGGCAGGCCGGCTTTAGACCGCCTCCCCCGAAACACTTCACACATCCCGGCCTGTTTTCGTCAATCTGCCACCAAATCACCGGAATAGGATATGCTTTGGGCATTGCTGGGAATAAGGATGATGTCTGCCCGTTCGCGGCCATAAAGCGTCACGGTGAATTTATAAGTCACCGGAACCTTGCGCACGCGGAATTCCACCCGGTCCACCCCTTCGCGAAGGGTTCTCGCCTTGTAATCTTCCACCGGAAGCGCGAAACGCAAGCCGTCATCGTCCAGCACAGGCTGGTAGACCCGCCCCATGTAAGGAAGATGCACCCAGGCCGTGTCATTCCGCAACTCCAGCGAATAGCCATAGGACAACGTGCGTGAAGGATAAGACACGGGCATCATCAAGGTCACACCGACCTTAAACCGGCAAGTATCCGCCACATTCTCCGCCGACACTGGCGCCGCACCCAGACACGCCGAGAGGCACAGCCCCCAAAAAGTTTCTTTCGCTTTCATAAACCCTCCTCCGTAATAGAAAAAACAACGGCCTTTGCCACTGCTTGTAAAGGTAATGGCAAAGGCCGCTTTTTGGTGTCGAACGGAGCTATTTTTTAATGATATTTATCATCTCTTCCGGTGTAACCAAGCGTTGCTCGCCCGTCATCATGTCTTTCAGGGTGATTTTTCCTTCTTTCATCTCATTCTCGCCCGCAATCGCCACGAAAGGCACCGCCTTGGCATTGGCATAGGCCATCTGTTTTTTCATCTTAGCGTTGTCCGGATAAATCTCGCAACACAGCCCGGCGCGGCGGGCCTGGGCCACGACAGGCAGACAATAGGCCGCCTCGGTTTCGCCGAAATTCACGAAGAGCAGCTCCGTGCCCGTGACCGTTTCCTTGGGATAAAGGTCCAACTGGTTCAGCACATCGAAAATGCGGTCGGCCCCGAAAGAAATGCCCACCCCGCTCAGGCCGGGCATCCCGAAAATGCCGGTCAGGTTGTCATAACGTCCGCCACCGGTAATGCTGCCGATCTCCACGTCCAAAGCCTTCACCTCAAAGATGCAACCCGTGTAATAGTTCAGTCCTCGGGCCAGCGTCAGGTCAAATTCCATCTGGTTCTTCAATCCCAGGCGTTCCAAGGTGCCAAGCACGAACTCACACTCTCCGATACCCTTCAACCCGGTTTCGCTTCCGGCCAACACTTCTTTCATGACTTCCAACTTTTCCACATTGCTGCCTTTCAGCTGGATGATAGGCTGCAAGCGGGCGATGGCCTCTTCCCCGATGCCGGCCTCTGCCAGCTCGGCATTCACATGGTCCAACCCGATTTTATCCAACTTGTCGATAGCCACGGTGATGTCCACGATCTTGTCCGCCGCGCCTATCATTTCGGCAATACCGGTCAGGATCTTGCGGTTGTTCAGTTTGATGCACACACGGATGCCGAATTTGGAAAACACGGTGTCCACGATTTGCATCAGTTCCACCTCGTTCAGCAAAGAGTCGCTGCCCACCACGTCGGCATCACATTGGTAAAACTCGCGGTAGCGCCCCTTTTGCGGCCGGTCGGCTCGCCACACGGGTTGTATCTGATAGCGTTTGAAGGGCATGGTCAATTCTTCACGGTGTTGCACCACATAGCGGGCGAAAGGCACCGTCAGGTCATAGCGCAACCCCTTCTCGCACAACCGTGCCGCCAGCCGGTTCACGTGCTCGCTTCGCAGTTCCTCCTGCTCCACGCCGGAAAGGAAATTCCCGGAATTCAGGATCTTGAAAAGCAGTTTGTCGCCCTCTTCGCCGTATTTTCCCATCAACGTGGAAAGATTTTCCATGGCCGGCGTCTCAATCTGCTGAAAGCCATACAAAGCATACACGCTCTTTATCGTGTCAAATATGTAATTGCGCTTCGCCATCTCTATCGGCGAAAAGTCGCGCGTTCCCTTCGGTATTCCTGGTTTTGTTGCCATATCTTGCGTTCTCTTTTTTTATTTCGACGCAAAATTACGATTTTTTTCCCAACAAAGCCCAGTCACAGTCTGAGATTATGGCGAAGAATATAGCGGGAAACGTTTTTTATTTCTAACTTTGCATGGAATTTAAACATTCATCCGCATGAAGTTTTTTCGCAGATCCACCCAGGAAGAAGACAAGCAACCCAATGCCCCGACCCCCTCTCAGGCCGAAGGAAATCCCGCCGGAAACCCATCCCCCCTCACGGCAGAAGAAGCTGCCCGACAGTGGTTTTCCCGGCAATTCGGCACGGAAATGCCCGAGGAAGTGACCCGCATGTTCCGCCAAATCGCATGCGCTGAAGCCAAGAGGCAAAAAGCAAACGAGCACCTGCTTGACAGCAACGAACTGAAACGCATCCACGATGCCATGCGGCTCCATAAAACAAAGCTGACCAACGTGACCCAGACGCTGGAAGGGCTGGAAGCCCAAAAAGAATGGTTCCACAAATTCAAAGAACTCGAAGCGGCATTGGAAAAATACAAGCAAGAGTTCTTCGAGCGCAACAAAGAATATAACGCACACCTGAATGAAATACGCGAGCTGGAACGCTATGAAACCTTCGAGACGATGCAAGGCAACTACCAAAGGATCAAAGCCATCGAAGGCATCCTGCAACTCGCCAGGTCGGAAAGCCCCATGCGTGCGGAAAAATTAGCCGAAGCCCAGAAGATGTGCGACGAAATGGCCCGAAAGGCCGAAGCCGATGAAAAGAAATACCAGGAGAAAAGAAACGGGATGCGCCAGCTCATCGCCCAAACCGCCGAAAGCTACCGGCTCAAGGCGGAATTGGACTTCTACGAAAGCGAACTGACGGAACTGGACATTTATAAAAAACGGCTGGGGCACACACTCGACAGCCTGGAAACGCAAAAAAAAGACGCCCAAAAGGAACTGGAAAAAGACAAAGAAAGAGCCGCGCAACAGCAACAGTTGCGCCAAAACCTGGAATCGCAACAACGCATGCTGGAAAAAGGCGAAGTCATACAGACCAAACTGAACTTCCTGCTATATCAAAAGAAACGCAAGGAGCAACTGTTGTCCATTCTCGAAAGGGCACGCAAGCAACAACAAGAACAAAACGAGAAACTGAACCGCCTCTTCATCACCTCGCAGGAAACCGACGCACAAATCAAAACGCTAAAAGGAGAGTTGCAAGTGCACCAGAAAAGCATCGTGGGACTGAACAGCTATAACCTGCAACAAAGGGCCATGGACCTGAAGAGCAAACGCGAAATGCTATACAATGCGACCCGGCTATGGAAACAGATTGCCGAAGGCTACATGAGAATCGACGAAAAAAGCCAGGAAATCATGCGCATGAGGCAACACAACGAAGCATTAAAGGCACAAATCGCACAAACAGCCCCCGAGGTCGCCGGACTGCAAACCCAATGCGAAGAACTGAAATATGCCTACACGCTAAGCAAAAGCCAAGACGTGATGCAGTTGCGCAAAGATTTGCAGGAAGGCGTGAGTTGCAGCGTGTGCGGCGCCACACACCACCCCTACCACTCCGACACTTTGCTGGAACAAAGCAAACTCATCGGAGAAATCAAAACCGACTTTGAACAGGCCACCACGGAACTGAAACACAAACAAACCGTGCTGGAAGACCTGCAACGGGAACAAGCCGTGGAAGAAGGACGCATCGAGATCGGGCATCAGGCGTTGGAAGTGTACAAACAAATATTGCAAAGCCACATCGAACATTGGGAAACCTTCGTCTCGCTGGACCGCTCTTTTAAAGACTGCTCGGCCAGCACGAACTTTGAAGGAAGACGCATCATGTTGCAGCAATTGGTAGAAAAGACAGGAGTCGACGCAGAATATGCCCAGAAGGAACTGGACACCTTCAACTACCACCAATCCGCCATCAACACCATCAACAAACAACTGACCCAAAAAGAACTGGCAAAAGACGACATCATCGTGAGGCTGAATGAAGTCAACACGGGATGCCAAGTCGCGGCCTACCGGGTGGAACAACTGCAACAGGCCCTGACACGCACCAACGAGAAGTTCAGCGAACTGTTCGAAGAAATAGACCACATGATGGCCATCTCCAATTGGTATAAAGTATGGGAAGAAAACCCGGAAAACCTGAGAATATACATCCAAAAACAGCGGGAACGATGGCTTGAGTTGATGCAGGAAACCTCAAAAATCCAAAAAGACCAAATACGGTGGCAAACCATGCATGAAAACGTGACGCAACAAGCCAACATCCTCAAAAAGCTGCTCGACCTCGCCGTTGAAAAGGCGGAACAACTGGAAGAACGCAAACGGCAGGCGAAAGAACAACTGTACAAACTGGTTGAAGACGGCGACGCGGAAGCCCGATACAAAATGGCCCTGGACACCTTGGACGAATCGGAAAAGCAGAAAGAAGAAAGCCGACAGAAACTGGACGAAATCCGCACATCGGCCATGCTATGGCGGGGCTACAACCAGCGGGTGGCCGACACAATTCAGGAATTTGAAAAGGATATTGCCAAGGAACATTCCGATTTGGACGACTGGATCCGGAAATACAACGCACAACACTCCCCCGTGCAGTTCCAGGAATTGGAACAGGCTTTCAACAACCCCACGGACTGGAATGCCTTGCGGGAAAAAGTGCGGACGCTCATTCTCCGCAACAAAGTGGCCGAAGCACGGGTAGAAGAAGCGCGCATGGCCCTGGCCGCACACCAAGTCAGTTCACAATCACAAGGAAAAGAAGAAGACCGCACGGCGGCCTTAAACACGGAAATCGCGAGATTGGAAAGCGAGAAGAACCGAATTCTCGTCCAATTGGCCGGCTACCAAGCAAGATTGGAAGCCCACGAAAAAGAAATGCAGAAACTGGCTGCCAGCGGGCTGGTTTCTCCTCAGCAACCTAACTCCTAAGCCCTCATGCGCAACTGGTTGTCACATCTTTCGCTCGTAGCCCTCCTGGCCATTGTGATTGCTGCCACATCGGGGTGCCGGTCGTCACGCGGAATCGCACGGCAACCGTTCGTGCTGGTCGTGGACGCAGGACACGGCGGCAACGACCAGGGAGCTGCCGGACGGCGTTCCCTCGAAAAAGACATCAACCTCAAAGTCGCCCGGAGGGTATGTAAACTCATCCGCAAAAAATGCAAAGGAGTAGAAGTGATACAAACACGACCGGACGACGAATTTGTCACCCTCGACGACCGGGCAGGCATGGCCAACTACTTTGGCGCGGACTTGTTCCTCTCCATCCACTCCAACTCCGCACGAGGATGGGCCGAAGGCACAGAGACCTTCATACACCCGTCGGCACGGGGCGGCCGCGGCGAACACATGGCCCGGCTTATCGAAAGGGAGTATTCGCGTCAAGGAGGGCGAAAAAGCCGCGGAGTGAAAACCGCCAACTTTGCCGTGCTTCGCAAGACACGCATGCCGGCCGTACTCACGGAAATCGGATTCATCTCCAACCGGCAAGAAGAAAAATTCATCAAGTCCAAACGAGGCCAGAAAAAACTGGCCCGCTGCATCAGCGACGCTTTTGCCCGCTATCGGAAAGAATATGCCCCATGACTCCTTGCAACCATCTCGTCAAGAATCAACATAAAAGGAATAAAAGGTAAAAAGATAAGATCTGCACATTATTATGAAAAAGAGTTTAATCGCACTGGCCTTCGGCACATTTGCCTTGGGCATGTCGGAGTTTGTCATGATGAGCATCCTGCCCTATGTGGCACAATCCATGCAATGCACCATCCCGGAAGCGGGCCACCTCATCTCGGCTTACGCCCTCGGCGTTTGCGTGGGCGCTCCCTCCGTGGTGCTGATCGCCCGCAAGCGCCCGCTCCACCAAATCCTGCTGGCCCTGATTTGCATCTACCTGACAGGAAACCTGCTGATGTCCGCCTGCTCCGACCTGCATCTCGGCATCCTTTTCCGTTTCATCTCCGGACTACCCCACGGAGCTTATTTCGGCGTGGGTTCCATCGTGGCCGACCGCCTGGCGCCACGCGGAAAAAGTTCACTGGCCATTGCCATCATGAGTTCCGGAATGACCGTGGCCAACCTCATCGGCATCCCCACAGGCACTTGGCTAAGCGACCTCGTGTCATGGCGGGCCATTTTCCTGTTCAACGGCGCATGGGGCATGCTGACATTCATCATGCTCTACCGCCTGATTCCCCACATGGCCCCGCTCCCCAACACAGGCTTGAAGGGACAATTCCGCTTCCTGAAAAGCGCGGCCCCGTGGCTTCTTATCGCCACCACTACTTTTGGAAACGGAGGCATCTTTTGCTGGTACAGCTACATCAGCCCGCTGATGAACCAACTGGCCGGTTTCTCGCCCTCGGAAATCACCCTGCTCATGGTCCTGGCCGGAGGGAGCATGTGCGTGGGCAACATTGCCGGCGGAAAATTATCCGACCGATACACACCGGGACGCACGATCCTTGCCATGCAAACGTGTATGATTGTCGGACTGCTTTCCACCTTCTTCTTCGCCACCCGTCCGGGCATTGCCGTTCTCATGATGTGCCTCTGCACGGCGTGCCTTTTCGGCGTGTCGGCTCCTCAACAGCTCTTGTTGCTGCGCTTTTCCAAAGGAGGGGAGATGATGGGAGCCGCATTGGTGCAAGTCGCCTTCAACTTAGGCAACGCCGTCGGGGCCTACTGCGGCGGACTCCCCATCACCTACGGGCTTACCTACAATTATCCAGCCCTCGTGGGCACAGGCTTCGTCGCCATCGGCATCATCTCCACCATTACCTTTTGCCGGAAATATAAGAAAGAAAACGCTGCGGTCTGACGGGACTATCAAACGAACAAAGTGCAAACTGCCCGTTGGCAAACATGAGTTTTTTCTTTTTCTGGTTTTTGATGGTTTAATATTTTATAAGAGGGTGTATCGGAATTTTGATACACCCTCATTTGGGGGAAAGTTCAGATGCCGTTCCGCCCACAGAAACAGGGGAATGCCGTCATTCCCACTCGATCGTCGAAGGCGGTTTGGAGGAAATGTCGTAGCACACGCGGTTCACTCCTTTCACCTTATTGATAATGTCGTTGCTCACCTTGGCCATGAAGTCATAAGGCAGGTGCGCCCAATCGGCCGTCATGGCATCCGTGCTGGTCACGGCACGCAACGCCACGGCACGTTCGTAGGTGCGCTCGTCGCCCATCACGCCCACGCTCTTCACCGGCAACAAGATGACACCGGCCTGCCAGACCTGGTCATACAGGCCCCAGTCGCGCAAGCCCTGGATGAAAATGTCGTCGGCATCCTGCAACACGCGCACTTTCTCCCGCGTGATGTCGCCCAGGATGCGCACGGCCAGTCCCGGCCCGGGGAACGGATGGCGCGTGATCAAGTGCTCAGGCATGCCCAACTGGCGGCCCACCCGGCGCACCTCGTCCTTGAACAGCCACTTCAGCGGCTCACAAAGTTGCAGGTTCATTTCCTCTGGCAACCCGCCCACGTTGTGATGGCTCTTGATGGTCTTCCCCGTGATGTTCAGGCTCTCGATGCGGTCGGGATAGATGGTCCCTTGGGCCAGCCACTTCGCATCGGTGATCTTCCGGGCCTCGGCATCGAAGACTTCCACGAAGTCCCGCCCGATGATCTTGCGCTTCTGTTCCGGATCGGTCACTCCCTCCAGGTCCTTGAAGAACTTTTCGCTGGCATCCACGCCGATGACATTCAGCCCCAGGCACTCGTAGTCGTGCAACACATTCTTGAACTCGTTCTTGCGCAACATGCCATGATCCACAAAGATACACGTCAGGCGGTCGCCCACCGCCTTGTTCAACAACACTGCCGCCACGGAGGAATCCACGCCCCCGCTCAGTCCGAGAATCACACGGTCATCGCCCAGCTGGGCCTTCAGCTCCGCCACCGTGGAGTCCACAAACGAGGCCGCGCTCCAATTCTGGCAGCTGCCGCAGATGTCCACCACGAAATTCTTCAGCAGCAGCGTGCCCTGCACGGAATGGAACACTTCCGGGTGGAACTGCACGCCCCACAACTTTTCGCCTTCGGCCTGGTAGGCGGCATTCTGCACCTTGTCGGTAGAGGCGATCGCCTTAAATCCTTCCGGCAGACGGGTGATGGTGTCGCCATGGCTCATCCACACCTGAGAATGGTCCTCAAAACCTTTAAACAAAGGATTCTCCTGGTCAAACCAAGCCAAGTTGGCGCGGCCGTATTCACGCGTCCCGGCCGGCTCCACCGCGCCGCCCAGCACGTAGCTCATGTACTGCGCGCCATAGCAAATGCCCAACACCGGATATTTGCCGCGAATGCCGGCCAAGTCTATCTTGAATGCCTCATGGTCGTACACGCTGAAAGGCGAACCGCTCAGGATCACGCCGATCACGTCCGGATCGTCTTTCGGAAACTTGTTGTAAGGCAAAATCTCACAGAACGTATCCAGCTCGCGCACCCTCCGCCCGATGAGCTGCGTGGTTTGCGAACCGAAATCAAGAATAATGATTTTCTGTTGCATAAAAAGGTTTTTATCTGATTTTGAACACAAAAGTACAATAATTTATCGTCACTGGCAACACTCGCGTGCCAAAAAGTCCTCCGCCTGCTTCAACGCCTCGGGTTTCCCCACGTCCAAGATCTTCAGGCCGGGAAGCGGACAGACGCGGATGTCTTCCTTGCCGCACACGGAAAGATAGAAGTCTATGATGGAGAATTTCTCCGGCCAGCGGTCAAAATAGGCGAACAGACGGGGAGAGAACGTGTGAATGCCGGCAAAAGCATACTTCCGGCAGGCGGCCACCTCCAGGCCGGGATAGGGCGACTTCACCTCGCCCGTCTTCACGTTGGTCCAGCCCACCAGGCGGTCCGAGGCGTCGCACAGCAGGTAACGCTGCGTCTGGCGCCCGCTCGCCAGCAACAGGGCAGCGGCATCCCGCCCGAGGCCAAAGAAACCGGCCAGGTCCACGTTGCTCAGGATGTCCACGTTGTGCACCAGAAACGGCCCGCTTCCTTCCCCGCCGTCCGACAACAGGGGCGCGGCCTTCCGGATGCCTCCGCCCGTGTCCAGCAGACAGCCGCGCTCATCGCTGAAACACACCTGCGCGCCACACCCTCCGCGCTCCTGCACGAAGCGCATGATCTGTTCGGCAAAATGGTGCACGTTGATCACAATGTCCGTGAATCCGGCGGCCACCAGCTTTTCCAGCTGGAGTTCCAGCAACGGCTTTCCGCCCACCGGCACCAGTGCCTTGGGCATCGTGTCGGTCAAAGGCCGCAGGCGGGTGCCCAAGCCCGCCGCGAAAATCATGGCTTTACTCATACACAATACGTCTTTTTTTTCTTCCACGGGCACACAGAAAGCCCTCGTTTCGGTTGGCAAAGATAATACAAATCCAGTTCCGCAAGTAAAAAAACAGGGCTTTTCATGCGGTGGCCCGCCCAAAATGAGTTTTTTAAGGAGCCTCAAGAGACCTGCAAATTTCTCTCTTGAGAAAAAAATGTGAATCGCTTGAGAAAAAAATGTAAATCGCTTGAGAAAAAAATGTAAATCGCCTGATAAAAATCCGGGCACTTCAAGCGGCATTTTATCCCATTGGTTTTCAGAAGAATAAAAAGACACCTTAAAACAAGGCCCGATGACCCTGCACCGCGCCGGCGGAAAAAGGCACGGCGGCGAGGCAAAAACGCGTGCGACGACCGGGGGATTCGCCCCGAATCATCGCACGGCAAATTCAAAAAACGTTTCTTAGCGAACCAGGACCTTCCTGGACACCGTGCCCGCCCTCAGCACATATAATCCCGGAGAGAGCCGGAAACGGTGAACCGCGCTTTCATGCGGAGCGGCATATTCCAGGCGGCCGTCCAGCGCGTATACGCGCAAAAGTGACGGATGCCGGAAGGACACACGGACGCAGCCATCCCGGCTCTCCACGGCCATCGGGGCATCTGCCGCCGGGGCCGCCGCCACGGAAAGGGGCTTCTTCCGCCGCCCCACGGACACGGCATCCAGATAGACACACCCCATGCCGTTCACCGCCCCTACGAACTTGAGGCGCAAACCTTCCCCGCTCTGCGGCAAGCGGACTTCCGCTTCCGTCCAGTCCTGTGCGGTTTCGTCCAAGGTCAGCAGAAGTTCCTCCCTGCCCGTCCTCTCGTGCACGGCATACACCGCCAAGGAAACGGTGCCGAGCCGCGTCCGGAGCGCATAGGCGAACTGCAAAAGCACGTCCCCCTCCGCGTTCTCCACCACTTGGGGAGAACGCAAGACATCTTCCTTCTGCCCCAACACATTCTGGGTCCTCAACTCCAGATAGGCCGTCCCGTCGGCGGCTTCCGTCATCGTGTACCACGAGGCGATGGCGCCCCAAGCCCCTTCGTCCACCTCCGTCCGCGACCAGTCCGTCCCGCCCCACGAGGCCGGGGAAGAAGCCTGCTCGAAGTCTTCCGACCACAGCGTTTCGGTCTCGACCTGTGCGCCTCCTCCGGCCCCGCCCACGGTGAACACGACCGAGCCATCGGCATTTTGGGCGATGGCGCGCAATTCAATGTCCGTCGCCGAACCGTCCCAGGCAAAAGCCGCCGGCACGGTGTGCGCCCCGAACGAGGTGTTGCGCGAAGTGCCCGGGAAGGGGCATCCGCCGGAGTTGATGTCGCCATACGAAGCGGAAGAAGACGACGGCACGTCCGCCGACGAAGAGGCGCACACGGGATACATCATCTGCGGGGCCGCCGCATTGATGGTGTTTGCCGCGAACTCACGGGAAATGTCGGGATGCACATGGTAGATCATCAGCCCTTCGCCCGGCAAGGCGGCGTCGAAGCCCGTGCGCACGCGGCTTTCCAGCAAATAGTAATCGCCCTCGGATGTCGTGTTGACCCGATAAATCTCATCTTTCTGCACGGTGGACGGCTCCAGCACATAATCCCCGGGCTCGGAAATCGTCTTCACCTCCACCCAGCCGAAATCATAAGCCTTCACGTAGGGGTTGAAGTGCGCGGGCGTGATGCCGTCGTTGTTCCAACTGCCCGAAGCCATGATGTCCCACTGGCCTGTGCCTTCAAAATTGCCGCCCGTCCCGTAGTCCGTGTCGTAATAGTCCAACGCGCCCAGCGCATGCCCCATCTCGTGGCAGCAGGGCCCGATGCGGGAAATGCCGTTTCCCCGGTTTCCGCGCAGCTCCGGCGTGCAGGAATAGCAGTCGATCTTCATGCCTTGCACCGTGACTTCCGGGAACTGGGCCTCATGGGACCAAATGGCATTGGAGGCCGCACCGGCTTCCTCGCCATATCCGGCAAAGACGATATGCACGTTGTCCACATAGCCGTCGCCGTCCATGTCGTAGTCCGA